>DUUV01000028.1 GCA_012841375.1 Candidatus Fermentithermobacillaceae bacterium
GGACCAGGGCTTTCTGGCCCTTTTCGGCGGTGGCAGACATCCACTGCTTGTGTTCTTGTCCCAGAGTCTGAAGATAGGCCTTGAACTGGGGATCAACTGCGCTGGATGCCGCGAAGTCGCATGTCTTGGCGATGGACTCAAACATCTTGCCGGCATCTTCCAGGTACAGGAGCTCTCGGGATGTCAGGTTCTTCACCGGATGACCCTCCTTTCACACCGTTCTCAGGCAACACTAGGGTGTCTCAGTAGAGGGCCTAACATCCTCGACCCGGAGCCTCGGCGTGCCGGGGTGGGGCACAATGAAAGTGGTCTTGCGGCAACTGGCAGTAGGTCCGGGTGCTACGATCAAGTGGTGCTATGATGCTTGGGTGTCAGGGCGACCCGGATGACAGCGAAGATCTGTTGCGAGACGACCCGCCCACAACGGTGATCTGAGTACAGAGTACAATGACGGTTCCCGTCAAGGAATTCGTCGCAGATCAGAGCCCCTGACACCCGGGGCAATAGTAGATGCTCCCGCCGAGATAGGCTTCCTTGCGGATGGTTTCGCCGCACCGAGGACAAGGGTTTCCTACCGTCTTTCTGCTCATCACGGTCCTGTAGCCACCCGGCATGCCGAAAAGATCGCGCTCAGTATCCCGGCCGCCTTGGGCTGCCATGTCGCGGAGCACAGTCTTCACTGCGTCGAACATGCACCTAAACTCAGCGTCAGATAGCGTTCCCATTACGCGCTTGGGATGTATCTTGGCAGTCCACAGGATATCCTGGAGCACTCCGTTTCCCAGACCCACAATCCTCTGCTCGGTGGCCAGAAACGCTTTGGCGGACAAGGCGTTCGTTCCCCCCGGCTCTGCCAGTCTGCAAAAGTACGGGAAGTCGAATTCGTCCTCGAGGGGTGATGGGTTGGTGTTTGTCGAGCATGCAATGGGGATCCCTTCAGATTCATGACCCACTTCATAGCAGAACATGCAGCCCCACATCTGGACCGTGCAACTTATGGCGGACCCGTCTTCGAACTGGATGAGAAGCTGGTGTTTTGCGGGGCGTTTCTCGCCCGGCGCATGGTACCTCATTGGAGTGGAGATCTGGAGGCGCATTTCTTCCGCCTCTATCCGCACGTTGCCGCTCCACACGTGGGCTCCGGTCACATTCTTGCCGACCAGCTTTGCCGGATAGTCTGCGGGATCGCCGGAAAACCAGGCAAAGCCGTGAGGACTATGATTGGCGACTACATTGGAAATGCGCTTGCCTGTCAGCGTCTTCTTGACCTGTTCCGCCAGGGCATAGCTCTCGGGAAGCTCGATCATGGTTTCACCCCCGTCATACGGAGTCCAAGAGGCCGGAGGAGCACTTCCTCCTCGCCTGGACAAACACCTTTTTCGCTATGCTCCCAGGTCTCAAGTTGGCTCCGGCTTTGTCCAGGCTGAACCAGGCGATGTCGTCGACAGTCCGAAAGGAAGAACCACCCGGTAGAGAGAAGACCTGTAACACCTCGCCGGAAGGGTGGAGGTTGTCACCATACCCGCTCCAGAAGACTGTGCAAGCAGGTCATCCACCGTTAGGAGGCAGCCGGATGAGGTTTCCCGGTGAAGACGGAGGTATCTGGTACCACGGATCAGACAAGGTGTTCAATGTACTGCGCGAGGGCAGCACGATTACGCAGTGGAGGGAACTGGCTGAAGCGTTTTCGCACCAGCCAATCATCCTGTCCTATGATGACGATGGCAAGATTGACCATAATGGGACGAAGAAGGGCTATCTCTACATCATCGACGAGCCGGTTCAGATAGGCGTGGATGTGTACCAACATCCGCGCACCACAATGAACCCGGGTTTGGAGTTCCTCACAAGGCGTCCGCTGGCTGTCAGGTTGATTAGGGAGCTATAGCCCGAATAAAGGCAGGCGTGGATATTGCTCGCCGGTTTTGCTCGTCGATTCGGCTCTAGTGGGATGTTGCGGTGGTACGAAAAGCAGGGCCTGCCGAAGGACAGCACAGTCTCTGCCCAAGGAGTGAAGCAGGGCCTACACAAGGATTGCTCAGGAACTACCACGGACAGGAGGAGACACCATGAGTGCAGAGATAGAACCGATAGTCGTTGAGCGCATCTATGAGGCTCCCATCTCTGTGGTCTGGGAGGCCATCACAGATAGTGAGAAGATGCGCCGGTGGTACTTCACGGAGATGACCGACTTCAGACCTGAAGTCGGCTTCGAAACAGAGTTTACTGTCCACCACGAAGGTCAAGACTACGTGCACCAATGGAAGGTCACCGAGGTTGTTCCGGAATGAAAGATCGCCTACCGGTGGCGATATGGGGGGTACGCGGGAGACTCGTCAGTGACCTGGGAACTGTCAGAGGCACCGGGCGGCACGAGACTGAGGCTCATCGCCGCCGGGATAGAGACTTTTCCACAGGACAACCCGGCCTTCAGTCGCGAGAGCTGCCGGGCGGGGTGGGAGTACTTCCTGCATGAACGGCTGGCGGCTTTTCTCCAGGGAGGCACGCCATAGGAGGCAGACCAAGGGGAGGCTCGATTTCCTGACATCCGGGTGGAGAAGATCGACAGAGCACTAAAGGATGAGGTCCAAGACCTCCTCAATCGTCCAAGCACCTCACTGACGGACGTCGACTTGAGCACTGTAGCGGACGGTGTCCACGAAGGTTCTTTACACGCCCCTGGGTCCTTCACGCGGTGTCTACCCGCTCCTGCCCGGCTCCGCCTTCCTGGCGAAAAACACCATCTCGCCTGCATGTTCGTCCAACGGGATGTCCTCGGTCACCGAGCCTTGCTCGTGGAACACTCGCAGGCCGGCGCTATCCAGCATCAGTCTGACTTCCCGGGGGAAGTAGAAAGCCAGCGTGTCGGTGGTCTCTGCCCGTCGAAGGAGAGTGTCGCCGTACCGTTCTTCGAGGACTATGTGGTCGGTCTCCAGTTGGTTCACGAAGTCATAGTGGGGCGTGAACCTATCGATGATTGTCGTGCCTGTCACCGGATGAGTGAACTCGAAGGTCCTGGTGACGCCGTTGGACTCTATCATGAGACGGACGTCTGGGATGCTGCAGTCGAGGATAAACACCCCGTTGTCCTGTAGATGGCGCTTTGCAGTCTTGAGAAGGGAGAGCGCCTCACCCCGGTCAGTCAGGCAGCTAAGGAGGTTGCACGGGGCGATCACCAGGTCAAACGTCTCTCCGAGGTCAAGGTCGACGACATTGCCCTTGATAACCCTAGTCCTTTCCTGCGTAGAAGGGGATTCGCGGTTCAGCTTCTCTTTGCATAGGGCTATCATGTCATCTGAGTTGTCCACGCCGGTCACGTGGAATCCGGCGGCGGCCAGCGGGATAAGAATGCGGCCCGTACCCGACCCGAGTTCCAGGATGCTCGAACCCGCTTTGGCTATCCCTGGCGTTCCGGAGGAGACGGTGCCCGAAGGAAGGCCATCGGACGGAAGACCGTCGCCTGGCAGTTGCTTGAGCGGCCCGCAGTACCTGGACGCATATCTCACATACGCCCCCACGTCTCCCAGCCCGGCGTGGAGTATGTCGTAGAACTCGGCAAAAAAGCCACCAAACTCGCCTTGCTTGACCATAAGAACCTCCTGCGGCCCGGCCACACGCACCCGGACAGACATAAACCTCTGCTCATGACCGGTGCCCTTGTCGCCCGGCTGCGCGCTCCTGAACAAACACGAACCTTTGGTTCTGAACTGACGCTCATGTCGCCCGAGCCCGGCACACGCCCCCACAAACACAGACGCGCGATTGTGGTTCCCTGGGCCGATATCTGCCTCCGGTTCAGTAGGCACTGTCAGTCTTGTATTCTTCGTGGAGGGACGACTTTCCTTTGCGCCTCACAGTGGATTCTACATGAACGTGGCAGACTTGGCGGAATTGACGTATCTTTTCCACCGATCATAGAATGGCATCAGCCATTTGATCCCAGTCCATTACCACAAAGCCTGCGGGGGTTCGAACTGTGAAAACCCGAGCAGCCATTTCCGGCGATCTCCGACGGGTCACGGGGCTGATAGAAAGCCCCTTCAAGACATACCTGCAACTGAGCCTCCTCTTAGTGACTGAATCGCTGGAGCCGGCGTTAGGCGCTTTCGCCTTGAAAGGTCTTCTGGATGCCTTCGTGGCGTTGAATGCTTCTCTTGTTTGGCGGGCGGCACTTGTCTTCTTTGGAGTAACGGTCTTTGGCGCGCTCATTGGAGGCACGGGCGTTTCGATGCGGGTCCGTCTCGTGGAGGAACTCGCCCGCAGGCAACGGGAGGCCTTGATGCGCTCCGGGGTCGAGATGCCCCTCCTTCAGTTCGAGAAACTCCCCCGCGGCGACTTGGCATCCAGATTGACATCTGACATCACTGTCTCGTCACGAGTCATTACTGAATGCTATCTCCTGGCCAGGGTCGCATTGCGCGCATTCGCTGCGGCGGCGTACATGCTCACCCTGAATTGGCAAGTCGCCCTGGCTTGCGCCCTCACGGGCCCGGTTACACTGGTCGTCAGCGGAACCATTTCCAGACCTATCAACAAGCGGTCTATGGAGCTCCAGACGGCTATCGGCCAAGTCTCGTCCGAAGCCCTCAATACGCTGGAGGGTGTCCAGGCTATCAAGTCCTTCCTGGCAGAGGACTCGGCTGAAAAACGCTTTCTCACAAGAGCGTCTGCTGTCAGGCTGGCGGCCGTGAGGATGTCCTCGGTGTTCGCGTTGAACGCCGCTTGGATGGGCACAGGTTCCCTCTTGCCATTTGCCGTCACGTTTGGGTACGGCGGTTACATGGCTGTCCAAGGCAGGCTTACCATCGGAGGGATACTGGCGCTGGTCAGCCTCTGCAACAACCTGGGCTGGCCGTTGGCGGGCATGGGACGGTCTCTGGCCAACGTTCGAAGGAGTCTCGGGGCTTTCCGCCGTGTCACTGAGATCCTGGACCTTCCGCGGGATGTGGACCCGGTCCCCGCTGACGGGCATCCTGAGCAGCATGTCATCGAGAGCGAATGGGACCTTCCGCCGGATGCGAACCTGGCCCCGGTTGAAGGGGCAGCGATCACAGAGCGCGCAGATTCACTGAGTAGAGCCGGAACCACCGACCCGTCCGCCGACGCCATACCAGAACCAGAAGACGCAGGCCTTTCGATAACCGTTCGCGGCCTTTCCTTTGAGTATATCCAAGGCACCCCTGTTCTGAAGGACATCTCCATTGAGATACCGGCCGGGTCTCTGGTTGTTCTGGCGGGGAAGAGCGGCTGCGGCAAGAGCACTCTCATCAAGGTCCTCGCCGGGCTCTACCGCCCGTATCCCGGCACGGTGTTCATCGGAGACCGGGACCTTCACTATGAGGCGAGCTGGGCTCGCACTGTGACTCTCTACCTGCCCCAAGAGCCCTTCCTCTTTTCAGGTTCCCTGCGGGAAAATCTTCAGTTGGCCAATGCAGAAGCCACCGAAGCCGAACTGCGACAAGCATTGTCCATCGCCGACGCCCTGGAGTTTGTTGAGCGGGATGAGGGTGGCCTGGACCGCAAAGTATCCGAGAGGGGGAGCTCATTCTCAGGTGGGGAGAGGCAGCGTCTATCCATTGCCCGGACGCTTCTCAAGAGAGGCGCGGTGCTGTTGGTCGATGAGCCGACGTCCTCGGTGGACAGAGAGTCCGAGGAGCGGATCTGGTCCAGTCTCCTCCTGGCAATGAAGGGAAAGACCTGTGTAGTCGCAACTCACCGGTTGGAGATAGCCGCGAGAGCCGACCTTGTTTTTGTGATGGACGGTGGCCGCATTGTCGAGTATGGAACCCATGCGGATCTTCATATGCCCGGGACCGTCTACAGCAGTCTCGTCGGCGAAACGGGAGGGGTGATGGCCGGATGAGTCCGAAGCCGAGCGCAAGAAACGACAAAGATGGTGGAGACGACAAAGACGGCAGGAAAGGTAAAATCGAGACAAGCGACAGAGCCCGTGAAGAAGGGGCTCGGACCGAGCGTTCCCGCGAAAAGCGGCCGGACTCTTGGAGGGATGTCCGGGATATGCTGTCGTTCCTCGGCGCCTACTGGCCCCTCTATATCGTCTGCATATTCCTTAACATATGCGCCAACCTGGCTTACGGCCCGGGCATAGCCTACTCACTGGCGGTTCTCACTGATTCCATCACCGCCAAAGAGATCTCCCTGGTGTGGAGAGCGGCTCGACTCCTCGGGCTCATGGCCGCAGCCATGGGTGCCTTGGCGGGCATATCTCACTTCCTGTCTAATTGGACGCTGGAGGCCGTCGCCCTAAACATCCGGAGGAAGGTAATGTCCAGGGCGCTAAGGGCGAACCTGTCATACTGGCACATCCAGAAGACCGGGGATACCGTATCATTGCTCGTAAATGATACAGAGACTGCCAAGCAGGGCCTGAGCCTGCTTCACGGTCTTGTGGGAGATATCGGACTCATTGTGTCGTGCGTGGTGACCCTCATCGCCTGGGGGCCCGGCACCGCCTTGGCCCTCTTCGTCCTGGCGGCCCTCTGCATGTTTGTGGGAGCCCGTTTCGCCGAGCCGGTCGGGAAGGTGAGCGATGAGTACCAGGCTGAGACCGCGAATACCACTTCGGCCGCCACGGAGCTCTTGAGCGGGATAGCAGTGGTGAAGTCGCTGAAGGCGGAACCCATCGCCCTTGGGAGGGCTCTCAGGACTGTCGACCGGCTGTACGGGGTCGCCCGGAAGAGAGGCCGGCTGCTGGGACTTCAATACGGAGCCACCGCCATCACCCAAGGTCTTTCCTCCGTGGGCGTGCTCATCGTGGCCGCATTCTTGTCTCTACGAGGCCGGATGACCGTGGGGCAGGCCGTAGGCGTCATGCAGCTCGCGTCTCTCCCACTCAACGTGTTCGGTTCACTCGGCGAGAGCTGGGCGACGATCCAGCAGAACCTGGCGGCCAGCAGGCGGCTCAAGGTTTCCATGGAGATACCGGTTGAGCGGGACGCCGGAGACGCCCTCGCGGAGGGATCTCCTGACGCCCGTGGCGCCCTTCAACCCGACGCACGCGCTGCGCTTCATCCTGACCCCCGCATGGCGCCTCGACCTGAAGTTCAGACCGGGCTTCAGCAATCCCATGCCCACACCGCGCTTCACCCGGAGGATACAGACTTCGTGCTTGAGTTCGACTCGGTGACGTTTGGCTATGACCGGGAGAGGGCCGTCTTGGACGGAGCGTGCTTTCGGATCAGAGAGCGGCAGAAGGCAGCGCTGGTGGGCCCGAGCGGCGGCGGCAAGACATCGGTCTTGAGGCTCATCCAGGGCTTCTACGAACCGTGGGAAGGTACCATCAAGCTCCGGGGGAAGGATGTTTCGAGCATACCGCTCAAGGAGCTCAGGAGCCAGGTGGGCATTGTCCCACAAGAGCCTTTCATCTTCCCGGGGACGGTCCGCGAGAACATCGCCATGGGAAATGAGCAGGCTTCTCTGGACGAGATCATCCGCGCGGCCAAACTCGCCAATGCCCATGAGTTCATCGCCGGACTGCCCGAAGGGTATGACACGGTGCTGGACGAACGGGGAGGCAACCTCTCCGGAGGACAGAAGCAACGGATCTGCCTTGCCAGGGCGTTTCTCAAAGACGCCGGTCTGTTGCTCTTAGATGAGCCGACGTCGTCGGTTGACGCCGAGTCCGAGGCCCTTATCCGTCAATCGGTGGATGAGTACGCGTCCCGCAAGACGGTGCTGGCTGTGTCCCACACCGAGGGGGTTGTTGAAGGAGCCGGTGTAGTCTTGTCGGTCGCAGACGGCAAGGTGACCGAGACGCGACGACGAGACTGAGACGGTTTTGGGCCCTAGGAAGAGAAGTAAGGCAAGTGTAGATGCATCCGGTAGAACTCACGCAGCGCTCAGGCATTTCTGCATGTTGCGCTCTAGCCCGCCGACGGGCGCCTATCTACACGATCGCCCACAGCCCGGAGATGATTCCGGTGATGAAGAGCGTCGCGACCCAGTCTCTCCACGTGATCGCGAACGAGACCCGGTAAGTCCTGTCGCGGTAGAGCCCGAACGCCCGGCCCTCCATGGAGATCGTGAGGTTGTCCACCTTCTCCAGAGCCGATATCACCAGGGGCATGACTGTGTACTTGACGTAACGGGGGAGACTCTTTAGGCCGGCGGAGCCCACGTCAATTCCCTTGCTAAGCTGGGCGTTCCTCACCTGAACCATCTCGTATCCGAAGATCGGGATAAACCTTAAGGCCACAACCAGCATAAAGCCGTACCGGTAGGGGAGTCCTGCCTGCATTAGGGAGTAGGCCAGGTGGTTCGGGTCGGTGGTGACGACAAAAAGGAAACTGGTGAAGATGACGTTCAGGAACCGAAGGGCCAGGCCAATGCCTCTCACCAATCCCTGAGACCACACGACCACACTGACCCGGCCCAGAGAAAACAAAGGGATAGGCGTGCCTTGCTTGAAGAAGAACATCTGGGCCAGCAATACGGTGGCGGAAAACACCGTCAGGACCCTCAGCCTTCTGCGGAAGCGGTCGAACCCGGCACCGCTGAGAGCCGCCCCCAGCACCAGGGAGGCGGACAGCACGGCTTGGCGGGATATCCCGGATGCGGAGAAAGCGAGCACGGTGATGAGGACGAGCAAGAAAGCCTTGCACAGCGGGTTCAACGAGTGGAGGAACGAATGGCCCGGCTGAAAGCCTAACACTCTGGGCGATATACCCGGACGAACACCGGCAGCGTTGTCAGCCGTGCGCCGGGAAGACTTGCTCCCAAGGCGTCCGTCCTCATCGAACTCGCTCTCGGAGTGGGCAGCGAACGGGGTGAACTCGTGCCTTCCCATCTCCCGGAGCGCTTCAAACGCCCGATCGGTGTCCGCATCGACCGCTACGCATCCGTCCTGGAGGAAAATGACTCTTGAACACATCGCTTGGACCAGCTCCGGATCATGGCAGACCATAAGGGTCGCCCCGCCTTGCCGGACGTGGGCCGCCAGTTCCTCCGCAATTGCACTCACCATATCAGGGTCCTGTCCCGTGAACGGTTCGTCCAGGAGCAGGAGCTTCCGGTCGTACACCAGGAGCGACGTCATGTTGAGGCGCTTCTTTTGCCCCATGCTGAGAGAGAAGGGACTTCTGTCCTCAAGCCCGGCCAGCCCGAACCTCTCCGTTATCTCCTGAAGTCTGCCGGAAGGGCTCTTTCCCAACCCTTCGGCCGTAAGCATGATCTCGCGGCTGACTGTGCTTTCAGACACCTGGTGATTAGGGTTCTGAAATGAGAGGCCCACAAACCCTGCCCGTTCCCGGACCGGCGTCCTCACAGCCTCTGCTCCGCCCAACGCGATAGAGCCGCCCGTCGGCTCAATGAGGCCCATGATCGTAGAAAGCAGGGTTGACTTGCCGCTCCCGTTATCGCCCATGAGAGCCACGATCTCGCCCGGCCGGATCTCGAGTGAGACATCCTGGAGCACTTGCCGCTGTCCGTACCCAGCGCACAGGTCCCTAATGGATAGAAGCGGCGGTCCCTGGCTTCCGGTCTCGTCTTTCGTCCGGACAATCCTCCCGGCAATCCGCCTGGCCGCCTGAACGAGGGGCCTGCCTTGCTCCTCGAAGACGTTCCCGTTCTCTACTCGTATCAGTCTGTCTGACAAGCGGGCGAGATGTCTCAGCCGGTGTTCCACGACCATTATCGCTGTGCCCGTCTTTTTCAGGGCGGATAGCGTGTCCAACACCGCCCGGGTACCTGACGGGTCGAGATTGGCCGTGGGTTCGTCCAAGACGATGACCTTGGGACGGAGGACCAAAATGGAGGCTATGGCCACACGCTGCTTCTCACCGCCGGACAGGGAATAGACGTCTCTCTGGGCAAGGTGCTCCGCTCGGCAGGTCTTGAGCGCTTCCATGACCCTGCCCTCAATCTCCCGGGCAGGGACCTTCAGGTTTTCCAGGCCGAAGGCCACCTCGTCCATCACTGTCAGGGTGCAGAGCTGGGCTTCGGGATCCTGGCGCACCATCCCGATGGTGCCCAAGAGTTGAACAGGGGAATGTGAGCGGGTATCCAGACCGCCGATCAAGACTTCGCCCGTCATCTCGCCGGCGATGGAGTGGGGGATAAACCCTGCCATGGCCAAGCAAAGGGTGGACTTGCCGCCTCCGCTTGGCCCGGTTACGGTCGTGAACGACCCTTCGGACAGGGAGAGCGACACCCCCGACAGAGCGTGCCGTGTGCCGCCCCTGTAACGGAAGGACAAGTCCCTTATGTCTACCGCAACGTTCACTTCACTACCAACTTGCTGACCTTCTGCACCCAGTATCCACCTTCGTAGTTTCCGGCAACCAGCCGCAAGGTATCTCCTTCTTCGATGATGATCATCCGGTCATCTGCCATCACGTCGGCAAGATCAAAGTCAACCTGATAGCCATCGGATGCCACCACCGTCACGGTCTTTGACCCGGGCTTCGGGCCGGCCTCGCTCAAGATATCAGTGACAAGCACCCCCGTGTACTCCCTGGGGGCGACATAAGTGACCTGTCCTTTGAGCTCGGCAACTACGGTGACCTTTTCCAGCCTGGAGATGTCCACGGCGAGAGGTTTCTCCACGTTGCCCTCCACGCCCAGCGCCGCGCCTTTCCAAGGGGCCTCATAGACATTAGTGAAGTAGTATCCTGCACCCACGGCCAACGCTACAGCCAAGGCCAGGGTGACATAACGGACTGACTTGGGCGAGGATGGGACCGAGACCGGGGCTTCCTGCATCATGCTGGGACGCACTTGGTGGACCGTTGTGAGCACCGAGTAACCGAAGCCGCCGGCAAACAAAGCTCCCGACACCAGCGACAGAAAGGTGATGAACGCCAGGTAGCCCCATGGAGCCCCCGAGAAATACACCAACTGGAACACAATGACGTTGGCGGCGGAGGCGATGGCGCCCCCTGTGATATAGGAGAGGACGCTGCGCCTTCTAGTACCCGCAAGCAAGAGGTCGACCACCAAACCCTGTACCAGTGACACTATGACGATGACAGACCCGTGGGTGCTGCCTGTAAGGAGTTCCACGGTGCCTTTGACCAACCCGCAAAGCGAACCTGCGCCGAAGGACCGCACCAGTCCCGCCGCCAGCACTATCCAGAAGACATGGAGCCCGGATACGAACTGGCCCGCCCCGAACGGTACGCCGAGCAAGTTGTTCAGGAGAGTGCCAAGATAGCCCACATAGGTGCTCATGACCCCTCCCAGCCCGCTCAGGACTGCTATGATCAGGAGGTCTCTGGTGGAAAACCTGTACGGTTTCGCGGGTGCTGCTCTCACCTCGGTCTCACCTCCAGTCTGACCACGTTCTTAACCCATCTGGCGCCGGCCGATTCATATATGCCCCAGCCTTGACCTTCGACTGACGTACCGGCGCAATCATCATTGCTGTAGACTCCGTCCGGCGGAAAGAAAGCGATCCTGTAGCCTTCCTGCCAATCGGGCGGCGTCTTTCCATCCGCGCTGAGGGCCACTATCATGTCACCCTGGATCTCAAGCCATGAGTCGTCGGGGAACACGTTCCGGTACGAGAATTCCTGAGCGTACCCGTCGGACGCGTAAACCACCAGGGTATCGGACTCTTCCATCCCGCCTACAAGGTCCAGGAGCACTCTCACCGGCACTCCACGATACAGCCTCTCGGCGCTCAGGTTCTCATAGCGGTTTTGATACTTGACCTTTGCTTCCCGCGTTTCGAGTCCCGAAAGCTCTTCCAGTGAGAGGAGCATCTCTCCGCCTTTGCCGCTGAGCACCAGATCATCGCTTGCGTAACCGGCAGGCTTCTCGACAGGGGTGACCGTTATCCCGGCGGGTGTGGCCTCTACCACGGCAAAGTGATGGAAGCCGCCATCCTGGGGAGAGGCGTAGAGACCAGCGCCGCCTCCACCGCTGGTAACGAACGTCACGCCTTCGACTGCGTTCTGGCTGAACATGTGGACGTGGCCGTTGAAGACGGCTTTGACCACGTTCTCAGGGTCGGTCAACACATCCAAAAGGGAAGCGGCCTCAACCTGGTCCAAGAAGCAGTGGTCTTCGCCCCGGGGGTCAAAGGGCGGCACGTGCATGAACACGAGCTTGGGTGACCCCGACGCCCCCAGCGTCTCACGAAGCCAGGAAAGCCCCTCGGGACCGAGTCCCAGGGAGGAGGTATCCAGGAAAACCACTCTCCATCCCGCGTAGTCAAAGTAGCGGTTGGGCTGACCAAATCTCGCCTGAAAGAGATCACTGTCAGAATCCCTGACATCGTGGTTTCCCGGAACCGCGAAGCACGGGACGCCAAGAGCCGAGAGCGCCTCATCGAACGCCTCGAACTCCCGCGAAGCGCCCGATGGGGTCATATCGCCCAGGTGCACAAGGAATTCCGCTTCGGATTCGTTGATCAGTGGGACCATACTGCTAAAAACATTGTTTCGTCCCTGGGTGTCGCCTATGACCGCGAAGCGCAGCGGCTCTGTCTCTTGAGGCGTGGTTTCAAGGATGATCCTCCCGGAGCCCCTTTTCACCAAAACTTCCATGGAGGTGGGGGAGAGCCTCTTGGTTTCGATCACGGGCTCCGCGCCGGGTCGGTTCGAGCCTGCCTCAGGGCCATGAACCTCTATCGAGACAGCATCCGCCCTGATGTTCAATACCGATATGGTGAACGTCCGCCTGTCCGACGGGTCTCTCTCCAGATCGACGCGAAGCGTCGTGGACAGCGCCTTCACAACGGCACTATCACGGGTCACACTTTGGGCCAAGCCTCCTGTCACGGACAGTTTGGGATCGGGGAGATCCTTGCAGCCCGAGAGGCCGGCGGCCAAGACAAGGATAGCCAGGACCGTCCAAGCCGCCACCAGGGGCTGCGCCCCGTAGAACCGCCTGAAAGGACTCAAGCGAGTCCGGCGAGGTCTCACGGCTCGCGCCCGCGATGCTTTGGGAAAGATGGTCATCCGGGATCACCTTCTCGCGACAGGACGGCCGCCGCATGGGAGTCTCCTTGACTCAAGGCCCTGGAGCGGCCGCCTGTGCGGTTATTGTCCTTATTCCGGCAGGTTCACCAGTCTGATCTCGGCAATCTGCTTAACCCCGTGCTTCTTGCTGGGCAAGCCGGAACCGACCAATCTGAGGGGGCCTTCATCCTCGCCCAGAGGTTTCCCGTCGACTTTGTAGGCAACGATGATGTCCGCGTTGTAGGCAACCTCCTGGGAAGTGAATTCGACAGTCATGCCGTCTGCCGCGACCACCTCAATGGTGTAGCCCTTGTCTGCCAGACCTTTGTTGAAGAGGTAATGCCCTCCTTCGGCATCGCCACCGTCGAACATGGATATGACGAGCCAGAGGGGCACCCCCTCATAGACGATAGCGTCGCCTTCTTTGGTCGTCGTCTCAAATGTCGCGGCAGGATGGGGAGTATCGGGGCATTCGGCCATGCTTTCGAAGCTCGAGCGGTCCAGCCCAACCGACTCCACTCCGGTCAGGGCGATCTCCCAATCCGACAGCCCCTCAACCACAGTCAACTCGGCGACGGACTTTACCCAGAAGTGTCCGTCAGAGACGGCTCCATCGGGCGAAGAGAACCCGAGCCTGGGAAGCTCGGACGAGAATAGATCGCCGTCGCTGGATGTGATCAACATGGTGTCGAGGTCTGTCACCTTGAGGGCCTGGCCGTCTTCACCGTAGACCATGAGAAGTCCCTTGACCTGCTCATATGTGAGGGTCATCGTGTAGCCGTCGGATGCGGTGACGGCCAGAGCGTCGTCCTCGGTGAAGCCGCCTGCCTTCTCAAGGACTTCGTCGATGCTTACGCCCGAGAACGTGTCGGGACCGACAATGGTGCCCGTGGTCTTTATGAAACCACCTTTGCCGTCTTTAACCTCAAGAGAAGAAAGGTCGATTTCGTGGGAAGTACCGTCCCTGGCGACAACCCGAACAGAGTAGGACGGCGATGCCGGGGGATCGGGCGGCGTGGGATTGGCCTCACCGCAGGCCGCCAGAAGAACCATGGACAACACGAGGGCTAAGCCCAAGAAAACCGGTGTTCTTCGCTTCAAGCTCACATACACCTCCGTGTGAAAGTAACCGATCTTTGATAGGAGCATGGGGCCATTGTGTAGTAGCCGGTAGGGTCATCCATACGGAGGCACACCAATACGCATTTGAACCACTCCTTTCCAAATACGGGAGGCCCAGGCGTTTCCGCCAAGACCCTATCGGCCGCCCCGCCGTGGCCCTACTGCTTTAGGCAAGACGGCTCGGAGTCGCGCCTCATTGTTTCGACACCGGGAGCGCGAAATCCTTCGGAGGAAAGCGGGTTCATGCTGTGCAGCGTACCGGTGATTACCGTCATGTAGCAGGGCTGTATTAGCCGTTCGCCCCGCCGGCCTCCGCCCAAACTCTAGGGAGCGCCGTCGTCTCCGTGTAACCCAGGGAACGCTCCCGCGCGGTACCTGCCATCCTCTCTCAAGATGCTGAGAAGAGCTTTCTCGGCGTCGCTCAGTGTCAGGCAGTCTTCGGGAAGGGGGAGGAGCTCGGGGATCTCCAACACCTCTTCGCCGTCCCGGGTCGCCTTGCGCGCGAGGCCCAAGTCAACCAGCAGTTTGACTATTCCCCGGAGGCTCTTCCGGTACGGTTTCCCGTACTCTTCGGCGAACCGCCGTTCCACGTCCTCTTTGGCGCAAGCCTGTCTCGGGTCGGGTGTGTAGTTCTTGGCCTCGGCGTGCCACCTTTCGAGCCATTTCCACATTTCCTCCCCCTTGCAGCCCGACCAGCCCAGAATGGCAATGGATGTGAAGGTCACCCCGGCTTCGGCCGGAAGGTGCCGGTGCCACCCGAGCCCAAGAAATTGGCGCACTTGGGGCAAAGACGTCCACATGGTAGCGTTTTTCTCCTCTTCGTACATCCTGATCACCTCAGAGGACCCGTTCGCCGCACCCAATGGGAATTCCTGCCAATTAAGACAGAAAGTTGTCGGGGAAGCTGTCTTTTCGCGGTGCCGTGGACTTACGCAGGACTGAGCCCGGTCCGGTCAGAATCCATCCTTGGATGCGGGAGGCCATCTTCCTCTGAGTGCGCATAACGTCTAGTAGGCATCTCTTAAATGCTTGGAGGGGAGACGCCCGACGTGAATCCTGACCTGAAATTCGATGTACAGGCTGATACAGAGCCCGACATGAAGCCTGATGAGAAGGCCGATGCGCAGCCCGACGAGAAGCCGGATGTGGTCACCGGAAATGGAGAGCCGCTCGGTGCAGGAGGCTTCAGGGAGACCGCCCTCAGGGTCCTAAGGCTCATGTTTGGGGAGTCGAGGGGATCGAGATGGGCCGGCTTCTGCGTCTTGGTCTCAATACCTGTCATCCTTTACCCATATCGTGTTGGACCCAGGCTCGCGTCGATCGCCGGGTGTGTGGCTCTGGGATGCACTGCGTTCCTTCAACTAAAGAGGCGACTGGTCTACATAGCTCTGGTCATCCTGACGCTTTTTGTCTCTATTGGTCTGAACGGCGCGCAAGTGCTACTCCGTGAGGCCACTGAGACTCCCGAAGTCGCCATACCGGTGATATCCGTTTCGGTTGTCCCGGGTGGCGATTTCTTTCATACAAGAATCACACCGGAACGTTGTATGCAGGCGGCCGTATGCTTCTATAAGGACGGTGTCGCAGTAGTTGCCGCCCACTCCTGCGAATTGTCCCCGGGAGTCTTGGATAACCACACCCTTCTCAATGACGTTCATGTCGAGGGTAGGGTCAACGTGATTGAGGACAACTCTTGGGGATTCGCGGTTAGTCCGCTCTATCCCCCGGTTGACCGTGAAGAGATGCCTCTTGGAAATGCCCACGAAGTCGCTGTAGGTGAACCCGCTCAATGCCTGCCGCCCGACTCGGAGCCTTTTGATGTGGAGATTGCCGGTTGGGCGATGCGGGAAGACAGGCAGTATATCGTCCTCGTCAGCCCGCGGAGGATAACCGAAGGCATGAGCGGCACGCCTGTGCTCCAGGGTGGCCGGATAATCGGTTTCCTTGCCGCCAAGTGGGCGTTTCCCAGCCGTGCCCCCTATATCGCGTATGCGTCTCCGGCGGCGGCTGTCTATGACGCGTTCCGAGATCACCTGGGGGGCCGGTAGGGTCGTCCTTCAGGTAAGATCTGCCGTCTTCCGCAGCCTTCGCTTCCTTGCCGAATGCCCTCGGCGATGCGAAGGACAAGCGATTTTCGCTGTTTTACCTGGAATTTCCCCAAGATCGGCACTGGCATACTATCTTTCGGAGGTGCCGCCGCTGAACTTTCTTTCGGTAGCCTCATCGAAGACGCCTGACTCAATACGCCACATGCTCGGGCGCGAGATCGAGGCATGGGCCAAGAAAGGCGTCAAGGTGTCGGTCCGGGAGTCGCTCAAAGGCGAACTCCTGGTTTTCCACTGTGAGATCCAGGGGTCCACAGACTCCGTCCGGCAGGAGGTACTTCGAGAAATCAAGGATTCGGTAGCAAACGAGTTGTCGCACATCATCATTGACGAGTACGAAGCGCTCCTCGTCAATCGCTTGGTCGACGAAAACTACGCCTATCTGTCCTCCAGAGACCGTGGCGTTATAAAACGCAAGGTTGCTGCGGCGCTCGACGGAAAATCACGACAAGGTTCCGGCTTTCGGGACGGAGCGGAGCGAAGCCGCAGAAAGAGCAGGGTATGGGCCAGGTTGGCCGAGTATCTGGAGAAGGAAAATGAGATCGTGCTGGAGGGGTTCATCACCTTCAGGCTCAAGGAGTACTTGGAGGGGCTTTTCGACACAGTGGAGGAGGTGGCCGAGGATCACCTTACTGAGCGGGAGTACCGTGAGTTCCTGCGACTCTTGAGGCATTTTATGGGGAGTCAGAGAAACAAGACCGTCGAGGTCAATGTGGTCCGGGGCCAAGACGGCTACACTCTCTACGACGACAAGATGGAGCCGGTTGAGGGGGAAGTCGGCAGGTTTCTGGCCAGGCCGCCGCAGGGCATGGACCTTGGCGTCGACGACATCATAGTAAGCGCGGTGGTGACCCTTGCTCCCGAACGGGTCATATGGCATGGGTCGAAGAATGATTCCCCCTGCTACGACTTGATACATGATCTGTTTGAGGATAATGTGGTGTCTTGCCCCGGTTGCCCGCTGGAGAAAACTCCCGCTCCCACTTGATCCCGGACTCGGCGGGGGGGTATAATCCTCAAAACTCATAGTTCAGGCTGTGAAGAGGAACGTACCGCGGGTCCGCTGGCAAGAGAGGGATGGCCGAAGGCTGAGAGCCGCCCCGGCGAACGCGGGAAACACCACCTCGGAGCCTCCGGAGGATCCCGGTTCACTGATGTTGGAGGCCTCAAGGCCGTGAAATCATCGAGGGAGCCCGGGTAACTCCGGCGAAAACCAAGGCGCGATAAAGCCTGGAAAGAGCCGCCCGCTCACAGGTCTTTGCCGGGTAGCGGACAGAAGAGCGGCTGAACAAGGGTGGAACCGCGGAACCCCGCCCCTTTACGGGACGGGGTTTTTGATTTGGGTTCACGGCACACGTAGGTCAGAGTTCGGACGGAAGAGATAGAGGAGGAGATATTAGTGGCGGAAGAAAGGCACGAGGTGAAGTGGGAAGATAAGTCCTGCTCCTTGGAAGGCGGCAGCACCTTCCTGGACGTCAAGAAGGCCTTCGGCTGGAAGAACGACGTCCTGATGGTGGGAGAAGGTGACGACGCCAGAGAGCTCAGGGCCAGAGTGACCGGCAGTTGCACGGTCGTGCCGCTCACATTTGACGACGAGCGGGCCAGATGGGCGCTCCGCCACACCGCGGCGCACATCCTCGCTCAGGCCGTCAAGCGGCTGCGTCCAGACGCGAAACTGGCCATCGGGCCCGCCATAGAAGACGGGTTCTACTACGACTTTGACGTGAAGACCCCCTTCACGCCCGAGGACCTGGAGAAGATCGAGGCGGAGATGAAGAAGATAGTCTCTGAGAACTCGCCTGTCGTAAGAGAGGAGGTCGACAGGGAGAAGGCCAGGGAGCTTTTCCGGGAGCAGGGCGAGCTCTACAAGGTGGAACTCGTAGAAGAACTGCCCGAAGGCGAACCCATCTCCCTCTACCGCCAAGGCGAGTTCGTGGACCTCTGCGCCGGGCCTCACGTGGCCTCAACGGGCATGGTGAAAGCGTTCAAGCTCCTCAGTGTTGCCGGCGCTTATTGGCGTGGGGACGAGAGACTGCCCATGCTCCAGAGGATTTACGGAACGGCCTTTATGAAGGCGGAGGACCTTCAGGCCCACCTGGACCGGCTTGAGGAGATCAAGAAGCGCGACCACAGGAGGCTGGCCAAAGACCTGGACCTTTTCAGCATCCAGGAGGAGGGAGGCCCAGGGCTTGTATACTGGCACGCCAAGGGAGCGCTGATCCGCGAGCTCATCGAGGACTTCTGGAGGGAGGAACACAGAAAACGCGGGTACGACATCGTGTACTCTCCGCACATAGCCAAACTGGATCTTTGGAAAACGTCGGGACACTGGAACTGGTACAAGGAGAGCATGTACTCGCCCATGGCGGTTGAGGAAGTGGAGTACCTGCTCAAGCCCATGAACTGTCCGTTCCACATCTTGATGTTTAAGAATGCGACCCGAAGTTACCGCGATCTGCCCATTAGAATGGGCGAACTGGGCACGGTCTACCGTTTTGAGCGCTCGGGAGTACTGCACGGCGCCCTTCGGGTCCGCGGGTTCACGCAGGACGACGCCCACCTGTTTTGCACGCCCGAACAGCTGGAAGAAGAGATCATCGGCGTGCTCGAGCTTACCCAGTACATGCTCAAAGTGTTTGGGTACAGCGAGTACTACTGTATGCTCTCCGTCCGCGATCCGGAAGACAAGGGCAAGTACGCCGGAGATGACGACATCTGGGAGATGGGGGAAGCTGCCCTGGCGTCGGCGCTCAAGCGGAAGAATCTCGAGTACAAGATCGACCCGGGTGAGGCCAAGTTCTATGGTCCTGCGATCGACATCAAGATCAAGGACGCCCTGGGCAGGCTCTGGCAAGGACCTACCATCCAGGCTGACTTCAACCTTCCAGAGCGGTTCGATATCAGCTATATCGGCGAGGACGGGGCAAAGCACCGCCCGGTCATGATCCACAGGACGGTGCTGGGCAGCATGGAGAGGTTCGTGGCGGGTCTCGTGGAGCACTATGCGGGAGCGTTCCCGCTCTGGCTGTCTCCTACCCAGGTCCAGGTGATCCCCGTCTCAGAGAAGCAGGCTGACTATGCCACGAAGGTCTCGGAGCGGCTTAAGGAAAAGGGGTTCAGAGTAGTCTCAGACTTGGGGTCTGAGAAGATGGGGTACAAGATAAGGCAGGCCCAGATGCAAAAGGTACCTTACATGCTTGTGGTGGGCGGCAGAGAAGCCGAGAACGGCACGGTCTCGGTGCGCCACCGTGCCCTGGGAGACCTAGGTTCGTTTGCCTTGGACGAGTTCATGGACAAAGCGGCCCACGAGGCGAGCACCAAGGCCCTTGAGCCGGCCATGAAGTGACGGCAGGCGCAAGGTAGAGCGGGGTCGTCTCCAAGCCCCGATTACGTTTTGACATTGAGCTCTATCCCATATAGTATGTATGAGTGCGCAGACGAACTGCGCCTACAACGAAGTAGAAGCCATCCGCTTCTCACCTTACGGCTCGCGGAGCCGGCAAGGTTCACAGATAGAGGTTCGTCGCTTCTTTGGCGACAGGTGACTTCTGTGGGCGGGTGGTTCACCCGCCCATCTTGATTAGAAAGGGCAGAAGGGAGGCTGAAAAGTATTAGTCAGGACCAAAGGGTCAACGAACAGATCCGAGTCAGAGAGGTAAGGCTGGTTTCGCAGGACGGCGAGCAGTTGGGCATCGTGCCCACTCACGAAGCGCTGAGGATCGCTCGCGACAGAGGCCTCGATCTAGTCGAGGTTGCCGCGCAGGCCAGGCCGCCGGTTTGCCGCATTATGGACTACTCCAGGTGGAAGTACGAGCAGGCCAAGCGCGCCAAGGAGGCCAGGCGAAAGCAGAAGACCCAGGACGTAAAAGAAGTCAAGATGAGGCCGACCATTGACCAGCACGATTTCGATGTGCGCGCGCGGTCGGCGGAGAAGTTTCTACGTGAAGGCGACAAGGTAAAGGCGACCATCATGTTCCGGGGCAGGGAAATGGCTCATCTCAAGAACGGCCAGAGGGTTCTCGAGAGGCTTCTGGAGCGGGTAAAAGACATCTGTGTGGTGGAGAGAGCGCCGAAAATCGAAGGACGCAACATGACCATGATGCTTTCACCCAGGCCCCAGACGGCTACCTCGACTCCTAAGCCGCCGGCCGAGACTCGGGAACAAGCATGAGGCGTCAGAGGGAGATGTTCCATAGTGGCTAAGAACAAGATGAAGACCCACAGCGGGGCTAAGAAGCGCTTTTTCGTGACCGGAACCGGCAAGATACGGCACTACCATTCGGGCCACAGCCACAGGCTAGAGGGCAAGGACGCCGCAAGGAGGCGGCGCCTGAAGAAGGATTCAGGCATCACAAAGGTGCACGAAAAGAGAATCCGGACCCTTATTCCCTATAAGTAAGGGACGAAGATTCATCAAGCGCTTGAGAAAGAGGGTAACGTAGATGCCTCGCGTCAAGACAGGCACAATCAACAAGCAGAGACACAAGAAGATCCTGAAGCTTGCCAAAGGGTATTGGGGCAAGCGCTCCAAATCGTTCCGGATGGCCAATGAGACGGTCATGAAGGCTCTCCACTACGCCCGGAGGCACAGGCGGGAGAAGAAGAGAGAGTTTAGGAGCCTATGGATCGCCCGCATCAACGCCGCGGCAAGGCTGAGCGGCATGAACTACAGCACGCTGGTGAGCGGACTCAAGAACGCCGGAGTGCAGATCAACAGGCAGATGCTGGCCGACCTAGCCGTCACCGATGAGAAGGCTTTCCGCGACCTGGTTCAAGTAGCCAAAGAAAAGGTTGCCAAGTAGGTTTCGCGCCTTATGTCACGTGAAGTGCCCTGGAGGTTCATAAAGAGCCTCGCGGGAAAGAAGGAGCGAGAGAAGACCCGCATGACGGTAGCCGAAGGACCGCCTTCGGTGACGGCTGCGCTGGAATCAGGTGTTCAGATCGAACACCTGGTTATGTCGCAGTCCTTTGTCCGTTCCCCGAAGGGGGAGTCGGTGACTCGTCTCCTTGAAAAGGGTCCGGCACCTAGGGAAGTGTTCACGGTGCCGGATGACTTGTTTGAGCGGATGTCAGAGACCAAGACACCCAGCGGGGTACTGTGTGTCTTGGGCGTCCCCTTTCGGTTTCCAAGAGGTTTGCCCGGGAGCCCGTGGAAAGAAACGCTTCAGGTCGTGGGTGTAGACATCCAAGATCCGGGAAACGTAGGTACGCTGGTGAGAGCAGCCTCGGCAGTTGGGGCCTCTTTAGCGGTTTTTCTCGGCGCCAGCGCAGACCCTTTTTCCCCCAAGTGTATCCGGTCTTCGGCAGGGACCGTGTTCCGGGTGGCTGTCCAGTGCTTGGAGCAAGATGTGGCCCCGTCAGACTATCTTTCTCAGACTGCGTCGGCAGGGACCGCGGTTTTCAAGGCGGTCACTTGTGGGGGCATCCGGCCTTGGGATGCCGATTTCACCGGGCCTACGTGCATAGTAGTGGGCAACGAAGCGAAGGGACTCGGCCAAGATGTCCTCTCCGCGCCCGGCCAGAGCATCTCGATTCCGATGCCCGGCGGGACCGAGTCGCTGAACGTGGCCGTCGCTTCCGGAATGGTCCTCTATGAGGCGCTCCGGCAGAGAATGGGACATTCCTAGATTTTGTCGCCAAGAAAGCGCGTGCTATAATACCTGAAAGGAAACCGGAAGCGGGGGTAGCCATGCGACTTTCACAAGCGTTCTGGTCTTGTTTTGAGAGAACCGGATCTGTGGTTGCGTACCTGCTTTACTGCTATTATCTTAAGGTTGAGGAGACGGGAGTAAACCAAGAGGTCCAGTAACTACCCCGGTGACTACCGGGGAGAACTCACCCGTTTCATACAGTCAGCCATACAAGGCAATGATGGAGAACGTGGGCGGAAGGTAGCGCACAGAGAGGGGAACGGCTCGCTGAGAGTTCCTCCGCGAAACCGCCGGAATTCGCTCCGGAGCCTCCGGACTGATTTTGAGGTAGGTCCGGCGTAACTCCTGCGATAGGGGAGCTCAGAGGGGGCCGGCAAGACCGGTCAAGCCTGGTGGTACCGCGGGAGCGAGAGCTTTCGTCCATTGGACGAAGGCTTTTTTGTTTGCTCGACGGAAGTCCGATGAGGGCCGTTTCAGGGCCCTTTGGACTATCTGGGAGATATCAGCATAGCCCATGCGAAAGGGGGAAGAAGGGGAAAGGCCGTCATCCCCAGCGAGACGATGAGAGATCAAATAGACGACCTACAGAGGCGGGTGTCGAAGGAGATCGAGGAAGCCGGAACCCTCGCCGAACTGGATGAAGTGCGCATCAAGTACCTGGGTAAGAAGGGAGAGTTGACGAATCTCCTCAAAGCCGTGGGCTCTCTTCCCAAGGAGGAGAGACCTGAGTTCGGGGCCAAGGTAAACTCACTGCGCGAAGCCATAGAGACCGGCCTGAGAGAGAAGAGCGGGTACTTGGATAGAAAGGCCCTTGACGAGAAGGTCAGGCGGGAAGTCGCGGATGTTACGCTTCCGGGCAACTTGCCCGAGATAGGCAGCTTGCATCCCATCACCAAAGCCCTCCGCGAGATAGTACAGATCTTCTACGGTATGGGTTTCACCGTCTACGAGAGCCGGGAAGCCGAAACCGACGAGATGAACTTCGTGAAGCTGAACCTAGCGCCTGGACACCCTGCGAGAGACGCGCAAGATACCCTCTATCTAACAGATACAACGCTTCTCAGGACTCACACATCTCCGGGGCAGATTCGAGGGATGCTCGAGATGGAAGGGAGGCTGCCGGTCAGGTTCATAGTGCCCGGCAGGGTCTACCGCCGCGACCCCTTCGACGCCTCTCACAGTCCCGTATTCCACCAGGTGGAAGGCCTGGTCATCGACCGTCACATCACCTTTGAGGATCTGAAAGGGTGCTTCCTGGAATTCGCCAGAGGTTTCTTCGGCCCGGATACCCAGATAAGGCTCAGGCCAAGCTACTTCCCCTTTACCGAACCTTCGGCCGAAATCGACGTGTCGTGCACCATCTGCAGGGGACGGGGATGTCAGGTTTGCAGCCGTACCGGGTGGCTGGAGCTCTCGGGTGCGGGAATGGTCCACCCGAGGGTGATACGCAACGGGGGATATGACCCCGAGGAAGTCACAGGTTTCGCTTTTGGCTTTGGACTTGACAGGGCAGCGATGCTCAAGTGGGGCATAGATGACCTGCGGGTATTGTTTGAAAACGACCTCAGGTTCTTGACCCAGTTCGAAGGGCTGTAAGGGGGGCGTGAACGATGAAAGTGCCGTGGAAATGGCTGAATGAATACGTGGAGTTGGATTGGACTCCCGAGGAGGCTTGCGAGAGACTCACGCTCGCCGGGGTCAAGGTGGAGGAACTGACTTACGAAAAGGTTGACCTGTCGGGAGTGGTATCGGCGCTGGTAGAGGATGTCTCTCCTCACCCTTCCAGGCCCGACTTGAGAGTGGGGCTCTTAAGCACAGGGACCGGACGCTTTACGGTGGTGAGCGGCGCTCCGGGCCTTCTGAAAGGAAATATGGTTCTCTTGGCCGTACCCGGTTCACGTCTACCGGGCGGAATGGCTGTCGAGACAAAGAGCGTGGCCGGAGTAGAGTCCCAAGGGATGGTCGTTTGCTCCAACGAAATTCTCGCCGGGGCGGAACACAGGCCCGGTGAGGACATCATCCTGTTGCCCGCAGGCATCCCCCTGGGGCTGGCTGCTCAGGAGATCATCGATCTGGATGACTGGGTCATGGACCTGGACCTGACGGTCAACTACTCCCACTGCCTATCTATACTGGGAGTGGCGCTTGAGGCCTCAGTCCTGTCAGGAAAGCCCCTTAAGCTGCCCTCGCTCCTTGAGAAGTGGGACTGGGCAGGGCCCTGGGGAAGCCGGCGCCCAGAGGACGACCCGGAGATGCCGGGTGAGTGGAAGATCGAGCTGGCCGACCCTGACCTGTGCCCGCGCTACGTAGGCAAGCTGGTCAGAGGAGTCCGTCAGACGTACTCGCCGCCGGAAATTGAAAGACGGCTCATGCTTGCCGGCATGCGCCCCATCAGCGCCATCGTCGACGCCACAAATTACGTGATGCTTGAGACCGGTCAGCCTCTCCATGCTTTCGACGCCGACAAGCTGGAGGGGAGAGTCATCTGGGCCCGGAGGGCGAAGCGGGGAGAGGCCATAGAGACGCTTGACGGCGAGGAGAGGCCGCTGGACGAGGGTATGCTCGTGATAGCCGATGCCCATGGACCTGTCGCCGTGGCAGGCGTTATGGGAGGCGCGCGTACCGAAGTATCGGGCGAGACTCGTAATATCCTCCTGGAATCAGCCTTCTTCGCGCCAATCCCTACCCGGCGCGCATCGCGGAAGCTCAGGCTGCGCACGGAGGCCGCGCTGAGATTTGAGAAGACGCTGGACCCCACCGCTCAGCCTGTGGCCATTGAGAGGGCAGCCGGGCTCATATCCGAATACACGGGAGGAGTCCCCGAGCCGGCGAGAAGTGACGCCAACGTCATGGAGCCGGTGAATAAGTCCATCTTGTTCTCTACGAGGGTCATTAAGAGAGCTTTGGGAGCCCCCATTTCCGCCGGTAGGTGCAGGGAGATATTCGAGAGCCTCCGGTTCGCGCCGGGTCCTGTGACCAAAGTCGGCGAATGGGAGACGATGGAGGTAACCGTCCCTCCCAGAAGAGTAGACATCGAAGAAGAGATCGACCTTTGCGAGGAGATAGCGAGGCACCACGGCTACCACAACTTCGAGCCCAGGCTCCTTTCGCCGGCCACTCCGGGCGGGCCGCCGAGCAGAGAGTACGTCTGGTCCGACAAGCTGAAAGACTTCCTCGTGTCAATGGGTGGTCGCGAAGTGGTCACTACGTCGCTTCTCTCCCAGGAAGACCTCAATGCGATGGGTTGGGACGCGGGCGATGCCCGCGGCACCCCGGTACCGCTTCAAGACCCGTTGTCATCCAACGAGTCCGTCCTCAGGACGAGTCTCCTGCCCGGGCTCCTAAGGGTGGTCTTCAGGAATCAGAGCGTAAGGATGCCCGGAGGCTTCTTCTGGGAGACCGGACGGGTATTCTACCCGTCGGCCGAGGAATTACCTCTTGAGGCCCTGCAGTTGGGGCTGGCCATGTACGGCAACTTGAGAGAGGCGAGCTGGGTAGAGGGATCTCTCGAAGCCACCTTCTACAGGCTTAAGGGGGTCGTGGAGGCCTTACTCAGGCTCATGGGACTGGAGGCGTCGTTCCTGCCGGGGGCGTCCATGCCTTTCCACCCGGGAATATCGGCACGAGTGGTCGCCGGCCATTCGACCGTCGGAGAGATCGGCGAGGTCCATCCACTGGTCATGAGAAACCTGAACCTGACCGGGAGGTGCGCCACAGGGTGGCTCTCCATCGAGGCCATCTTGGCGATGGCCAAAGAGAAGCGGTTCACTCCGGTATCCAGGTTCATGCAAGTCGAGCGGGACATAGCCGTCGCGGTGGACGCCGGTGTGCTTGCCGGCGACGTGATCAAGGTAGTCGAGGAGACGGCGAGGGATCTGGCTTCGGTCAGGGTGTTTGACGTCTACGACAAGCCGCCCGTCCCAGAAGGCAAAAAGAGTCTCGCCCTCCGGTTGACGTACCGACCTTCCGATCGCACGCTGACAGAGGAAGACTTGTCGACCGACCGCGACAGGATAATCGATGCTCTCCGGGCCCGAGTGGGCGGAGAAATCCGCCTTTAGGACATGAATAAGCGCGAATGACGTTCTCAGGATGATATTGCCGCCTCCTCGCCTTGAAGGCGAGGAGGCTTTTTGAGCGCGCTCCCACGAACGGGCGGCCGACGGCATCCTCAATCGTGCAAGGGATCATAATCCGGTTCCCCATCACATATCTTTCCAGAGAAACTGAGCTCGAGAAGGGGATGGCGGGTGAGAGTCCCTAGACGCTTTAGAGGCGTGGCCGCCCTCTTGGCCGTCATAGTGATATCGCTTCTTGGAAGAGCTGCAGCGGCTCCCGAAAACCCTGCTTTCGTGCGTAATGACGAGCCCGCCGAACCCCTTGTCCCTTCCCGTATCCCCGTAAGGCGAAACGACGTCTACGACCTGAAGGTCCGTCTTGCCGAATTGGGCTTCTACTCGGGACCCATCGATGACGTCTACGACGAGACTGCCGTGAGCGCAGTCAAGGCCTTTCAGAAGAGCTACTGGTTGACGCCTGACGGCGTGGTAGAGAAGACCACGTGGCGGGCACTTGGCCACGGAGTTACCCGCCCCTTCACCGAGGCGGTCGGAGAGCCTCCCGAAGGCCGTATAGAGATCGTCGTTGATACCTCCACGCTCACTCTGACCGTCCTTGTAGACGGAAACCCCTGGCGCGAATATCCCATCGCAGGAGGTAAATGGACGGATCTGACTCCCGTTGGCGAGTGGAAGATCGTCGACAAAGGATACAAGGTGGGAGGCCCGTTCGGCTCCCGCTGGATGGCTCTGAACGTCCCGTGGGGCAACTACGGCATTCACGGCACTGACAGGCCGTGGTCCATCGGGTCTTACGCCAGCGCAGGATGTGTCCGCATGTTCAACGAGGATATCGAGGAGCTTTACGACTTGGTGGACGTCGGGACGAGCGTCAAGATCAAAGGGTACTTGCCTCCGCTTGACTGGAATCGCGCCTTTGTCTACGGGACGGAGGGCCCCGAGATCGTGGTCCTCCAGGAAGGGCTCCGGCAGTTCGGTTTCGACGCAGGTCCGTGCGACGGCATCCTTGGCGAGCGGACAGATGCGATGCTCGATGAAATGGCGTCCCTCTTCGGTTTTGGCAGAGGAAGGACCGCGGTCCGTGACCTAATCACAGTAATGGGGATAAGGGGAAGATGATATGGCGAAGGGGTTTGTCTTCCTGTCAGGAACCGGCCTGAGAGCGGTGCTTGGATGAGGTACGTAAGGATGCCCTTCCGGCTAAGAAGGTTGATCGCCGCTTTTTGCCTGGTTGCCCTTACCGCAACGCTCTCTTGCCTAACGCGCGCGGAAGGCCCCGAGAAGTACGACCTTCAAGGCGTCAGGCTGGTCGTGTGGGACTCGCTTCAAGCCAAATTTCCGGGACACAGCGATTATTCGGAAGAGGTGTCCCGGGTGATAAGCGCTTTTTGCCTGGAGACCGGTGTGACCGTAGACCTCCATTACGCCGAAAGGCGTGAAGTCCTGGAACTCTTGTCGGACCCGGGTCCTCGTCAGGAACCTCACCTTGTTTTTTCCGGTGAGTGGCCCGTCATATCCGGTAACTTGCAGGACATCCGGGGCGACGTAGACCCGGAACTCTTCATCGATGCGGCTCAGGCTTATTGGATGAGGGACGACCGGCTCTTCGGCATACCCGCTTTCATCCAGTGGACCGGCACTGCCGTCAAAGGAGCGGGGGCATTGGATGAAACAGGGGCCGGAGACGACCCCGACACCGAACTCCCGCCACCAGAGCCTGCGAGGACAGGGTATTGGGTCGATTCGCCGGCTTTCCTCCGGTGCGCCCTGGACGCGCCCGGAGCGTCATGGGACGCGGAGCGTGTTATCGAGTACTTAGAGTGGGCCAAAGACTCGTTCGGCCTCTATACGGCCGACCCACTCCTATCGTGGCAAACGGGCGAAGTAGATGCCCTTTACCCGGTAAACCCCTACCTCTACAAATGGCTCAAGGTATCACAGTCAGGTGATGTCTCGGTCAAGATTGTTCCTCCCGAAACGCCGTTCGGGGACAGCCGGTTCCACTATACGGTGCCTGCCTATGTCGTCCTCTGTGAGGAAGCGCGCGAGAAGGCCGCCGCCGCGCAACTGGGACGGCGCCTTGCGGCAAGCCTGGGTAGGTGGGCGGCCAGGACACTCGGATGTATTCCGGCGCTTATAGATGACATGCCCATCTTCAACTTGGAGAGCGACTTCACCTACGCCGAACGCCGGAGACTATGGGACTCGGTGAGCCAGGGAAAGTCCGTCGCCCCGGACATCTCGGAATACCTCGAGACGTCATCGCTCGCGGGAGCGCTGGTCGACCCGCTGGAGATGTTCCTTTCCGGGAAATCGACGGCCGGCGATCTGAAAGAGCTCATCCGCGGGGCTTTCTCAAGGCATACTAGACCGTAGGGCGTTTAGCCCCAGTAGACCTCGGAGGCGATTCTTTGCAGGCTTTCTTGGAACTACTTGGCATCTCGGTCTTTCGCACGGTGCTTCTCTTCTTGCTGACACTCGTGGCAGTCAGAGTGAGCGGCAAACGATCGGTCGCGCAGTTGGCGCCTTTCGATCTGACCATCATAATCATGATGGGTTCCATCGCCGCACTTCCGCTTGAAGACCCGGAAATCAGCATCTGGGCAGGCATCATACCCATCGTGGTTCTATCTGTCCTTGAGTATGTCCTGAGCGCCCTGACGGTCAGGTGGAGGGGGCTGGAGAAGGTCACCCAAGGGATGTCCACTCCGGTCGTCTTGAACGGCCAGGTCCTGTACGACAATCTGAAAAAGGAGAGGGTCTCGGAAGCGGACCTTCACATAATCCTCAGGCAGGCCGGAGCCGAACGGCTCGAGGATATCGCCCTGGCGGTCCTCGAGCCCACAGGACAGTGCTCGGTCATTAAGAAAAAGGAATCCCAACCGGTTACTCTGAAGGACATGGATCTCATGACGCTCACCAGGATGGACGCCATCAGGGAGCAGGTAGCCGGGCGCGGCAAGGAACGTCTCGCGGATGTCATCCAGGCGGTATCCCGAAGGAGTTCGTCCGGCAGGAAGCGAAACATGGTCTAGATACGCGATTGTCTCGCGGTTCTCAGCCGTGACGAGGAGGGACTGCCGTGCTTCAGGAAGTGAGGGCCAGGGCCCTGGATTTTGCTTCGTACCTTGAGAAAGCCGATATGAACGTGCCGACCATGCGTGAGAACTTCAATGATACGGAGATAGGTGAGGATGATCGCGAGTATTTCGCCCGCCTTGCCGGGAGGCTCCCCGGGGGCTCGGTTTCGGTCCTGGCGCTCTCCGAGTCCTGGTGTGGCGACTGCGTAGAGAACCTGCCCGTATTCGCCAAGGTAGCCTCGGAGTACCCGTTTCTATGCCTCTTGATCGTCCCAAGGGACACGAACCTTGACATCATGGACCGGTACCTCACGGACGGCAAGAGGACAATACCTGTCTTTGTGTTCTTTGACGAGTCCGGAGAGGAGTTCGGGAGGTTCATCGAGCGTCCTCCGGGCGCGCACCGGTTCTTGGACGAAGCCAGACGCAGGCTGGCGGGTCTGGACCCTGATGCGCAGAAAAGAGGTATGTACAAAGCCAGGGCCGACCTGAGGAAGCTCTACAAAGAAGGTCTCCGCGACGAAACAATCGGGGCCATACGGCAAATACTGGAGAGCAGGTATGGATCCTAAGACTCTGGAGCTCCTGGAGTTTAGGAAGGTCCAGGAGATGCTGGCCAGGGAAGCGGACACGGATTTCGGGCGACAAAGGGCGCTGGAGGCGCTGCCCACCTCTACTGCCGTAGCCAGAGAAGCTCAGAGACTGGGTAGGGAACTCATGGAGGTCCTGTCCAGAACCGCGTCTCCCGGGCTCTCGGGCGCCACCGAGGTGAGGCCCAAGGTGAGCGCCGCCTCTCAGGGCGTTGTCCTTCAGGGGCCCGACCTAAAGCGCATCCTGGACACGGTCACAGTCATGGAGAGCCTCTCCCGCTGGCTTGACCGCGTGTCTTCCGGTCACCCCGAACTCACCCGTGTTCGGAACCTGATACCATCCCTTCCTCACCTGCGGTCCCGGCTATATGAAACGGTTGGCGTGGACGGCGAGATCAAAGACTCGGCCAGCCCCACGCTACAGAGCATCCGCCGGTCCCTAATGGATTTTCGGGACAGGTTGAGGAAAAGGGCCGAAGAACTGGCTCGCCGCAAGGACATAGCCCAGTATCTTCAGGAATCAATCGTCTCAATCCGGGACGGGAGGTACGTGCTGCCGGTCCGCCAGGAACATGCCTCCAAGATAGGAGGGTTGGTCCACGACCAGTCCGCTTCGGGCCAGACGCTCTTTGTGGAGCCGCCCGAACTCTTGGAGATGGCCAACCAGATGAGGCGGCTCGAACTCAGGGAGCGGGACGAGATCGACAGGATACTGGTTGAGGTCTCGGCCATGGTCGGAGATGCCAAGGGGCTCCTTGACTCGGGGTGCCGGGCTCTCTCGGATTTCGACTTCGCTCTCGCCAAGGCAAGGCTTGGCTTCCGGTGGAAAGGGTCTTTTCCCACCTTGTCGAGTGAGCGCGTGCTCAAGTTGAGCGAAGCGTGGCACCCGATGCTGAAAGGGAACCCGGTGCCCATGGACATCTCCCTGTCGGAAGATGAAACCAGGACCGTCGTCATCACCGGCCCCAATATGGGCGGGAAGACCGTCGCCCTCAAGACGTGCGGCCTCTTGACGGCTATGGCACTGTCGGGTTTCCCGTGCCCATGCAGGGAAAAGACCGTGGTTGGAGAGATCACTGACGTCCTCTCGGATATTGGAGATGAGCAATCCATCGAAGAAGATTTGAGCACGTTCTCTGCCCATATCTCCAACGTCGTCAGGATACTTGAGGAGGCAGGGCCGGGGAAGCTCATCCTTATGGACGAGCTGGGAGCCGGGACCGACCCTCAAGAAGGGGCTGCCCTGGCACTGGCCGTGGTGAAGCGCCTGAACGATTCGGGCGCCCTTTCGGTTGTCACAAGCCACTTCAGCGAGCTGAAGGTAGCCGCCCAGGAAACCCCGGGGATGCGGAACGCCTCTGTCGAATGGGACGCCGTGAACATGCTTCCCACTTACCGCCTGGTCGTAGGCAGGCCGGGCCGCTCCAACGCTTTCCTCGTAGCCAGGAGGCTGGGATTGCCTGAAGATGTCCTCGAGGACGCGAGAGCCAATATGCACGAGAACCTACTCCACCTCGACGACATCATCGAAGACATGGAGAAGTCGGCTCAAAGAAGCAGGGAGGAGGCCCATGCCGCGGCCTTGGACAGGCAGAAGGCTGCCCGGCTCCTCTCTGAATGGGAAGAGAAATCGAGGGCGCTGGAAGCGTCGAGAAAAGAGATCTTGAGCCAGGCAAGACAGGAAGCGGCCTCGATTGTGACCCGGGCCAGGGTCGAACTGGAGAAGGCGATCAAGGAATTTCGAGACTGGGGTAAGCGGGGGAAGTCTGACTACGCCGCAGCCGTAAGGGAGGCCCGGGATCGCCTGAGGTCCGCGCGGGACGAGTTCGGTCCGGAGGACAAGGCGGTCGCCGAAGGTTCTCCGGTCTTGCCTGAGCAAGCCGTTCCCGGCATCGAGGTTACGGTCTCAGGGTTTCGCGAGACAGGCGTCCTGGTTGAGCCGCCCGATGACGAAGGATCGGTTGTCGTGAGGGTAGGGTCTCTGACCATGCGGACTCCGCTCCAAGACCTGCGCCATGCGCAAGGTGGAGAGAAAGAGCGCCGGGATCAAAGCCCGGCCGCCAAAGAGAAACGGCCGGACGTGTCTTGGCAAAAGGCCCAGGAAGTCTCGTTTGAGATCGACCTAAGGGGCATGACCGTGGAAGAAGCCTTGACCGCTCTGGACAAACACTTGGACGACGCGCTCCTGGCAGGACTCACGCAGGTCAGGATAATCCACGGAAAAGGGACCGGCGCCCTTCGAAAGGCGGTCTCCGAGTACCTCCGGTCAGATTCCAGGGTCGCCGGGTCGCGCCTGGGCGAAGCCGGAGAAGGGGGAGCCGGAGTCACGGTGGCCAAGGTCAGAACCTAGGCGCGTGCCCGTGGGGGCATATCCCGACAGGGATCTGGTTCTTGATGAAGTACTCCGTGTAGATGTCTTCTGCAGGGCAATAAGGCCCCGGCATCAGCGTCGTCTGCTTGCATATCTTCAGGGAGATTATGCTCTGAGGAGGAGTGAAGCCCGCCGTCTCGTCCTTGCATATCTCTCGCATCATCTTACCCCATATCATGGCAGGATAGCTTCCGCCCGTGATCTTCCACTGCTCCATGGTCTTTGCCTGGTCGAAGCCCATCCAGACGATGCCCACCGTATTCGGAGTGTAACCTGCGAACCAAGCGTCCTTCCAATCGCTGGTCGTCCCGGTCTTGCCGGCGGCAGGTTTGCCGATGTTGGCGGCCCCGCCGGTTCCGTGCCGGATCACGTCCTCTAGCATGCTCGTCATGAGAAACGCGCTCTCTTCCGAAATGGCCAGGGTCCGCTTGGTGTTATGCTCCTCCAAGGGGTTGCCGTCCTTGTCTTCAACCCTGAGGATTGTGATGGGCTCAACCCGAATCCCCCTGTTCGCCAGTGTCCCGTAGGCGACGGCCATATCCAGGGGAGAGACCCCGTATGTCAGTCCTCCCAGGGCGAGGGACCTGGTGTAGTCGTTCCGTCCATCGGGCGTCCTCTCCTTGACCAGTGAGGTTATGCCCATCTTCTCGGCGGTCTCAAGCGACTTGGGGATGCCTACCATGTCTTGGACTTTGCAGGCGATCACGTTGAGGGATTCCTGCACCGCATACCTGATGGTGACCGGCACGCCTGAGAAGGTCCCGCTGTAGTTCCGGGGAGAGAACTCTTCTCCCGTGACCGGGTCGGTCCAAGTCACAGGGGTGTCTTCCACAAAAGTCGTCGGCGTGATCCCCGCTTCCAGGGCGGGGACGTATACTGCCAGCGGTTTGAAGGCCGAACCGGGTTGTCTCTTGGTGTCGACGGCCCTGTTCCAGGCAAGCATCTCCTCATGCTTGCGGCCGCCCGACATGGCCAGGATATGACCGGTGTCGGCATCCAGGACCACGGCCGCGGCCTGCATGCTCTCGGCGTCCCGGTACGGGAAATCGGCGTCCAGAGTGTCGGCAATGGCTTTATCCATGGCCCGCTGGGCGGCGGGGTCGTAGGTCGTGTAGACCCTGAGGCCACCGCCGTAGACGGTCTCCGAAGGGTACCTTGCGAGCAGCTGTTTCAGCACATAGTCGAAGAAATACGCGCCCTCAGTATCGGCGACGGTTCCCCTTTCCAGAGTCTCAAGGGGTACTTGCTTGTACTCGGCCGCCTCCTCGGGAGAGATAAAGCCGTAAAAGGCCATCTGGTCAAGGACTTGGTTCCGTTTGGTGAGGGCCCCTTGAGGGTTGTCCGCAGGATCGTAGAGATAAGGCCCGTTGATCATGCCGGCGAGAAACGCCGCCTCGTCGACGGTGATGTCTCTCACCGACTTACCGAAAAACGCCTTGGCCGCGGCTTCTGGGCCGTATGCCCCTCTACCGTAGGGGACGATGTTTACATACATCTCCAGGATTTCGTCCTTGGTGAACTGTCGTTCCAGTTTGAGGGCGAGCATGGCGTCTTGGATCTTACGGGTCAAGGTTTGCTCGTCAGTGAGGAAAGCCTTCTTGGCCAGCTGTTGGGTAATGGTGCTGCCGCCCTGAAAGTCTTGTTTGGTGACGTTCAGGAACAAGGCCCGGGCGATGGCCCTGATGTCCACTCCGATATGTGAGTAGAACCTGTGGTCCTCGGCAGCCAGCACCGCGTTTTTGAAGTGCTCCGGCAGCTCCTTGATATCGACCACCACTCTGTTTTCGGTCGAGTGTAGCTCCGACCACAGGTCCCCGTTTCTGTCGTACACGAAGGACGTCTCAGACGGTTTGGGTTCAAGGTTGGCGAGAGTAGGCAGGGCCTCATAGGCCTTGGAAACCATATACATGGCGAAACCGCCTGCGGCCAGGCCCGCAAAAAGGATAGTGAAGAGAAAGATGTCCAGCCACGGTATTCGTCTTTGCCTCTTCTTAGCCACTTGTTCACATCCCCCGCAGGGTTATTGTACTCTAAGACAGGCCTCAGGAGCCCAAGCAGTCCAGTATCACAGACGAAAAAGCCGGATAGTCAGGTTCCCCCATTATAACATCGAAGACATGATATAATCCCTGGAAACGAACCCGGGAGGAAGCCCCCTTGGAGAACCTTGAAGCGAAGAGGCAAGTCGAGATCCTGGGAGACAGGGCGGAAACCCTGGTCACGCCCGAGGACCTCTACGAGAAAATAAAGGTCTCCCTGGAGACCAAGCGACCCATGAAAGTGAAACTGGGCGTTGACCCCAGCGCACCGGATCTGCACCTGGGCCACGTGGTCGTCATGAAGAAACTCAGGGAGTTTCAAGAGCTCGGCCACGAGATCTATTTCGTCATCGGCGACTTCACAGGCATGATAGGGGATCCCAGCGGCCGTTCGACCACGAGGCGCCAGCTCTCCAGAGAAGAGGTGCAGGCCAACGCAGAGACCTACCGGGACCAAGCCACCCTCATTCTGGACCCTCAGAAGACCCACACGGTGTTCAACAGCTCTTGGCTTACGCCTATGAACTTCGTCGACGTCATAAAGCTGGGGTCCAGGTTCACCGTGGCACGGATGCTGGAACGGGATGACTTCAGGAAACGCTACGAGGGAGGGCTTCCCATCGGCGTCCATGAGTTCATGTACCCTCTGGCCCAGGCCTACGACTCGGTGGCCATAGGCGCCGACGTAGAGTTGGGTGGGACCGATCAGACTTTCAACCTTCTGGTAGGTCGGGCGATCCAGCCCGAGTACGGGCAGAAACCTCAGGTGTGTCTCACTCTGCCGATCTTGGCGGGGCTGGACGGCGTCCAGAAGATGTCCAAGAGCCTGGGCAATTACGTGGCGGTGAAGGACGAGCCCAACGAGATGTTCGGCAAGATCATGTCGATCCCCGACGCACAGATGAGCACCTACTACAGGCTGGTCCTCACGAAAAGCCGGGCGTGGGTGGAAGCCCTTGAGGCGGACCTCAAGTCTGGCAAGGCCCATCCCATGGACGCGAAGATGGCCTTGGCGGGTGAGATCGTCAAAGAATTCCACGATGCGGCCGCCGCCGAAGCCGCCAAGTCGGAATTCCTGAGGGTGTTCAGGGAAAGGGAGATCCCGACCGAAATCCAAGAGATATTTGTAGATGAAGGAAAAGAGGGCGACCAGATCGGCCTCGCCCGGCTCGTTTGCCTTACCGGCCTCGCGTCTTCCTCTTCTGAGGCAAGGAGGCTCCTTAAGGGCGGCGCCGTACGGGTAGACGGGATCAAGCAGAGCCTCGAGTCGGCGACGGTCACTCTCTCAGACGGCATGCTCCTCCAGGTGGGCAAGCGCCGGTTCTGCAAAGTCAGGGTAGGGCGTTAGCCAAGCCTCCGGGAATCAAGTTCAAGTCTCCAACCGCATATAATGAGGAGCTTCTTGAGAGAGGGAGGGCTCCTCATTTTTCGCAGGAGGAAGTTGCGTTCCGGCGCCTCCAGGCTACCGGGAGGCGTCAGGATTGGGGCGGGAACTAAGGCCGCCTTGTACTGCCTTGCGGCCTTAGCTCTTGTCGTGTGGTTGTTCCTTTGGGCCGAACGCTCGATCATCCCTACCCTTGTGGCCATAGCCGAATCGGAGACCACCCGGGCGGCAAACGAAGTGATCGTGAGCACCATAAACGAGCATCTGGCAACCCTCCTAAACGGCAAGGTGCTCCTTGAGTTTGAGACCGGACCGACCGGAGATCTGCTCTACGTAAGAACCAACACCACCGCCCTGAATCAGGTCCAGGCCGACGCCCTCGAAGTACTGCAGGAGGCCATCGGCGCTCTGGAGCCTTTCACTATCCGGGTGCCCATGGGCCAGGCATTCGGCTCCAAACTGTTCGCTCCCGTAGGTCCCAAGATCCCCGTGAAAGTCATCCCCTACGGTACAGTGAGGGCTCAGGTGTACGACTCGTACGACGTTACGGGCATCAACCAGACCAGGTACAATATACTGTTGAGAGCCACCTGTTCCGTGCGCGTCATCATTCCTCTCATCTCGGCCAGGACCGAGGTCGTAACCGACATCCCGCTCACCACAGTGCTTATCCCGGGCAAGGTGCCTGACACGTACTTGTCCTTTCCCCCCGTGAAGTGAGAATGTCGCGTGCCGTGCGGGAACCCTAGTTCTTGGGCCCCGGATAACCCGCGGGCGGCCGGCTCGCATGTCCTGGTATAATGAGTCATAGCGCGGGAGGTGACGGCCTTGGCGATCCAAGACTACGCTTCGGCTTCGGAGCACTTGATAAGGTGGATGCGCGACCGGGCCCGGGAAGCGGGGGCCCGCGGAGGAGTGTTCGGCCTTTCGGGAGGTCTCGATTCGGCGCTGGTCCTGGCTCTGGCAAAGAAGGCTTACGGGCGTGAATGCCTGGCCCTCATCATGCCTTGCCATTCACTCCAAGAAGATGTCGATGACGCCCTCGATCTGGCACGCCTGTTTGATTGTCCTTACCGGGTGGTTGACCTCGGACCCGCATACGATGCTTTGCTCGCCTCGTTCCGGGACGCCGGAGTCCCACGAGTGTCCGAGTCCTCACTGGCCGAGGCCAACTTGAAACCCCGGCTCCGCATGGCGACATGGTACTATTACGCCAGCCTCATGAACTACCTGGTGGTGGGCTGCAGCAACAGGGATGAACTCTACGTAGGGTATACGACCAAGCACGGAGACTCGGGCGTTGACATAATGCCCCTCGCCAACCTCACTAAGGCCGAGGTAAAACGGATGGCTGCTTTCCTGGGGGTTCCCGAAAGGATCGTCGAGAGAGTGCCTTCGGCCGGCCTGTGGAAGGGCCAAACCGACGAAGAGGAAATGGGCATTACATACCGGGACCTGGACAGTTATCTCTTGGGACAGCCCGTGAGCGACGAAGCCCGGGAAAAAATCGAGCGGAGACACAGGAACTCAGAGCACAAGAGGAGAATGCCTCCAGTCCCGGACAAGTTTTAGGAGGATTTCTTATGGCAGGACACTCGAAGTGGGCGACGATCAAGAGGCACAAGGCCAAGATGGACGCCGCAAGGTCCAACATCATCTCGAAAGCCATCCGCGAAGTCATGCTGGCGGCACGCCAGGGTGGCGGGAACCCCGACGGCAACTTCCGGCTCAAGATGGCCATCGAGAAGGCAAAGGCGTCCAACGTCGCGATGGACAGCATAAATCGCGCGATCAAGCGGGGGACCGGAGAGAGCGGAGAAGGCGTTCAAGTTGAGGAGCTCACCTACGAAGGGTACGGGCCCGGAGGAACTGCCGTGCTGGTTGAAGCCGCTACCGACAACCGCAACCGGACCGCGGGCGAGATCAGGTTCATCTTCTCCAAACACGGAGGGAAGCTTTCGGAGATCGGTTCCGTGGCGTGGATGTTCGAGCAAAAGGGAGTCATCGTGATCGAGAAGGGCGAACTGTCGGAAGACGATGTGCTCACAATGGGCATAGAGTCAGGCGCCGAAGATGTGCGGGCCGAGGAAGATTCTTACGTCATCTACACCGCCCCGGGCGATCTGGACGCCGTGAGGAGACAGGTTGAGGCTGACCCCAGAGTGGTCATCGTATCCGCGGAGTTGGACCAGAGCCCCACGACCACGGTCTCCGTCGAGGGGGAGGACGCCGACAAGGTGATCCGGCTCCTCGAAGCGCTGGACGACCACGACGACGTCACCAAAGTGTACTCCAACTTCGATACGCCTGAAGCCGAGGCATAAATACGTCTCTTCCAGGGAAAAATAAGGTCCCTGGAGTGAGACGTATTGGCAAAACCACCCCCAAGCGCGTACAAGCGATGGGTCTTGGTTCTCATCTCGATATCCGCCGTTGCCTGCACGGTCATTGCCGGCAGCATGCTCATGAAGGGCGGCGGGCTGAGCCTTCCTTTCTTCACAAGCCAAGCCGACGCGTCAAGACCCGATGTGCGGGTTGAATATCGCACCGAGTACTTGAGGTGCGGCGATGCACTTGTGGAGTATCGCGAGCATCCGGCCGCCGAACTGGACTCAGTGATGGCAGGCTTGTCGCAGGCGTGGAGCGTTGCCGAAGGTTCAGGGCCCGGAGTTCGTCTTCTGCGGCAGATCGACGATTACTGCGATACTCACTTAAGGTGCAGGCTGATCGCCATCTACCGCGGATACGTCTGCGTATTCAGGGGGAAAGATCCCGACCCCCGGTTCCTGGTAAGAGAGCTGCCGGATATTCGAGAGACAGACCTCGCCGAAAGGGATAGGGCTTTTCTGAGGAAAGGCTACGTCATCGAAGCAGATCCACAGATGCCACAGACCGAGGTCCCGGCGGCCCTGGACCGGGAAGTCGTCGTCTATCTGGAAGGGATAAAGGAACACTAGGTAGAAGACTTGCGCGGGTGAGACCCATGCGCATACTCGGACTTGATCCAGGAACCGAGAGGACAGGGTGGGGGGTTGTGGACTCAAAGGGCCACGAATTCCTTGCCGTGGACTACGGCTGCATAGTGACCAAGAAACAAGACAGCCTCCCGGAGAGGCTGCTCGTTATTTGGACCGAACTCACCAGGATAATCGCGAAGCACTCTCCGGACGTAGTGGCAGTCGAGGAACTGTTTTTCGCCAAGAACGCCAAATCGGCCATTCACGTGGGTCACGGCAGAGGCGTATGCCTCTTGGCGGCGGCCGCCAACGGGCTCCCCGTGGAAGAAGTGACTCCACTGCAGGTAAAGTCGTCGATTGTGGGATACGGAGTCGCTACCAAGGAGCAGGTAGGGACAATGATCCAGAGGATCCTGGGCCTTTCGAAAGTCCCGCGGCCCGACGACACTTGCGACGCGCTGGCAGTCGCCGTGACGGCGTGCACCAAACGCTCCTTCAATGCCCGACTGGCCAAGGAGAGGAAATAGACCGAAAAAGCTTCAGAGAATTGACCGGAGGCAGGACATGATAGCCGAACTGAGGGGAGTCTTGGTGGACAAAGGCAAAGACACATTAGTCGTGGATACCGGCGGAGTTGGCTACGAAGTGCTGGTGACGCAGGGACTCCTTAATGCCCACTCTCTCCAAGACAGCATTCATCTTTATACCCGGTTGGTCGTGCGAGAAGACGGAATGACTCTCTACGGGTTCAGTACCCGTGAGGAAAGGGCGTGCTTTGATCTACTCCAAAGCGTGAGAGGGGTCGGCTCGAAGGTGGCCCTGGCAGTCGTTTCCGCCATGGAGCCCGAGGAGTTCTACCGGGCGGTCATCGCCCAGGATGAAGAGGGGCTCACAGGCGTCCCGGGAGTAGGGAAGAAGACCGCCGCCAGAATCATACTGGAGCTCAGAGACAGGATCGGCCTTGGGGCGTCCAAAGGGCCGGCTCCGAGGTCCCGGCCCCCTCGAGATGTCAGCGAAGAAGCCCTTGAGGCCCTCCTCGCATTGGGATATACCTGGCAGGAAGCCAGGGATGCCGTGGCGAACATAAGTTTGGAGATGACCGGAGGCAACCTCGAAAGCGTCTTGAGGGAGGCCCTAAGAAGACTTGCCCGACTCTAGAAACTTGATATCCAAAGAGAAGCAGTTGGAGGACGAACACGTCGAAGTATCTCTTAGGCCAAACTACCTGCACGAATACATAGGCCAGGAAGTGGTCAAGGAGAACCTGAACGTGTTCATTGAGGCCGCCCGGCAGCGCGGAGACGCCCTGGACCACATCCTTCTCTCCGGCCCGCCCGGACTTGGGAAGACTACCTTGGCCCACATAATCGCCAACGAACTGGGGACAAGCATAAGGGTGACCTCCGGCCCCGCCATCGAAAGGGCGGGCGACCTGGTTGCCATCCTCACCAACCTGGAAGACAGGGACGTGTTGTTCATAGACGAGATCCACCGGCTGAGCCACGTGGCCGAGGAAGCCCTGTATCCTGCCATGGAAGATTTCAGCTACGATTGGGTGGCGGGCAGGGGGCCCCAAGCCAGGACCTACCGGCTGAAGCTTCCCAAGTTCACCCTGATCGCCGCGACGACCCGGAGCGGACTCTTGACTTCGCCTCTTCGAGACAGGTTCGGCATCAATTTCAGGCTGGAGTACTACACCGATGAGGACCTGTATCAGGTGGTGGAGAGGTCCGCCAAAATACTGGACATACCGCTCCACAAGGACGGCGGCATGGAGATCGCCCGGAGGTCCAGGGGGACGCCGAGAATTGCCAACCGGCTGCTTCGCAGGGTGCGCGATTTCGCTCAGGTCCGAAAGGACGGGGAGATATCAAGAGAGGTGGCCGCCGAGGCCCTGGCCATGCTGGACATCGACGAGATGGGTCTGGACAGGCTCGACAGGCAGATCCTCCTTACCGTGATAGAAAACTACGGCGGGGGGCCGGTAGGCCTGTCCACGCTGGCCGCTTCACTCTCGGAGGACCCGGGCACGTTGGAAGATGTGTATGAGCCCTATCTCCTGCAGATCGGGTTTCTGGAGCGGACGCCCAGAGGTCGCAGCGTCACCGCCAAAGCCATGGAATACATGGGGAAGTCAGGCGCGCGAAGCCAAGGGAGGCTGTTCGAGAGACCGTGAGAGTCCTGATGCACTCGTGCTGCGCCCCGTGTTCCACCTTCTCACTGGCCCTCATGAGATCCATGGGGTATTCGGTGAGCGCCCTGTTCGTGAACCCAAACATATATCCCGAGCATGAAGGCGAGAAGCGGTGGCTCACGCTCTGGGAATTCGCCTCTCTAGAGGGGATGCCCGTCTGCCGGGTGGAGGTTGGACATGAGAAGTGGCTGGAGACTGTGTCGGCCGACCTGGCCAAGCCCGGGCGCTGCGTCTTGTGCTACAGGACGAGACTTGACGAGACGGCAAGGAGGGCTAGAGACGAGGGGTTTCAGTACTTCACAACCTCACTCCTTCTCAGCATCTACCAGGATCACGATGCCATAGTCCGAGAAGCGCGGGAAGCGTCCCGGAGGCACTCGGTGGAGTTTCTGTACTTTGATTTCCGGAAAGGGTATAGAAGGAGCAGGGAAATGGCTCGCGGAAAGCACCTGTACATGCAGAAGTACTGCGGTTGTGAGTTCAGCCTGAGGGGTGAGAACCGGTGAACGGCCAGTTCGATCTCGGTCGCTCAATCATTTTGTTGGGGCTCCTGTTGGTCGGCCTGGGTTTCGTGATCTCGGTCCTGGGCAGGCTGGGATTCGGTCGCCTCCCCGGCGACATCACCGTACAGAAGCCCGGGTTCACTTTCTACTTTCCGTTGGCCAGTTGCGTGCTCTTGAGTCTTCTCCTCACGCTCGCGTTCTGGCTTCTGAGGAGGAGATGAGATGATTCCCGGAGGGAAGAAAAAGGCGGCGGCCGGCCTGTGGCGCGCCGTGTTGGTGGTAACCTTCGTCCTCTACTTGGCGCTTCACGTCGGGTCTCCAGAGGCAACCCCGGCGCTCCTGGCAGGCGGCTCTTCGCCGTCCGGGCCTACATCCCCAGAGGTGCTCGTCGGCCTTTTTCGTACTCAGTCGGTCAGTTTCGGCTGCGGCGGGAACTGGTCTCTCACGTGTTCCAATGGAGAAAGAGTTTCCCTGAAGGCCGGGAGTTCCCTTACTCTTGATGCGTCGGGGTCGCGCATAACGTGGACGGTATCGGGAGGAAGCCCCGTCAAGTCAACGGAAAGCGGGAACCTCTTGGTGTCGCCTGCCTCGCCCGATGGTCCTTTCATCTCGGTGACCGCAGCGCAAGGCGCAGGCACCTCCTATCGCTTCATGACGTTCCGCGGCAGCATGGTGGTGATGGTCGATGAGGGGGGCCTACTCGTCGCCAACGCGATCGATATGGAGGAATACGTTCAGTCGGTCGTCGGCGGCGAGGTCATCGACTCGTGGCCGGTTGAGACCTTCAGGGCTCAGGCGGTGGCGGTGCGAAGCTACGCCGCGCACAAGACCGGTCTCCGGAGGGACTGGCCGGACCGGGACTACGTGAGCGTGTTCGCTTCGCTCCGACCCGAAGACGTCCTCATTTGGTCCCATGACCAAGTATACAGAGGGATAGGGGAGGAAACGGCCGCCACGCGTTCTGCCACGCTGTCAACGAGAGGCCAGGTCCTCACACACGGAGGGTTGCCCGCCGCGACCTATTACCATTCAGATGCGGGCGGGATGACAGAAGACCCGTGCTACGTCTGGGGAAGGGGCGTACCCTACCTGGTGGCCGTCGAAGAGCCGCCCCACGAGTCTCCCCATTCTTCTTGGACGGTGACGCTCAAGCCCGAAGACTTGACGGCGGCGGCAGACCGTTTGGGACTCAGTCTGCCCGGGCCAGTGGACGCCCTTCGGGGGCTGGAACGGGGTGTTTCGGGCAGGTGGTTCACGGTCTCCCTGGGGTCCGGTTCTGACTTCGCGCCTGTCCGGGGCAACGACTTGCGGGCGGTGCTCCCACAGATCAAGAGCACTCTATTTTCCGCCTATACGGTCGGAGGCGGGCGGCCCACCGAAGGCTCGCTTTCCTCAGGCATGTGTTTCAGCGTCGCAGGGTCGGCGGGCGTCGTGCATGGAGTCCACCTGGGGTCGTCCTACATAGCCGGAAAGTCGGGGGAACCCCTTCCTCCGCCGGACGACGTAACCGTCTTGTCGGAGACGAGGGCCGGAAGTCCTCCTTACGTGGTCCTGCAGGGCTCAGGGTGGGGCCACGGCGTCGGCCTTTCTCAATGGGGCGCCCGGGGACTGGCCCTGGAAGGCAGAGACGCCCGTGAAATCCTCAATCTGTACTACCCTTCGACAACGCTGGAACAATGGTGGTAGGTGGAACCGTTGAGAGTGGACGAGTTCGATTACTGTCTGCCGCAAGAGCTCATCGCCCAAGTGCCTCTTGACCGCCGCGACGAATCGCGGCTCTTTGTGTTGGACCGCACTACCGGGAGGACGGCGCACAGGCGTTTTCACGACATCAAGGAGTATCTCCGTCCCGGGGACGTACTGGTGGTGAACGACACCAAAGTGATCCCCGCGCGCATGCACGGGAGGCGGGAGACGGGTGGGAAGATAGAGGTCTTGCTCCTCAAAAACCTGGGCGGAGACGACTGGGAGTGCCTCGTCAAACCCGGTCACAAGACCAGGATTGGAGACGCCATCACGATCTCCGACCCGGAGGCCGATGGGCAAGAGGTCGTCCTCAGGGGCACGGTGAAAGGCCGCACGGAATACGGGGGAAGGGTCGTTCACTGGGGCTACGACGGCACGTGGGAAGGTGCGCTCTCCCGGGCGGGGAAGGTCCCGCTTCCCCCGTACATCAAGACACCATTGACCGACCCGTCCAGGTACCAGACGGTCTACGCCAAGATGCCCGGATCGGCGGCCGCCCCCACGGCGGGGCTCCACTTCACTCCGGAACTCCTTGGGGACCTGAGGGAGATGGGGGTCCTGGTAGAGGCCGTCACCCTGAACGTGGGCCTCGGGACTTTCAGGCCGGTGAGCGAAGAGACGGTCGAAGCCCACGTGATGCATGAGGAGTATTTCCAGATAAGCCGGAGCACGGCAGAAGCACTCAATGCGGCCAGGAGGAAGGGGGGCAGGCTCTTCGCGGTGGGGACCACGGTGGTCCGTTCGCTTGAGAGCGCCTCAACTGAAGCCGGAGAGGTGCTGCCGTTTTCGGGTGAGACGAGCATTTTCATCTACCCGCCCTACCGCTTCAAAGTGATAGACAGCATGATAACCAACTTCCACCTGCCTAAGTCGACGTTGATCATGTTGGTGTCGGCGTTCGCGGGTAGAGACACGGTCATCCGGGCATACGAAGAAGCCGTATCCTTGAGGTACCGGTTCTTCTCGTTCGGAGACGCCATGTTGATCCTTTAGGATTCTTGAGGGGAGAGACGGATTTGGCCCAGAAACCGGACCTTGTTTTCAGTTGCGAGTACCAAAAAGGAAAGACCAGGCTAGGCCGCATTCGTACGGCCCATGGTGAATTCGAGACGCCCGTGTTCATGCCCGTGGGGACCCAGGCGACCGTGAAATCGGTCCTCCCGGAGGACGTCTGGAACACGGGGTCCAAGATCATCCTCTCTAACGCCTATCACCTGCATCTGAGGCCAGGTACGGCTGCCGTCAAGGCGGCAGGCGGGCTCCACCGCTTCATGAACTGGAAAGGCTCCACCCTCACCGACAGCGGCGGTTTCCAGGTGATGAGCCTGGGGTCAATGGTGAAGGTCACCGACGAAGGGGTGTCTTTTAGGTCCCACATTGACGGAAGCTCCGTGTTTTTCTCGCCTGAAGTGTCGGTGGGAGCCCAGGTAGACATCGGGGCCGACATCATCATGTGCTTCGACCAGTGTGTGCCGTATCCCGTCTCCAGAGAGGTCGCCCGCCAAGCGGTGGCGCGTACCACGCTCTGGGCCGAGAGGGCCAAGTCGGTCGCCGTGCCCCCGTCTCAGGCCCTCTTTGGGATCGTGCAGGGCTCTGTCTGGAGCGATCTCCGAAAGGAGTCAGCCCTGGCCCTCTCGCGCCTGGATTTTCCGGGCTATGCCATAGGGGGACTGGCCGTCGGCGAACCCAAGAAGGAATTTTACGAAATCGTCCGGTTCACCGTAGACTGCTTGCCGGAAGACAGGCCGAGATACCTTATGGGAGTGGGACACCCTGTTGACCTCGTTGAGGGTGCTCTCAACGGAGTAGACATGTTCGACTGCGTCCTTCCCACGCGAAACGCCCGCCACGGCAGGGCCTTCACGTTCCAGGGAGGCCTGAACCTCCGCAACCGGAAGTACGCCTCGGACTTTGGACCACTTGAGGAAGGTTGCGACTGCGTGACTTGCCGGGAGTTCAAGAGGGCCTACTTGAGGCACCTTCTTGTGGCGGGAGAGACACTGGGTTCGACTCTTCTCACCATACACAACCTCCGGTTTTTCCAAAGACTCATGGAGCGACTCAGAGAGTCAATCCGTCAAGGGACCGCGGAATCCCTCCGCCAGAAGCTAATGGACGCCTATCCATTCGGCCAAACCTAGGTGCCGTCCCGGCCATCTTTGAGGTCGGGCCGCCGTCCTTCATGATATTTGCCGTGCTCGGAAAAGGTAATCCATGAGACTTGGTCGAACATGGAAAACCGAAGGCGTACAGTTTGTGTAAGTCAAAACGGGGACAAGGAGGTTGGAAACGTGCCGCAGGGACAATTGCCTTCCTGGACCAGCTACATCTGGATCGTACTGCTCTTCGCGTTCATGTATTTCTTCACCATCAGGCCGCAACAGAAGGAACAGCGCGAGAGGGCCCAGATGATAAGGGAGCTCAAGCCGGGAGATAAGGTGGTCACAGCCGGAGGACTCATAGGAGTGATCACCAAGGTTGAGGACATGTCGGTCAAGGTGAGGGTAGCCGAGAGGGTCGAGGTAGACGTATTGAAGACCGGCATCGCGAGGCCCATAAGAGACTAGAGACGCCAGAACAGATTGGCTTCATTTTGGCACTAAGAATAGATCCAATCCGGACGTTCACGTCCGGATTTTTCTTGTATAATGGGCATGGAAGAAGGAGCGCTGTCGGGGAGAATCGGAGATTCCGGTGGCCGACCGGAGGAGTTCCAAAGTGGATCGAGAATAGATCCATTTGTGCCAATTGGTCGGGCCAGTGTAGGGAGGGGCCGCTTTGGACGAAAGGTCTTCCTTCGACCTCCGCAGGAAGGGCGGGTTGCCCATTTACCTGCAGGTGAAACGAAGGATAGAGTCGCTTATCTCCAGTGGTCAGTGGAGCGAGGGACAAAGGCTTCCGACGGAAAGGGCCCTTGCGGCCGAACTGGGAGTCAGCCGCAACACGGTGAGCCTCGCCTACAGGCAGTTGGAGGCAGAGGGCCTCATCACGTCAAGGCAGGGACGGGGAACCTTTGTCGCCGAGGCCGACGACATTCTACGGATGGAGAACAAGAGAGAGCGCCTGAACAGGGTCATCGACGCCGCGCTGGATGACGCCTTGGCCCTGGGGGTGAACCTTGACGAGTTTCTCGCCGTCATGTCGCGCAGAGTGGAGGAGCGGCGGAAAATGCTCTCGGATGTCAAGATCGCTTTTGTAGAGTGCAACCGGGAGCAACTGGACTACTTCAGCAAGGAGCTGGAACTGGGTACCGGCGTAAAGGTCCTTCCGGTCCTTATCGACGACCTCTTGGGCGGGGTGGAAGAGGCCAGAGATACAGTGGCCCGCTCCGATATGGTCGTCACCACTTTCTTCCACCTCGACGAAGTGCGCGGGTCCTTCCCTGAGAGATCCGAAGACGTCCTTGGGATCGCCCTGGACCCCGATATGGAGACCATTGTCCGCATAGCCCGGCTTCCTCCGGGCTCCAGCGTGTTGTTGGTCTGCATCTCGGATAGGTTCGCGGAGAGGATCAAGAAGTCCATGGAACTCGCGGGGATCACCGAGCTCAACGTTGAGACTGTTACCGACAGAGACCCGGCCGTGGTTGAGGACAAGCTCAAGGGCAAACGGGCGGTTATCGTGTCGCCCGGACGTCAGAAAGAGGTCGCGGCCATGGCCAGGAGGGGGACTCAGATCATCGAGTTCGTCTACCGGCCAGATGCGGGGTCCGTGAACCTTCTGGGATCTTCCGTTCTTGAGCATCGCAAGAAGAACAGGCAGAAGGGGGTCCGTAGTGGTGAGTGATTCACCGTATGAGATCGCGGTCAACGAAAAATGGTGCAAGAAGTGCGGTCTCTGCATAGCGTTTTGCCCCAAAGACGTTTTGGAGAGCGATGGAGGCGGACCAATCGTGAAAGCGCCTTCACAGTGCATCGGGTGTCTACTGTGTGAGATGCATTGTCCGGACTTTGCCATCACCGTGAAGAGGAGGGCCGAAAAATGAACGGATCAAAGCCCAAACTTCTTCAGGGCAATGAGGCTTGCGTGGAGGGCGCCATAGCCGCCGGGCTCAAGTTTTTCGCCGGGTATCCCATCACGCCGTCTACTGAAATAGCCGAACTATGCGCCGCGCGCCTCCCTCAGGTAGGAGGCAAATTTTTGCAGATGGAAGATGAGATCGCCAGCATGGCTGCTATTTGTGGGGCCTCGCTGGCCGGCAGGAAATCCATGACGGCCACCTCAGGCCCCGGGTTCTCCCTGAAGCAGGAGAACATAGGGTTTGCGGTGGAGGCCGAGATCCCCTGCGTCGTGGTGGACGTGCAGCGAGTGGGTCCGTCCACGGGCATGCCTACGTCGGCGGCCCAGGGCGACGTCATGCAGGCCAGGTGGGGCACCCACGGTGACCATGAGATAGTGGTGCTCTCGCCGTCGTCGGTCCTGGAAGCCTACACCTTGACTGTCACTGCGTTCAATATAGCCGAAGAACTGAGGACGCCGGTCATCCTGCTGATGGATGAAATGGTCGGCCATCTCCGCGAGAAGGTCGTGTTGCCCGAGAAGTCGGAGCTGGTGGTGAGAGACCGCGCAAAGCCGGATCTTCCGCCGGGTCAGTATAAGCCTTACGCCGACTACGGCGATCCGGCAAAGATCGCTCCCCTGGCGGCTTTCGGTGAGGGCTACAAGTACCACGTCACAGGCCTCACCCACGGTGAGGACGGTTTCCCGACAAATAACCCCCAGGCGGGCGCAACGCAAATCAAGAGGATAAACGACAAGATCACATACAGGAAGAAAGACCTGCCTCAAGCAGAAGAGCTCTTCACCGATGACGCCGAAGTGTTCGTGTTCTCGTTCGGAGGGACCGCCAGGTCGGCCAAAAAGGCCGTCCGGGACGCCCGCGCCGCCGGTCTGAAGGCGGGGCTTATCCGCCCGGTCACCATCTGGCCGTTCCTAGAGGAGCCGCTTCTTAAGGCCAAGGCCAAGAAACCCAAGGCCGTGATTGTCCCCGAGATGAACTTGGGCCAGATAGTGAGGCCGGTCAAGCGTGTCATAGGCGACACGTGCCCGGTGGTCGGCCTGAACAAGTTGGGCGGGCAGTACATCGAGCCCGACGAGATCCTGGAAGCCGTTAAGGAGGCGATTCTTCGTGGCTCTGCCTCTTGAGAAGTATCTTCGTGTGGGCAAACTGCCACATATCTGGTGTCCCGGCTGCGGGCACGGTATCGTAACTCAAGCCATCATACGGGCCATCGACGAAACCGGGCTTGATACGGAGGAGACCGTGATCGTTTCGGGTATCGGTTGTTCATCCCGGGCTCCCGGATACATGAACTTCGACACCCTTCACACGACCCACGGCCGGGCCATCCCGTTTGCCACAGGCATAAAGATGGCTAATCCCGAACTCAATGTTATCGTCATAACCGGCGACGGCGACGCCGCCGCTATCGGCGGCAATCACCTCATTCACGCTGCCAGGCGGAACATCGGCCTTACCGTGGTCTGCTTCAACAACAACATCTACGGGATGACTTCGGGCCAGTACTCGCCGCTCACTCCCAGGGGCAGCTACGCCTCAACGGCCCCCTACGGCATGTTCGAGCGGCCGTTTGACCTTTGCGAGCTTGTCAAGGGAGCGGGCGGGTCATTCATCGCCAGGAGCACCGCCTACCATACCCGTCATCTCACCAACATGATCAAAGAAGCTCTGAAGTACGAAGGTTTCAGCTTTGTAGACGCGCTGTCTCAGTGCCCGACATACTACGGTCGCCGCAACAGGCTTCGCACCCCTCTGGATATGCTCAACTGGTTGAGGGATAGGGCAGTTCCGGCATCTTCATGGGACAAGATGACCCCTGAGGAGAAAGACGGCAAGTTCCCTATAGGGATCCTGGTGAACCAGCCCTCCACGGAGCTCACCAAGGTCTATGGTGAAGTCATGGTCAAGGCAGCGGCGGAAGGAGGAAGGGGCTAATGCGCAGAGAATTCAGGTTGGCCGGTGCGGGCGGTCAAGGGCTGATTACTGCGGCCATTATCCTGGCCGCCGCGGCCGCCGAGCACACCGAGTACAACGCCGTGCAGTCCCAGTCATACGGACCTGAGTCGCGGGGCGGCTCTTCCAAGGCCGACGTCATCATCGCGGACGAGGAGATCGACTATCCCGAGGTGAAGAACCCCGACGTCCTGCTCGTCATGACTCAGGAAGCGTTCGACAAGTTCGCTCCCGGTGTCCGTCCGGGAGGGACGATCATCGTCGACGACACGTACGTGAAAGACGTGCCGCCCGTCGATGCCAACATCATGAGATACTCAATCAGTGCGAAAGCCAAGGAGTTGGGCCGCGAGATCGTGGCCAACATCGTGGCATTGGGTCTTCTGGTAGGCGTGACCGGTATCGTGCCCGAAGACGCGACCCTGCAGTCGGTCTTGGCGAGGGTCCCTAAAGGCACCGAAGAACTCAACGAGAAGGCTTTCTTGGCAGGCGTTCAGGCTGCCAAAGAGATAGTTTGAGGAGATCCTTTGCGCGCGGCGCCCTGGGGAGGATTGGCGTGGATGCCGGTTGAAGGCACACACCCGCTTGCGATTGCCAGGCATCTGGTGAAGAAGGCATGCGACACGCTTGGTTTGGAGAGCGTCGCGTACGAGCGGTTGAAAGAGCCCGAGAAGACGCTGGAAGTCGCCATTCCGGTGAGAATGGATGATGGGTCGGTGAAGGTTTTCACCGGATGGCGCTCCCAGCATTCGACGGCTCTCGGCCCCGCCAAAGGGGGCATCAGATTCCATCCGGCCACAGACGCCGACGAGATCAAGGCTTTGGCGATGTGGATGACGTTCAAGTCCTCGGTAATGGGCCTTCCTTTCGGTGGCGCGAAAGGCGGGATCCGCTGCAACCCCAAAGAGATGTCCCAGCGTGAACTGGAAAACCTGACCCGCGGTTACGTGCGTGCCGTGGCGGACCTCCTGGGACCTCTCACGGATATCCCGGCGCCCGAGATGTACACGAACGCCCGCGTGATGGCTTGGATAATGGACGAGTACTCGTCACTCAAGGGCGAGGTCGTGCAGGCCGTGGTGACAGGCAAGCCTGTGGAACTCGGCGGCGTTTCGGGTAGAGATACGGCTACGGCCCGAGGGACTACGCTTTGCGTCCGTGAGGCCGCCAGAGTCTTGGGCATCGACCTCACCGGGGCTTCCTACGCAGTGAGCGGCTTCGGCAACGCCGGCTTCAACGCGGCCTATTACATGGGTGAGTTTGGGTCCAAGATGGTCGCATGCAACGATACGGGCGGTGGAGCCTACAGCCCGGAAGGGCTGGACCCGGTGGCTGTCCTGACGTGGAAGAAGGAACGCGGGACGGTAAGGGGATTTCCCGGGTCGAGTGACGTTCCGCCGGACGAGTTCTTCTCGCTTCCCGTGGACGTGATCATACCTGCCGCTCTCGAAGGCTCAATCACCGAAGAGATCGCCCTCGGTATGGAAGCAAAGCTGGTGGTGGAGGCCGCCAATGGCCCAACGGTTCCGGGCGCCGACTCTGTGCTGGAGGAGAAGGGCGTCATGGTGGTGCCCGATATCCTGGCATCGGCAGGCGGGGTTACCGCATCGTATTTTGAATGGGTGCAGAACCTCCAGGGTTCGTCATGGACACCCGAGGAACTCAACAGGAAACTGGAGAAGATCATGGTAGAATCTTTCTCGTCCGTGTATCGAATGCACCGCGACATGAATGTGTCCATGAGAGAAGCCGCGTTCTTGGTCGGCGTGAAGAGAGTTGCCGATGCAATGAGACTCCGCGGCTGGCTTTCGTAAGTCGCTTAGGAGTCGCTTAGGAGGGGATTCACAAGTGAAAGCCGAGGAACTGAAGGCTCTTAAGGAGAAGTGGGAGCAGGGCACAGTTGCCAGGGTTATCCAGAGGTACCCGGAACGCAAGCCCGAGTTCGCTACCCAGTCGGGGATCTCGATAGACCGCGCGCTGACGCCCCTTGAGTTAGAGGGATGGGACTACTCTCAGAAGCTCGGGTTTCCGGGCCAATATCCGTTTACCCGCGGGGTTCAGCCTACCATGTACCGCGGGCGTTTCTGGACAATGCGTCAGTACGCAGGTTTCGGCACGGCCGAAGAGACGAACCGGAGGTTCAGGTTCCTGCTCGACCAGGGGCAGACCGGTCTTTCGGTAGCGTTTGACCTTCCCACCCAGGTAGGTTACGATTCCGATCATCCCCTTGCCGAAGGCGAGGTAGGGAGGGTTGGAGTCGCCATCGACTCCCTTATGGACATGGAGACCGTGTTCAGCGGTATCCCGCTGGATAAAGTCTCGACATCCATGACCATCAACGCCCCTGCCGCCGTTCTTCTGGCCATGTACCAGGTCGTGGGCGAGAAGCAAGGCGTGAGCCCCGAAAAACTCCAGGGAACCGTCCAAAACGATGTCCTCAAGGAGTACGTGGCGAGAGGCACATACATATTTCCGCCGGGGCCTTCCATGCGCCTCGTGACCGATGTGTTCGAGTACTGCGCCAAGACGATTCCTGACTGGAACACAATCTCCATAAGCGGCTATCACATCAGGGAAGCCGGCGCTACGGCGGTCCAGGAAGTTGCCTTCACGTTGGCCGACGGAATCGCCTACGTTGAGGCCGCGGTCAAGAAAGGCCTGGACGTAGACCAATTTGCGGGAAGGCTGTCGTTCTTCTTCAACAGCCACATGGATTTCTTCGAGGAAATCGCCAAGTTCAGGGCCGCCCGGCGTCTGTGGGCCCGTATCATGAAGGAAAGGTTCCACGCGAAGAACCCCAAATCCATGATGCTGCGCTTCCACACCCAGACGGCCGGCTCGTCTCTCACGGCTCAGCAGCCCGACAACAACGTTATCCGTACGACTTTGGAAGCCTTGGCCGCAGTCCTGGGCGGTACCCAGTCTCTGCACACCAACTCCCGGGACGAAGCCCTGGCACTGCCCACCGAGGATTCGGTGAGGATAGCCCTCAGGACGCAGCAGATCATCGCGTATGAGTCGGGCGTCGCCGACACGGTAGACCCGCTGGCAGGCAGCTACTATGTGGAGAAACTTACAGACGAGATTGAGGCCAAAGCCGAAGAGTACATCAAGAAGATCGACGATATGGGCGGCGCCACCGAAGCCATAGAGCGTGGGTTCCTCCAGCGGGAGATCCAGGACAGCGCCTACAAGTATCAGAAAGCGGTAGAGGCCAAAGAGCGGCTGGTTGTGGGAGTCAACTCTTTCGAAGTACAGGAAGAACCCCCCAAGGGCCTCCTCAGGGTGAACCCGGAGATTGCCGAAGCCCAGAAGAAGCGTCTGGCCTCTTTGAGAGCCGGTCGAGATTCGAAGGCCGTGTCCTCGGCCCTCAAGGAGATCGAGAAAACCGCCAAGGGCGAAGGTAACCTGGTAGTTCCGATAGTTGAGGCGGTCCGGAACTACGCCACCATCGGAGAGATATGCGACGTCCTTAGAAACGTGTTCGGCACTTACAGGCCCGGAGCTTTCATCTAGGGAGGGCTTTCAGATGATTACCAAGGTGAACCATATAGGCATAGCCGTAAAGGACCTTGACGCGGCAGTGAAGACTCTGAAGGATGTCTTTGGACTGGAAGCCGCGGGGACTCAAGAAGTGGAATCGCAGAAGGTGAAAGTGGCGTTCGTCCCACTGGGCGATACGAGGATCGAGCTTCTCCAACCTACATCAGAAGACTCGGCAGTGGCCAAGTTCCTCGTCTCAAGGGGAGAAGGCATGCACCACATCGCCCTTGAGACCGACGACGTCGCCGGCGACCTCAAGAAGGCCGAAGAGGGAGGAGCCAGGCTCATAGACAAGGAGCCCAGGCCCGGCGCCCACGGAACCATGGTAGGCTTTGTCCATCCAAAGAGCACTTTTGGCGTCCTCCTGGAGCTTGTAGAGGAGACAGGGAAGCACTCGTCGTGATCATCGACTGCCACGCACATGTAGTTCCTCCGGAGATCTCGAGGGATCCCGCTCGTTTTGCGGAGCGGGATCCCCATTTCGCAATGCTCACAAAGACAAAGAACGCCGCTTTCCTGACGGGAGCCCATCTTCTCAGAGACATGGATGCCGGCGGGGTTCAACAGGCGGTTGTCTCCGGGTTCGCGTTCAAGGATACAGGCATCTCGCGCCTCCAGAACGACCATTCCCTCGACTTGAGCCGGTCGCACCCGGACAAGATCGCGGCACTGGCGGTGGTAGACCCTGAGGCACCGGGAGCCGTGGCCGAAGTGGAGAGGTGTCTCTCCCTGGGGGCGTGTGGAGTGGGCGAGGTCTTCCCGGCAGGCCACGGATTCGACCTCCTGGGAAAGGGCATGAAGAGGATCGCCGGCTTGTGCCGCGAGGCGGGCGCCGTGGTCCTTATCCATGTAAACGAGCTGGTAGGCCACGCCTATCCCGGCAAGGGAGACGTGGGTCCCCTGGACGCGTACCGGTTCGCGGTAGAGAACCCCGGGCTTACCACTATCTTCGCTCATTTGGGAGGCGGCCTGCCTTTGTATGCCGCCATGCCCGAGGTCAAGAGCCTTGAGCACGTTTACTACGACAACGCTGCCCAGCCGTTCTTGTACAAGCCAGATGTATATATGGCCTTCAAGGCGCTTGGGGTTTTGGACAAGATCATGCTGGGGAGCGATTATCCCCTGGTTTCCTGCAAAAGATACATACGAGACATTGCCGTATCAGGCCTCTCCCCGAAGGAGCAGGAGATGATTTTGGGGGAAAACGCCAAGGGAGTCTTTGGAAAGTATTTCGCCTCCGGATAGGGAGGAAACACAATCGTCGTTCAGAATACAGTAGAGTGAAGGCAGGGTGGGTCGGAAAATCATCCTAGGGGGGCGAGTCCGTGAGACCACCCAGAACGGTTGAGTACATCTGCCTTGCGTGCGGGGCTCAAGGGTCTACCCGGCGGGAGGCAGATAGACGGGAAGAGCACGACACAGGCGGCTTTTCTCTCAGGTGTCCAAAGTGCGGAGGTTCCGTGCTGTACCTGGAGAGGAAAGCCGCCGAAGATTCTTACGATGCCGTCGCCACGATAGGAAAAGACTAGCCAAGAGACATAGACTCCCGGAGAGGCCGCCATCCCGAAACGGGACGCGGCCTTTTTCATTGGCGCGGGAAAGTCAGTTCACTCAATTATCGTTGGAAAATCAGCTAATCATTGAAGGAATTGCACTCGATGTGTAGAATAGGGGTGTCTAGTGGGGGAGAGTGGTGATTGGTGGCACAGGCCACAGGGTTTGTGGGGGAATACCTTCATACCGTGGACCTGAAGGGGAGAGTAGCCCTGCCCTCAAAGTTCAGGGAGGCTCTCGGTCCCCGTTTCTACATTGCTCGAGGCCTGGACAACTGCCTTTTTGTCTACCCTAGCGAAGAGTGGGCACTTGTCTTGGAGAAAATCAAGAACATGCCGCTGAACCACAGGGAAGCCCGTGACTACCAGCGCTACTTCCTCTCGGGAGCGACCGACGTGGAACCTGACCGCCAGGGAAGGATCGTCCTACCCATGTCGCTCAGGGAGTATGCGGGCATCACCAAGGATGTCTGGATACTTGGAGTCGGGACAAGGGCCGAGATTTGGGATAAAGAGGTGTGGGATCGCAAGAAGATAGATATCGGAAAGACCTTCTCGACAATAGCGGAGAGTGTTACAGGCGTATGACCGAGTGTTTTCACCGGCCTGTCATGGTCTTTGAGACGATGTCGTATCTCTTGCCCGACAGTCCCTCGATTCATCTGGATTGCACGCTTGGTGACGGAGGACATGCTCTAGAAGTCTTGAGGCGTTCAAGAGAGACCTTCGTGTTGGGATTTGATGTAGACAGCGAAGCGCTCAGCGTAGCGGGAGAGAGGCTCGCAAACGAGTTCGGAGGACGGTTTCTGGCCGTCAAGGCAGATTACCGCCGTCTACCCGAGGCCCTAGCGGAGATCGGAGTGCCCAGGGTGGACACCATCTTGTACGATTTAGGGGTTTCGTCCAGGCAGTTGGATACTCCCGAGAGGGGGTTCAGCTACTGGGGAGAGGGGCCCCTGGACATGAGGATGGACCCGGAGGCAGGTATTACGGCCAGGGACATACTCATGACCTACAGCGGAGAAGAATTGGCGAGGATCTTGCGTGAGTACGGTGAGGAGAGGTTCGCCTCGCGAATCGCCGGAGAGATACTCAAAGCCAGAGAGGATCGCGACATCGATTCGGCCGGCGCGCTCGTTGACATCGTGAAGAAGGCAGTTCCCGTGAGGGCCAGGACGGGGGGAGGTCATCCGGCAAGGAGGACGTTCCAGGCCCTCCGCATCGCGGTGAACGACGAGATCGGACGTTTGGGCAGGGCTCTTCTGGATGGCTTCTACCACCTGAGCGCCGGCGGAGTAATGGCGGTTCTCTCGTATCACTCACTGGAGGACCGTGTGGTCAAAGAGACATTCAAGAACCTCGCCGGGCGAGGAGAGGCTCAGAGGGTCACGCGGAAACCGGTTACGCCGAAAGCGGAAGAAATAGAGAAGAACCCCAGAGCGCGGAGCGCCAAACTGCGGGTAGTGAAGAGAGAGATGTCTCATGATAGGTTCATCTGAACTCAGGCTGACAGGCGCCGGAGCGCTTGGCTCAAATAGGGTAAGAAACCGCAGGGTAAGGAGACAAGCCGTACGCTCCGTGCCGCTCGAAGTCTTCGGCATGGCGTATTTCCTTATCATCGTGATGGCCGGCAGCCTGCTGGTCTTGCAGCCTGCACGAGTGGCGCAAATCAACGAAACAGTTGCTCTAAAGGAACGGGAGCTTCAGTCGCTCAAACTGAGGAACGAAGATCTGAAGAAGGCCGTCGCTTACGTAGAATCCCTGGAGTTTATCGAGAGCGAGGCCAGGGGGACTCTCGGCATGGTTGATCCGGGAGACGTGAAGGCCCTGGAGGTGCCCGCGGAACGGGAGAGCTCCTTCGTACTCGCCAGCGTAGAGCCTAAATCGGAGCGAAGTGGTATACTTTCGCTGATCGGCCGCATAGCTCAGATCTTTGGAGTGAAAGAAGCTACGGCGAAGGGGCAGAGGTAAGGATCTCTTCGCCGGTCACGGAAGGAACCGCTTATGGGAGCAGTGCTTGCCCGAAAACGCGTGGCTCGTGTGCTTGCAGGAGCCGTAGTCGCGTTTGTATTGCTTTTGGCCCGTCTGGTCTATGTCCAGTTCATCTGGTCAGACACCCTGGGTGAAGAAGCCCTGGACATGCGGATGCAGGACATCCCCATCCAACCCAGGCGCGGCGTCATCTACGACCGGAACGGGCACGAGCTTGCTTTCAGCATTGATGTAGAATCTGTCTACGCCATCCCGGCTCAGGTTAGGGATCCCGAAGCCACCGCCAGGACGCTCTCGGAGATCCTGGGCATGAGCTATGACTCACTGGTGGGAAGGCTCACCAGAGTTTCTTCATTTGAGTGGCTGAAGAGAAAGATCCCCGACGACGTGGCGAGGCGCATCAGGGAGGAGAGGCTCCCCGGCATCGGTTTCACCCAAGAGTCCATGAGGGTCTGGCCTAAAGGGAGCTTGCTCGCCCAGACTCTCGGCATTGTCGGTATAGACAACGACGGCCTCGAGGGGCTGGAGTACCATTATGACCGGCAGCTCAGGGGGATAGAGGGACGGTTTACGGTGGAGGTTGATGCCATTGGCGACGCGCTCCCCCAGTCCCAGAAAGGCTATATACCGCCTGTGCAGGGCAGGAACCTTGTCCTGACCATTGACGAGGTGATCCAGTTCATCGCCGAAAGAGAGCTGGACGCGGCCGTTGAAAGAAGCCAGGCGGTCGGGGGTTTCGCCATCGCCATGGACCCGCAGAACGGCGAGATACTGGCCATGGCCATGCGCCCGACCTATGACCCCAACGAGTACGATCGCTATCCCGACGCCAACCGGCGCATAACGGCCATAACCGATTCGTTTCCGCCTGGGTCTACCTTCAAACCGATCACTGCCGCTGCCGCGCTGGAGACGGGCAAAGTCAGCGTACACGACACTTTCTTTTGCGGCGGGACGAAGAGAGTCGGAGAGGAAGTCTTGCACTGCCACGTGCACGAAGGGCACGGGAGCCAGACCTTTAACGAGGTCATTCAGAATTCATGCAACGTAGGGTTCATCGAGATCGGCCTGAGGACCGGGATACCCGATTTCTACAAGTACCTTGACTTGTTCGGCGTGACCAGCGTGACCGGGATCGACTTGCCGGGTGAGTCTTCGGGAATCATCGTGCCTGAAGAGCTCTGCAAGCCGATAGACCTCGCAGTCATGTCTTACGGGCAGACGCTGCAGCTTACGCCGGTGCAGCTCATTGCGTCCATATCGGCTATCGCCAACGGCGGGTATACGGTAGTGCCCCACTTGGTGAAGGCCGTAACGGATGTCGACGGCGAGATCGTCGAACAGAAGGCGTCGGGAAAGATACATCAGGTAATCTCCGACAAGACCTCGACCGAGCTCCGTGTGGCGCTCGAAGAAGTTGTCTCCAAAGGGACCGGAAAACAGGCCTACATCCCCGGCTACCGGCTGGCTGGAAAGACGGGAACATCAAACAAAGTAGTCGACGGCGTGTTGGCCGAGGGCAAGTACCTGGCTTGGTTCATAGGTTTCGCCCCTGCCAACGATCCCAAAGTGGCGCTCCTCATCATGATCGACGAGCCCAAAGGGGCTTACTACGGAGGGCAGATAGCGGCACCGGTCTTTCAGGGGATCATGAAGGACGTCCTCCGTTACTTGGAGGTACCCCCTCAAGAAGAGGTCCCGGGCACCGAACCCTCCGAGCTTGTGGAGGTACCGGACCTGGTAGGTACCGAGGTAACCTCGGCCCAGGTTGAACTCAGAAAGGCCGAACTCACAGGGTCCAAAGAAGGCCCGGGAACCCGGGTCACCCGTCAGTTCCCGGTGGCGGGAGCCAAGGTGCCGAAAGGGACCACCATTATCTTGTACACCGAGGAAGAGGTTGTCCCGGGAGAGGGAGAGGTCGCCGTCCCGTCTCTCATGGGTATGGGACTCACTCAGACACGCCGCAGGCTCACGGAAGCGGGACTCATTCTCTCGGCCCAAGGCAGCGGATTCGCTGTGTCTCAGGACCCGCCTGCGGGAACCATAGTCCCGTTGGGGAGCACAGTGAGAGTGATTTTCCGCATGGACGTAGGGCAGTGAGCCGCCAGATGACGAGGAGGACGGGGATGATTATGCGCCTTAGCACCATGCTCAAGGACACGCCCGGTAAAAATGTCCTGGCGGACGCGGAAGTAACCGGCATCGCGTACGACAGCCGCGCCGTGTCGCCGGGGTACGCGTTTTTCGCGATACCGGGTTTCAAAGATGACGGGCGCCGGTACATACCCGACGCTTTAAGGCGGGGCGCTTCAGCCGTTGTCACAAGCTTGGATGGAACCCCAGACCTGCCCACCGGAGTACCTAAAGGAAAAGGTTTTGCCGTCGTAAGCGATCCCCGGAGGGCACTGTCATCGGCAGCCTCGGTTTTCTACGGGCACCCGAGCCGTGACCTCACCGTGGTCGGGGTCACAGGGACCAAGGGAAAGACGACCGTCTGTCATCTGGTGAAGAGCGTGCTTGACTCGTGCGGGCTCAGGACCGGACTCATCGGAACCGTCCACAACATCGTCGGCGATGAGGTGAGACCTGTCACACGGACAACCCCTGAGTCTTCCGACCTTCAGTCTCTCATGAGTGAGATGGTCGCCAAGAACCTGGATGCCGTCACCATGGAGGTTTCTTCCCACGCCATGGAGCTGTTCCGGGTCGAGGACATACTGTTCGACGCGGCGGTGTTCACCAATATGGGCTGGGACCACCTTGACTTCCACGGCACCATGGAAGCGTACGCCGGCGCCAAAGCCAGGCTGTTCAGCCTCCTGGAAAGGTCCCGGGGCCTTAAGAAGAGTGAACGGCTCCAGACTGCCGCCATAAACGCGGATGACCCATACGCAGGTCTCTTCCGCTCGAAAGCGGTCGGTAGGGTGGTCACGTACGGGCTGGGAGAAGACTCCGAGGTACGGGCAAAGGATGTCCGCATGGACGCTCGAGGGACTACCTTCACCCTCGTAGCCGGCGATATCGAACGAAGGGTCAGAACCGTCCTATTGGGCCGGTTCAATGTGTACAACTCGCTTGCGGCAGCCGCGGTGGCCTACGGGCTCGGCTTTGACCGGGCAACTATCGCCGAAGGCCTTGAGAGAGCAGAGCCGGTTAGAGGACGGGTGGAACTGGTCCCCGGTTCTAAGGAGTTCTCAGTCTGGGTGGACTACGCTCATACACCCGAGAGTCTCCGCGACATCCTCGCCCTTGCCAGGGAAATGAGCACGGGCAGAGTGATCCTGGTGTTTGGCTGCGGCGGTGAAAGGGATGCCGGCAGGCGTCCCGTCATGGGCAAACTCGCAGGCGATATGGCCGACTTTGTGATAATCACGAACGATAACCCCAGGAACGAAGATGAAGACCAGATCCTGGACCATATTGAATCCGGCATAAGAGAGAGTCGTGGGAGAGGCTCTTATCTCCGAATAAGCGACCGGCGCAGGGCAATATACGAAGCGGTAGAGAGGGCCATGCCCGGAGATGTGGTCGTTGTGGCCGGAAAGGGCCACGAGACCTACCAGGTTGTCGGAGACGAAGTATTTCACTTTGACGACGCGGAAGAAGCCCGCAGGGCCATCTTGGCCGTGTCCGGAAAGGATGGAGAGCGGTGAGACCTTACTCACTCAAAGAGATAGCGGCCGTTTCAGGAGCCCGCGTCGTTTTCGGTGATGAGGACAGGCTGTTCACCAGAGTAGCGATTGACTCCCGCAAGACGCTTCCGGGCGATTTGTTCGTGGCCATCGTAGGCGAGCGGTCCGACGGTCATGATTTCGTACCCGAGGTGCGTGAGAAGGGCGCGGGAGGCGCTGTCTGCGAACATCCCGTCCAAGGCGTTGGCCCACAATCGGACGGCTTTGGAGTGCTGATGGCCGCGTCTACGATAGAGGTCTTGAGAGACCTGTCCACCCATTACCGGAGGGAGCTGCCGGTCGAGGTCATCGGTGTGACCGGCAGCCTGGGCAAGACCGGCACCAAAGACCTGGTGGTCTCGGTGTTGGCAACCGAGTTTCCCACGTACGGAAACCCCGGCAACTTGAACTCCCACATAGGGCTCCCGTTGGCGGTGCTCGGTATGGACGCGCCCTACCGGTACGCGGTCTTGGAGATGGCCATGCGGAAGAGGGGCGAGATCGCGGACCTGTGTGCCGTTTCGCTGCCGGCCGTAGGAGTCCTCACCGACATATCTGTTTCCCACATCGGTGTCCTAGGAAGCCTTGAAGAGATCGCCTTGGCCAAAGCCGAGATCCTGGAAGCCCTGCCCCGAGACGGCTTGGCGGTTATGTGCGGCGACAACGAACACATCCGCAGGATGGGCCATAGGGCAAAATGCCGGAGACTCTGCTACGGCTTTGGGGAGGAAAACGACGTAAGAGCCGTAGACGTCGAACCTTTGGGGTGGGAAGGGGCAAACTTCACGGTTTCCTATAAGGGCGACCGCTTTCCTCTCAGGTTGAGGATCCCCGGAGTCCATCAGGTGCAAAATTCCCTGGCGGCCGTGGCCATCGGTCTCGAGTTCGGCGTACCGCCTGCCCGGATCCGCGAAGGGTTGGAGAACGCCGTGATGAGTCCCATGAGGCTCGAAGTCCGCCGGCATAAGGGGATCACGATCATCAACGACGCGTACAACGCCAGTCCTAAATCGATGCGGGCGGCGTTGGACCTCCTCGCCGACATTCAGAGCGAAAGGAAGATCGCGGTCCTCGGCGACATGCTGGAGATGGGGGCTCACGGGCCTCCGGCACACAGGGAAGTTGGGAAATACGCGGCCGAAAAGGCCGATCTCCTCGTTGCCGTAGGCGAACTGGGCATAGAAATAGTGAGGGGCTGGAATGAAACCGGGACAAGCAAGCGTGCGTCATGGTTTCCAGGGAAAGAAGGCGCCCGGGACCACCTGGGAAATCTACTGAGACCCGGCGACGCATGTCTGGTAAAGGCATCCAGGGGGATGGGATTCGAGAGCATCGTGTCGTTCATCGACCAACTGGAGGAGTTGTGAGTATGGAGATCCTGAAAGATGCCGTGTCGCTGGCAACAGGTTTCTTAGCAGCCGCCCTTCTCGGCAAGGTCCTCATCCCCTGGCTTCACAAAGTGAGGTTTGGACAGCACATCCGAGATGATGCGCCTGTGACGCACCGCAAGAAGGCCGGTACCCCGACCATGGGCGGTCTCATTTTCATCCTGGGGACTTTTGTCTCGTCACTGGTGAACCATATCTGGAGGAAAGGGTCTCCTTCTCTTCAGGAAGTCCTTATCTTGGGCCTATTCGCTCTCATGGGCATCGTCGGGTTCCTGGATGACTACAGGAAGGTGAGGAGAGGGCGCAATCTCGGGCTAAAGGCCAGGGAAAAACTTGCGCTCCAGATCCTCATAGCGGGAGCTTTCATGTGGTTCGTGGCAGGCACAGGCCGGGGGACTTCCGTCGTGATACCGTTCTCGGGCAAAGCCCCTGACCTCGGTTTTCTCTACGGCGTGTTCGGTGTATTTATCATAGTGGGCATCGCCAACGGCGTGAACCTCACCGACGGGTTGGACGGCCTGGCCGGGAGTATAGTGGCGGAAGGTTTGGCCGCCTACTACCCGGTCGCTCTGGCCGCCGCGGCGGTCTTGGGCATCCCTTCGCTGGGCGCGCTGGTGGCAGGTTCCACCGGCGCCATTCTCGGTTTTCTTGTATACAACCGTCATCCCGCCAGGGTCATCATGGGCGACATAGGCTCGCTTTCTCTCGGCGCCCTCTTGTCGGGCATCGCCGTAATCACGAGGACAGAGCTCCTGCTATTGTTCTTCGCGTTCGTGCCGGTTGTGGAGAATATCACAGTGATCATACAGGTCATCTCTTTTCAGCTTTTCGGGAAGAGAGTTTTCAAGATGACGCCCATCCACCACCACTTTGAACTCCTCGGTTGGGATGAGGTCAGGATCACCAGGATGTTCAGGTTGACGGCAGCCGTAGCGGTAGCAGTGGGGCTCATAGCAGCAGGCTCGGTAGGGCTTTGGGAGTGACTTTCAGGAGGTAGGGTGTGAGGAAGGCAAGGTCGGTCGGAACAGCCAAGAGGGGTAACCCCGATTACGTACTCTTTTTCGCGGTCATGACGCTCATGGCCATCGGTATCGTCATTGTGTTCTCGGCCAGCATGGTGAGGTCTCTGAAGTTCTATGGACACCCCTACTACTACCTGATCACTCAGCTGGTCTGGGCGTGCATAGGCATTTCGTCCATGCTGTTCCTCATGCATTTCGACGTCTGGCGTTACCGGTCTTGGGTCCCCCTCTTGACCGGCGCAGGCATCTTCCTCCTCATAATCGTCCTCATCCCCGGCGTGGGTCAGGTCCGGAACGACGCCAGGAGGTGGCTGGGCTACGGCCAGCTCTTATTTCAGCCGGCAGAGATCGCCAAAGTGACAACTCTGCTCTTCCTGGCCGACAGCATGGCGAGGAGGAGAGACAAACTCCAGAATTTCGTAACGGGGCTGGTGCCATATCTGGCATTTTTGGGTCTTACCTGCGGCTTGGTCCTTATGGAACCTGACTTGGGCACGGCTGTTGCCATCGCCGGAGGGGCCGCGGTGATCATCTTCGTCTCAGGGGCCAACTGGCTGCACCTCACCCTGGTCGCCGGAACGGCCCTGCCCGCCCTCGCCTGGGCCGTCTTTGCAGAGGAATACCGGAGGCGCCGCTTCCTGGCGTTCCTCGACCCGTGGGCTGACCCCGATGGGGCAGGTTGGCAGATCATCCAGGCTCTTTACGCCCTGGGGACCGGAGGCCCTTTTGGCACAGGCATCGGTTACTCAAGGCAGAAGTGGTTCTACCTGCCTGAACCTGATACAGATTTTGTTTTCGCCGTGCTCGGCGAGGAGATGGGTTTCTTCGGGACCTTCCTGGTGCTCATCCTCTTCGCGACCGTTGCGTGGCGCGGGTTCCGGGCGGCGATGGCCGCCCCCGATCGCTACTCCTGCTTTCTTGCGGCAGGGATGACGGCCTTAGTGGTGTTTCAGGCCGTCATCAACATCGGAGTCGTCACAGGTTCCCTGCCGATTACGGGGATACCGCTTCCTTTCATAAGCCGCGGCGGCTCGTCTCTCGTGATGAACTTCGTCGCCATGGGCATTGTGCTCAACATTTCAAGATACGCGACCAGATGAGGGGGCTCTCAGATTGCGACTTGTAGTGACCGGAGGAGGGACAGGCGGGCACATATACCCCGCGGTGGCCGTCGCCAAAGAGATGAGTCGTTTGCTCCCTCGAACGTCGGTACTGTACGTGGGGACCGGGACGGGCATGGAGAGCAAGATCGTACCCAGGGAGGGGCTTGCGTTCAAGTCCGTCCGTTCCTCGGGTGTAATGGGGAAGTCGGCCGTGGTGGCGCTCAAGGGACTCGCCAACGCATTCATGGGAGTCTTCGACGCAGTCACTCTTCTCCGGGATTTTCGTCCGGACGTTGTCTTGGGTACGGGCGGCTACGCGTCGGGCCCCGTCATCGCCGCGGCGCACCTCCTGAGAATCCCCCGGGCCATTCAAGAGCAGAACGCCGTGCCCGGCAAGACCAACCTGTGGCTATCGAGGATATCCGCGGTGACCTTCGCGGCCTGGGACTACTCAGTCAAGTTTTTCCCGGTTCCGTCTCGCGTCCTGGTGACCGGAAATCCCGTAAGGAGCGAGGTCCTCGAGGAAACGGGCAAAGACGAGAGCCGCCGGTTCTTCGGGATGGTTGAAAAAGGGCCTGCCGTGCTCCTTCTTGGGGGCTCCAGGGGCGCCAAAACCCTGGTGGAAGCGGGGATCGCGATCTCAAAGAGAATGCCTGAGGGGACGTCGATGCTGTTCGTGACCGGAGCCGAGTACTACCCGGAAGCCTGCCGGGCTCTGGGGGCGCGGCCCGGAGACGGGATAGAGGGCGCCTCTATTGGGAATATTATCCTAAAGCCTTATGTCTACGATATGGCCAAAGCTTACAGCGCCTGCGACCTGGTCATCGGACGGGCAGGGGGGATGACTCTGGCCGAGATCACGGCCCGGGGCATACCCTCAGTGATAGTGCCTTCACCGAATGTGGCCGGAAACCATCAGGAGTACAACGCAAGGGCCCTCGAGGAAGAAGGCGCGGCGCTGGTCGTGAGAGAGGGACCTCAAGCGGGTAGTAGAGTTGCAGAGGCCGCCCTGGGACTCTTGGGCGACCCGGAGAAGCTTGCGCGTCTGTCTCAGGCTTCCGAGCGGATAGGCAGGAAAGAAGCAACCAAGGAGATATGTCATCGTCTCATGGAACTTGCGCGAACAGGCAGGTAGGTGAACCTGAGTCGGAAGGGGCATGAGGAGATGATACCGGACAAGCCCTATGACCGGGCAGACTCAAGCATCATAGAATATATGCCCACGGGTACACGGAGTCAGGAAGGTGCGTCATGACCAAGATACACTTTGTAGCAATCGGAGGCCAGAGCATGTCCGGCATCGCGCGGATCCTCCTTTCCAGGGGATATTCGATCACCGGATCAGACCTCAAGGCTTCCGGCTTGACCGAACAATTGGAGAAGATGGGCGCGGAAATCCATATCGGACACCGGGCCGAGAATCTGGGTTCTCCCGACATGGTGGTAGTGTCGTCCGCGATTCACGAGGACAATCCGGAGCTCATGGCGGCCCGGAATAGGGGAATACCCGTGGTCCACCGGATGGACATGCTGCTGGAGGCCGTGAAAGGCAAGAAACTGGTGGCGGTGGCGGGGGCTCACGGAAAGACGACCGCAACTTCCATGATCGCATGGGTCCTCGTGAAAGCGGGAAAAGACCCGACGTATCTGGTGGGCGGAGAGTTCGGCGACCTGGGCAACTCCCGGCCGGGCCGGGGCGACCACGCGGTTTTCGAGACTGACGAGAGCGACGGCTCATTCCTTAAGTGCCATGCAGATGTGGCAGTGGTAACGAACATCGATAACGATCACATGGAGTTCTGGGGTTCCATGGAAGCCCTGGAGAAGGCGTTCTTTGACTTCCTCGACGGCACCCGACCCGGCGGCGCCAAGATCGTGTGCTCGGACGACCGGCGGCTCAGGTCATGGGCAGAGAGGACACCTGACGCGGTGACTTACTCGGTACGGTCGCCTGCGGTCTGGGAAATCCGCGACGCTCGTCAGTCCGGATGGGGCATGAAAGCGAGGGTGTTCGCGAGGTCCCGGGAAGTAGCCGGGCTCGAACTGGGACTCGTCGGGACCCACAACCTTCAAAACGCTTTGGGCACGATAGCGGCGGTCACCTCATGCGGCGTATCGCCTGAAGAGGCGTGTGCACACCTGGCATCGTTCCCCGGGGCTAAGAGGCGGATGGAGCGGATCGGAACGTACAACGGAGTCCTCATACTTGATGACTTCTCTCACCATCCCAGCGAGGTGGCCGGGTCCATCGGAGTCCTCAAGAGTGTCGTCCCGGAAGGACGGGTTATAGTAGTGTTCCAGCCCCACAGGTATGCCCGCACAAGGATCCTCAAGGATGATTTCGGCAAGGCTCTCTCTTTGGCGGACAGAGTGTTTGTAACCGCCATCTACGCGGGTCCGGGCGAGATCACCGAGGCAGGCGTAGACTCGAAAATGGTGAGCGACGCGGTGCGGGAGACCGGGCACAGTGACGTACGGCTGGTCGCGGACGCCGAGGAGGCTTGTCGCGAGGCTGCCCTTTCAGCAAGGCCGGGTGATGTGGTGGTGACGATGGGGGCCGGTGATATTTGGCGTCACCATGACACCATACGAAAGACCCTGCTCAATGGTCATTAGTAACCAGTGAGCGACCGGAGCCGTAGAATGTTCAGGTGTCTTGGACGTTTGCCGCCGGGAGAGTGGTAGTCATGTTCAGGTTCGTAATAGAAGGGCGCAGGCCGCTCACGGGGACGGTCAAGGCCAGCGGGGCGAAGAATGCCGTCCTTCCCATAATGGCAGCCAGCGTCATGGCCGGTTCGCCCTGCGTCTTGCGTAACTCACCTGACCTCAGCGATGTCCGCATCATGTCAAAGATTCTGGAGAGACTGGGGGCTACCGTAGAGCGGACGACCGATGGATCCCTGGTCATCGACCCCACCACCATAGAGCATCACGTGGTAGACGAGATGCACATGAGACAGGTCAAGTCGTCCATCTTTCTCATGGGCCCGGTTCTCGGCAGGATGGGGAGGGTCCAAGTCTCGTATCCGGGCGGTTGCGACATAGGACAGCGTCCCATCGATCTCCATATCAAGGGACTCAAAGCTCTCGGCGCCAGTATTGAGGAGAAACACGGGAATATCCTGGCCGAGTGCGAAAAGTGGGAAGGGATCGACATCCACCTCGACATCCCTTCGGTGGGCGCCACGGAGAACATAATGATGGGGGCATGCCTCGCAAGCGGTGTAACCATCATCCGAAACGCGGCCAAAGAGCCCGAGATCGTCGACCTTCAGGGCTTCCTCAACGCCATGGGTGCCAGAGTAAAGGGTGCCGGCACCGACGTGATACGCATCGAAGGGGTAAACGAGCTGCGGGGTGCCGAGTACACCATCATGCCGGACAGGATAGAGGTCGGCACGCTCATGATCGGGGCCGTGATGACGAGGGGCGACGTGGTCGTCGAGAACGCAGTGGCAGAGCACGTGCAGGCGCTCACGTCAAAGCTCCGGGAGATCGGCGCCGAGATTGACTTTAACGGCCACGGAATCAGGGCTGTCGGCAAGTCAAGGCCCAGGCCCACCGACATCAAGACCCTTCCGTATCCGGGGTTCCCCACAGATATGCAGCCCCAGATCATGGCCCTTCTCTCAATCGCCGATGGGACATCGGTGATAACCGAGACGATTTTTGACTCAAGATTCAAACAGGCTGAAGAACTGGGCCGCATGGGCGCCAAAATCCGCAGGGAAGGCAGAACTGCTATAATCAAAGGTGTGCCGGCCTTATCAGGCGCGATAGTTGAGGCAACCGATCTCCGGTCGGGCGCGTCTCTTGTATTGGCAGGCCTCTCGGCCGAGGGAAGGACCATTGTGAGAGGTGTGCACAACATCGACCGGGGTTACGAACGGTTCGAGGAGAAACTGATGTCTCTCGGCGCGTCAGTTAAGAGGGTTCCCGAAGACCGTCGTAGCTAGGTGCGGCGCCGGGGATCTCTGGCGGCACAAGGGGGAACCTGAGTCAGTTGTCTTCCAGCCCGACACGTGTGAAGCGCGAGAGAAGGAGCGTCACCTTCGTCCTCCTATTATTGTTTTGCCTGTTTACCGGAGTGTTTTTCTTCCTCCGGTCTCCTTATTTTCACATAAGGGAGTTTCGCGTAGAGGGACTCGGCCGCGTGAGTCGCGAGGAAATCCTGGCAAGATGCGGCCAGGACTCACCCAGCATCTTCGCGTTTGACACGGAAAAGGCAGAGGACCTCATTGAACTCTGTCCCTGGATCCAAATGGCGGAGGTCTGGCGCGAGCTCCCGGGCACCGTGGCTGTGAGGGTGACTGAACGGACCCCGGTCGCCTTTATGCCTGTGGGAGATGACCTGTGGCTCATAGACGCTGAGGCCCGCGTGCTGGGCAAAGACGATGGGACTTGGACAGGCCTTGTAGCCTTGACCGGTCCGGAGGTTTCTGCGACTCCCGGCCAGTTTCTGGACGCCGGGACTTATGGGTGGGGACTCAAGGCCCTTGCGACCATGGGCCCCGTTGCCAGAGAAAAACTGACCGAAATCAGTATACAGGCAGGAGAAGCAAGCCTTATACTGGACGATGGATGTAGGGTGCTCCTGGGAAAGGACACAGGAGACATCGCCAGGAAGGCGGCTGCCCTGGACTCGGTCCTTCGCGATCTACATGACGAGGGCAAGATCGCTGAGCGCATAGACTTGCGTTTCGAAAAGGTAGCCATCAAACTTAGGCTTATTGAGCCGCTGGATCATGTGACCGGCGGCACTCTTACTAAAGACGATGACAGTGAAGCGAGGTGAGGCTATGAAGCGGGGATCCCATGTTGCGCTTACTCTCATATTTGCTTTATTCGGCCTTATGTTGGCGATGCAGTTCCGAGCGCGACCTACGGTCTCAGGTCCATTGCAGTACCAACGATCCGAGGAGCTTTCCGTGCTTCTTAAAGTCACCGAAGAGGAACGGGACAAGCTCAGGGAGGAGGTCGCTCTTCTGAGAGATCAGCTGGGCGACGCCAAGTCAGTAGAGGACCAGGTAAGGCTTCTGCAGGAGGAACTTGCCAAAACCCAGGTTTTGGCAGGGATCTCCGAGGTGCGCGGGCCGGGCATATCCCTAACCCTTTCCGACTCCACGACTCCCAGCCAGCCCGGACAGGATCCGAATCTATTCGTGGTCCACGACAAAGACCTCCTGGAGGTCGTGAACGAGGTCTTTGCCGCAGGCGCTGAGGCCGTGAGCGTGAACGGACAGAGGATAGTTGCCACAACTGAGATCACTTGCGCCGGCAACGTCATAATGATCAACGGAGTGCGCCAGGCACCTCCTTTCAAGATCTTGGCCATAGGAGACCCCGCCACCCTTGAGGGCGGGCTGAAGATGAGGGGGGGCCTCATCGACAACCTGACCTTCTGGAAGCTGGAGGTCAAACTGACGACCGAGGAAGAGATCACGATCCCGGCATATGCGGGGCCCTTGTCGTTCAAGCACGCCAAGGCCGTAAAAAAGGAGGCCAAGTAAATGTGGTATCTCTTAGCCGGTCTCTTGGCGGGCGTGCTGGTAGGGCTGAATCTGCCCTGGAAGGTTCCGGCCATACTGGCGCGCTATATGGCCGTAGGCATCTTGGCAGGTGTGGACACCTCACTGGGAGGACTCAGGGCCAGTCTTGAAGGCGAGTTCGACATCATGGTCTTTACCACCGGTTTTTTCGGCAACGTCATCCTCTCGGCGGGGTTTGTGTATGTAGGCGACATGCTTGGCATTGAGCTCTATCTGGCTGCGGTGGTGGCCCTTGGAGTAAGGGTGTTCAACAACATGGGAAGGATAAGGCGTCATCTCTTAAGGAGCGCCACGAATAACGGGCAAGAATCGGCATCATCCGGCGAGTGAGAAGGGGAAATCAGTGATTACGTGGAACCTATGCCAAAGCAGGGGAAGGTAGGTGGCTTTCTGTGGCAGGAGAAGAGCCGAGATACGCAAATTTGAAAGTGATTGGTGTTGGAGGCGGCGGGTCCAACGCAGTCAACCGCATGGTTGAAGCGGGTATCAAGGGTGTTGATTTCATCGCGGTCAACACCGACGCTCAAGCTTTGAACCTTGCTCTCGCGCCAGTAAAATTGCAGATAGGACAGGCTCTAACCAGGGGCTTGGGTGCCGGCGCCAACCCCGAAGTAGGTGAGAAGGCCGCCGAGGAATCACGCGAGGAGATCATGGAGACCCTGAAGGGTGCCGACATGGTGTTTATTACCGCCGGAATGGGCGGGGGCACCGGTACGGGCGGAGCGCCCGTCGTGGCCCAGTGCTCAAAGGAAGTAGGCGCCCTTACGGTGGGAGTCGTCACAAAACCGTTCTCCTTTGAGGGCCGGAGGCGCATGAACGCCGCCCTGTCCGGAATCCAGAATCTCCAAGAGCACGTTGACACGTTGATCGTCATACCCAACGACCGCCTCCTTCAGGTGGTCCAGCGAGATACCTCCATACTCGAGGCCTTTCGCATCGCCGACGATGTCCTCCGGCACGGCGTTCAGGGCATCTCCGACCTTGTCATGGTTCCAGGCCTAATCAACCTCGACTTCGCCGACGTCCGCACCATCATGATGGATACCGGTTCCGCCCTCATGGGCATCGGCGTGGCTCACGGCGAGGAACGGGCGGTTGAGGCTGCCAAACAGGCCATCTCCAGTCCTCTCTTGGAGACCGGCATTGAGGGAGCCAGGGGAGTGCTCATGAACATAACCGGCGGTCCGGACCTGGGTTTGTTTGAGGTTGATGCCGCCACAGAGATTGTCATGCAAGCCGCGGATCCCGATGCCAACATCATCTGGGGCGCAGTCATCAACAACGATTTTGAGGATACTGTCCAGGTTACGGTGATCGCCACCGGGTTTGACCGGGGAAGGGCAAGGAGCTTGACGCCGACCAGGCGGGAGCCGTTGCCGCCCATCGACGCTCCGGACCTTCTCGAGGTGCCTTTCTTCCTCCGGAAGCAGAAACCTGGCGAAAAGTCGAGATAGAATATCTGGACCAAGATAGCAGGTACGGACAAGGTTCGCACCTCCTGGATTGTATGATCGCCCTGTAATAAAGAGGGCAAGTCCTGAATAGGCATGCCTTGCGGGGTGATCAGCCCGGATGGTCAGGTACATCTATTGGGACGTTCTCTTCCTGACGAACTTCGCGGTGAACTACATTATCTTGGTTGCGGCCGGCAAGCTGTCGTCGAGGAGTATTGCTCATTGGCGATTGGCTCTCTCATCATTTCTCGGCTCGGCCTACGCCGTATCCGCTTTGGTCGTCCCCCTGAAAGCCGCGTACTCACTGCCTGCCCGAGTCGCCTTCGGCCTGTTCATGGTCGCCTTGTCATATCCGGGCGCCAGGAGCGCCGCGCTGGCCAGAGTTACTTTCTGCTTTTTCCTTTGCTCCGCCATCGCCGCAGGTACGGCTCTTGGCCTAGAGAGTGTCGGCCGGACGGTACCTGCCGCCTCTCTCTTCTCCGGTGAAGCGGTTGTCCATTGGTACGTTGTAGCGTTGTCGCTTGCCGTATTGGCCGGTCTGCCGGTCATTGCCAGGATGAACGGGTACTCCGCCCTAAAGCGGCTCCCCCTCATGACCATTGAGGTCAGCATGGGCGGCAGGACGTTGGGGATAACTGGTCTTGTCGACACCGGCAACAACCTCCGGGACCCGGTTTCCGGGCTTCCGGTCATCGTCATCGACTGGGACGCCCTCCGGGGCATCATGCCCCCTGAGGTCTCCGCGTTTTTCATGTCCACTTGGGATGCCATCCCTGTCGTCTTGACCGAAACCAGCGTCGGGACCCGGCTACGGTTGGTCCCGTATGAGAGCCTGTCGGGCAAGAAAGGCGTCCTGCCCGGATTCCGCCCCGACCGTCTGGCCCTGGTGGGCAAGAACGGTCTCCGGGTGTTCAAGAACGCGATCGTGTGCGCTTCCGGAGAGCGCCTCAGCCCAAGCGGCCTTTACCAGGCTCTCTTGCACCCGGATCTCATCAATCCCTGACTGGCAGAAAGTTTTGAGGAGGTGCCCGCCCATGTCGCTTTCATCGGTTTGGACTCGCTTGGTGCGCGAGATAAACGTCTTGCTCCGGGCTTTGGGCGTAGGAGGCAGGATCGACTACGTAGGAGGAGCGGAGGCTTTACCGCCCCCTCTTACCCAAGAAGAAGAAGGCATGCTTCTCATGAGGCTCCGTGGGGGAGACGTGGACGTCAGGTCTACCCTAATAGAGCGCAACCTGAGGTTGGTTGTCTACATCGCGAAGAAATTCGAAAACACGGGCATCCCGGTGGACGATCTTGTGTCCATAGGATCGGTGGGCCTCATCAAGGCAGTCTCGACTTTTGACATAGACAAGAAGATCAAACTGGCGACTTACGCTTCGAAATGTATCGAAAATGAGATCCTCATGTACCTCCGGAGGACCATGCGGGTGAAGTCCGAGGTCTCCTTCGATGAGCCCCTGAATGTGGACGGTGAAGGAAACGAGCTCTGTCTTTCAGACGTGAAAGGCACGCCCGACGACCTCATCTACGGCGATCTGGAGAAAGAGGACGACCGTCAGGCTCTGCGTACGGTCCTAGGCCGGCTGCCGTGGAGGGAGCGGACCATCGTGGACCTCCGGTTTGGACTCAAGGATGGCGTGGAGCGGACGCAAAAACAGGTCGCCGATATGCTGGGCATCTCTCAGTCATATATCTCGAGACTGGAGAAGAAGATAATGCAGAGGTTGCACAAGGAGATCATCACCTTCCAGTAAGCTCCTGTATAACCCCCGGTTCGAATGTCAATACTCAATATGATTCGCTAAATTATGGAAAACCCGACCGGGGGGACTACCGCACTTGAATAAGGTCGAGATCTGCGGCGTCAACACTAGCCGGTTGCCGGTCTTGTCCGGCGCCAAGATGAAAGAACTTTTTCTCGCCATGCAAGCCGGAGACACCACTGCCCGCGAGAAACTGGTCAACGGGAATCTACGACTTGTCCTATCAGTAATCCAGCGTTTCACCAACAGAGGCGAGTACGTTGACGACCTCTTCCAGGTCGGGTGCATTGGCCTCATGAAGGCCATCGACAATTTCGACCTCGGACAGAACGTGAAGTTCTCCACCTATGCGGTGCCGATGATAATCGGCGAGATCCGCAGGTACCTTAGGGACAACAATCCCATCCGCGTATCCAGGTCCTTAAGGGATGTTGCCTACAAAGCCCTTCAAGTACGCGACACGTTGATCTCCCGCCTGGGCAGAGAGCCTTCCGTGAAGGAAGTCTCCAAAGAGCTCAACACTCCCGAAGAAGAGGTCGTATACGCCCTCGACGCCATCCAAGAGCCGATCAGCCTGTTTGAGCCGGTCTATCACGACGGCGGCGATCCCATCTTCGTGATGGACCAGGTCAAGGATGAAAAGGGTGAGGACAGCTCCTGGGAACAGGAACTTACCATAAGCGAGGCCATGTCGAAATTATCCGACCGTGAGCAGGCAATAATAAGAATGAGGTTTTTTGAGGGAAAGACACAAATGGAGGTTGCGCAGGAAATCGGCATATCACAGGCCCAGGTGTCGCGTCTCGAAAAGGCCGCCTTGCGCCACATGAGAAAAGATATGCTGGTAGAAGCCTGAAAAAGGGGGGTGGCACGTATCAAACGACGGAGAAAGGGAAACCCATTTGGCCAGGCGCTCTTATTGGCGGTGACCGCAGGACTCATCTTGTTCATGGGGTGGGGCTATTCGCAAGCCCACCGGGCCGAGAGGGCCTATACCGACAACAACTTGCTGAGACTCCGGGACGATGAGGCCATTCCCGCCAATACGGGCGCGTCCCTGACGCCGGCCAATACGATCCGCCTGCACATCCCGGCCAACTCCGATGAGGCCAGCGACCAGCGCGTGAAAGAGGAAGTCCGGGATGCCGTAATCGAACGTTTCGGGGCCCAACTTGCAGGCGCAGTTGACGCAGACGAGGCTGAAGAGCGTCTCCGCCGGCATCTCCCGGAAATCGAGGCGTTGGCCAATGAGTGCCTAAAACTCGAAGGCGTATCCTACGGCGCCAGGGCATATCTCAAGACCGTCTACTTCCCGGAAAAGACCTATGAGCTGTCGACGGGACAGTCGGTGCACCTTCCAGAGGGGAACTATAAGGCACTGCAAGTGGTCTTGGGCAGTGGCAAGGGCACCAATTGGTGGTGTGTGATGTACCCGCCACTGTGTTACTTCGACTTGGTGCAGAGGGGAGTCGTGCCGGGCGTCCCGGTTTCCGGCAGGTGGACGGACCCGGAAGGGGCAGGTCCAATCCAAACCGGGAACGGCGAAGGTGTGATCTTCATCGACGAGAGTATGACGGAAGACGTGAAGATCGAAGTGCGTTCGCTCCTCTTGGATGCCATCCGGGCCGGTATCGTCCGGATCGGAAAGGCCCTTTCGGTCCTGGCCCAGGCCGCGCCGGGCAAAGCAGTTGTCGGCAACACGGAGTGACGGGCGGCCGATCGCTACACCCTTCACCTGTGATTACCGTGACTTACGGACCGCCCCCGGCAATATAATGCTTGGGGGTGGTCTTGTGATCCGCGCCTCTGACTTGGCTACGCGAGATGTCGTGAATACCGTTGACGGCCGCCGGCTGGGCAATATCGTGGACGTTGAGTTGGACCTCGCCAGCGGCAGGATTCGAGCTGTCGTTGTTCCCGGCCAGCCCAAAATGCTTGGGGTCTTCGGCCGGTCCGACGACTATGTGGTGCCTTGGGAGAATATCAAGAAGATCGGGGAAGACGTGATACTTGTGGAGATCTCCGATCGCTACCTCAGGCGGACACGCTAGACTTCCCGGCGCCACGCTTTGCCTTGACTTTGGAAGAGCGACTACAATACTCTTTTGGTGGATAAAGAGCGAAATAAGCCCACTTTTCCAGGAGAAAGAGACTTTGACGAGACGCTATCGCTCCAAGGCAAAGCTCAGGTCATATGCGCGCAGGATAACCTTCCTCGCCATACTCCTGTCCATAGTGTTGTTGCTCACTTGGCCTTACCTGCGCTCCGCTTTCCTTCGCGCGACCATCTCCATCGGACGCGGGACATTGGGGTCTTTGGAGGAGAGGATCGGCGGTGAGGCAGTCTTCGCCGGAGGGGTTTCTCTGGTAACATCGCCGGCTCCGGGCACTCTCAGGCTGTTGGTGAAAGACGGGGAGTCGGTAAGGACGGGACAAGTCATCGCCGAAGTCGGGAAAGTCGGAGCAAAAGAGGCTTTTGACGATAGCCTCCGGTTCGCCAAGAGCCGATTGGCTTCATATGAAACCGAGACCCGAGAAGAATTTGAGAGGCTCTCGGCGTCAGTCGAGAGCTCCTATGCTGAGGCAGTTGGCCTTCTCTTTATGTCACAGGACGCAGCCGCCAAAGGGGCAGTGACGCTGTCACGAGAGTATGAGACCCGTTTGGAGAACGAGGAGAAGAGGCTCAGGCATGACGCCGACCGCCTGGCTCAGATCGAAGGAGAGAGGGCTCGTCTCGCCGCAAACGTGGCCGCCATCGAGGCCGCTCAGGCGTCTTCAGTTGTCAGCGTCATTTCGCCGGCTTCAGGTGTCTTTTCCACAGAGGTTACGTCAATCGAGGCTAAGTTCTCCAAAGACGCGATCGCCGGAAAGAACGCGGCCGAAATCGCCATACTCGCGAGAGAAGCCAGGGAGGCCCAGTCGGGGTCGATCAAAGATGGCCAATCGGTACAGGTAGGCGACATACTGGGCAGGATCATATCGGGTCACGCCGTCTCTTTCTACCTTCCCATCAAGACAGAGGACAAGCCAGACGTCAAGAAAGGCGGCACGGTTGAGCTGGCGCTCCTTAGCGGCGCCTCGGTGCAGGCAAGGATAGCCGATGTCGTCGACGGCAAGCCCCCGGGATATTCCATCATTGTAGGCGATATATCCGTCATGCCCGTTCAGTCGGTGACGAAGGCTGGGCAGATAGGCATCATAGTGAAGACACAGTCGGGTGTGGTGATCCCCAGGTCGGCGCTCATAGATCGTGACGGGCGCCAAGGGGTGCTCTTGGTGCAGAAGACATACGCGCGGTTCCGGGAAGTTCAGGTACTCATGGTCAAAGGTGACCAAGCAGTGGTGAAAGGCATCGAGGAAACGGACGAAATCTTGCTTCGAGCATGGGGATTCCTGGAGGGCAGACGGGTGAGATGATTAGTACCAATTTGGCAACGGTAGTGGCAAAGATAAGGAAGTCGTGCGAGCGAACCGGGCGAAACCCCGGTGAAGTGAGAATAATGGCAGTGACTAAATCAGTGCCGGTTTCCGCGATCTTGGAGGCGAAAGACGCCGGCCTGGTTCTTTTCGGTGAGAACCGGGCCCAGGAGGCCAGACAGAAAGTGTCTGAAGGCGTCTTCAAGAGCGCGTCCATCTGCATGATCGGGCATCTCCAGACCAACAAGGCATCCTTGGCTGTACGCACCTTCGATGAAGTCCATTCCATCGACTCGGTACGGATCGCCGATGCCGTGGCGAGATACGCTTCCCGGTACCGGCAAGACCCGCTTCCGGTGCTCATGGAAGTCAACGCCGGACGCGACCCTGCCAAATACGGAGTGGCGCCGGAGGAAGCCTTTGCCCTGGCGAGACACATCACCTCGCTGCCCACGCTGCGCCTCAAGGGCATGATGACGGTGGCTCCCATTGGGGGAGGGCCCGAAAAAGCGCGGGAGTGCTTCCGGACGCTCAGGGCCTTGCGGGACGAAATGGTCCGGTTAGGGATAGACCCCGGCTGTATGAAAGAGCTTTCCATGGGGATGTCGGGAGATTTCGACATCGCCGTAGAAGAGGGAGCGACCATCGTCCGTCTCGGAACGAGCCTTTTCGGGCCGAGACCATCATTATTCGGCCAAACACCGTGAAGAAGAAGGTACAGCCTCGGGTCTTGTTGAACGTAAGACCGGGAGATGACTGAAGCCCGAGGAGGGTCCGGTATGGCTCTTACAGACGACTCCAAACCCTTCGATGTCGACATCCGCAGGCTTTCGCCGCTGGATATTCACAATAAGGAGTTCTCCAAGTCTTTCAGAGGGTACAGCGAGAACGAGGTTGATGAGTTTCTTGACCTTGTTGTCGCCGAGTTTGAGAGGCTCATCAGGTCGGAAGAGGAACTCCGGTCGGAGCTCTCCGGTCTGGAATCGCGGATAGAGCACTATCGCGGGCTGGAAGAAACCTTGAAAAACGCGCTGGTTCTCGCACAGAAGACAGCCGACGAAATAAAGGAAGCTGCGCTCAGAGAAGCGGACGCCATCAAACGACAGGCCATCCTGGATGCCGACAGGACACGGGATGAGGCCAACGAGATGCTCAAGAAGACCCATGAGGAGATAGACAAGGCGCGCCAGACCCTCCTTCGATTCAAGGCCGAGTTCAGGTCGTTCTTGGACTCGACAATGGAGATGCTGGAATCCGGGACCTCAGGTATCCTGGATCGCCTGAACCGCAGGGATTAGCCGGTAGGTCGTCCCCATAGTCCTTGCCACGCGCGACTCAAGAGCTTGAGGCGATTACCCGGACATGCTTAAGTTAAGAGTGATGGTCTTATTACGATTATGTTCTGATTACCTGTCGCGAAGGGGCGGTTGACATATGGCCGGGGGCAACACAACCGGAGGCAAGACAATCGGAATACTCGGAGGTATGGGGCCGGAGGCCACTGCAGACCTTTTTCTGAAGATAATCAAAGCTACTCCGGCCGAGAAGGACCAGGAGCACCTGAGGGTCGTCATTGACAGTAACCCGGCGATTCCCGACCGGACTGCCTTCATTCTCGGCAAGGGAGAAGACCCCACCCCGGTTATGGTGAAGACAGCGAAGAACGTGGAAAGCTTGGGGGCCGACCTCATCGCGATACCCTGCAACACGGCTCACTACTTCCACGACGCCATACAGGGGGCCGTCAAGGTCCCGGTCCTTCACATAATGCGGGAGGTGGCTCGCCTGCTCAAAGGACACGTGGAGCGCGTAGGGATTCTTGCTTCTACGGGGACTCTGAAGACGGAACTTTACGAGAGAGCCCTCGGGGAATCAGGCATTTCGGTCATCGTACCCCGGGGAGACGACCAAGATGAAGTGATGGACGCCATCTACTCGGTCAAGGGCGGCAACTTAGAGAGAGGCCGTGAGATAGCGCTCCGTCAAGGCGCCAGACTGGTTGAGGCAGGGGCTCAGGCGGTCATCGCCGGCTGCACCGAGATCCCCCTGGTATTGAGCGACGGCGACCTTGAGACCCCGGTCGTAGACGCTACAAAGGTGCTGGCTGAGGCGTGCGTTAGACTAGCTGTCGGGGAGTGTGTGTAATGTCCCATAGCGCTGTTCTTTTCCAGAACGGGAGTTTCCACGTGTTTCCCAATGAGACCAGGGAGAGGGAGGCTTTGGCGGCCTATCGGGGAAGGGTCTTGTACGTAGGCGACAGGGAGGACGCACGAAACGCCTTTCCGGCGGGCACAAAGGTGGAAGTGGTCGACCTGGGGGGAAAGATGGCCGTTCCCGGTTTCATAGACAGTCACATGCACCTCATGAGCTTGGGGGTTGGCCTCAGGAACCTCTCTCTAAACGACGTAAGTTCCATAGCCCGGCTCAAAGAGGTTGTGGCGGAAAGGGCCAAGACGGCCGCTCCGGATGAGTGGATCTTGGGAAGAGGATGGGATCAGGACTTTTTTGCCGAGAAGCGCTATCCGACCAGGAAGGACCTGGATGAGGCCGGCGGCGGGCGTCCTGTGTACCTCACAAGGGCCTGCGGACACCTGGCGGTGGCGTCTTCAAAGGCGCTGGAACTGGCTAACGTCACCCGCGATACCGTTGACCCTCCCGGCGGAGTTATCGACCGCGACCTATACGGAGACCCTACAGGAGTGCTCAGGGAATCGGCCCAGGGGCTGGTCAGGAGCAAGATCCCGGAGGACGGGCGCGAGGCGCTTCTCGACTCCACCAAAGAGGCCATGCGTTATCTCCTGGAGAGAGGGATCACGTCGGTCCATCCGAACGACGGGCAAGCCGGTTTCTCAGGGACTATGGAGATCTACAGAGAAGCCAGAGAAGCAGGGTTCCCACTTAGAGTGTACTGGGACCTACCTTACGAATTCCTCGATGAACTGGCTGAGACACCCCTCCGTACCGGAGACGGAGACGATTACTTCCGCATCGGAGCCGTGAAGATCTTCGCCGACGGTTCATTGGGTGGGAGGACCGCCGCGCTTGAGGAGCCTTACTCAGATGACCCTACCAGCTCAGGCATTTTGGTTGTGACCGAAGATGAACTGAGAGATAGCGTCTATAAGGCTCACGCTCTCGGGATGCAGGTGGCAGTCCACGCCATCGGTGACAGGGCCGTGCGCGTAGCGCTCGAAGCGATAGGCGCGGCGCGGGGTAAGATTCCCAGAGAAAGGCCTAGACACCGGGTTGTCCATGCCCAGATCCTTTCACCCGGATTGATCTCGGACATCAAACGCAACGGTGTAATCGCCGATGTACAGCCGAAGTTCCTGACGACGGATATGAGGTGGGCACAAGAGCGGGTGGGCCTCCAGAGGATGCGTTCTTCCTACGCATGGCGCACCATGCTGAAGGCGGGGCTCCACATGGCCGGCGGTTCTGACTGTCCGGTTGAGCCCGCCGACCCCCTATGGGGCATCTACGCAGCCGTCACCAGAAAAGACATGGAAGGCGAGCCCAAGACATCGTTCTACCCCAACGAGAGGATCACTGTGGAAGAAGCCCTTCGCCTGTTCACCTTGGGAGGGGCCTACGCCGAGTTCGCCGAGCACAGGAAAGGCACGCTTGAGCCCGGTAAGTTGGCCGACTTCACGGTACTCTCAGAGAACCTGTTCAGGGTGCCCCATGACTCCATAAAGGACATCCAGGTAGAGATGACCGTAGTGGGAGGACAGGTGGCCTACGCCCGGTAGTAGAGATGTCTGCCCGCCAAGGAGCGCGATCACACTGGGAGCGCTACGCGACTGTTCTACGTCGCTTCCGGCCTATGAGTCCGATCACGAATCCGGCGAGAGCCAACACAAGAGCGGTAACTGCGGCGTGGATGCCGGCCCTCTTAACCATTGCGAAGAAGAAGGGCTCGGGAAACATCCTTATGAGCCAGTCCGTCTGGGGATCCAGGAGCCACAGGTCGTTTGTGAAGGTTAAGAGGTGAAACTTGGTCCACCACCCGGTGAAGTCGGAAGCGGCGGGCAAAGCAAGGATTACCAGAGCAGTGATGGATATTAAGGCGGCGGCGTAGAGGGCGATTGACGCCGCCTTGTGTTCGCCTGAAGTTATGAGAAGAACGGCGATGGCGAAAGCCGCGGCCGTCGAGAGCCATTCGGCGGTGAACCCTGTTTGAAATAGGGCCCTTACGTCCTCAAGGTGCCGGAGTTCCTTCTGACTGTACAGCGGTCGTTCCTGGCCGTCTATGGTTGTAGTCAGTTGGGGTGAGTCAGTAGTTTTCCCGACAAGATAGTCAATGAGCGCCTTACCCGCTTTCGTGAGATCCTCAAGGCTCATCCCCGTGTCGGCCATTACGTCGAGCTCAACCCAGAGGTCTTGATACAGCCTGAGGTTGGTTGCGGATGCCCGGACCGATAGCAGTGCGTTTGCCAAGACCAGGCATAGGGTCAACGCGATTCCGGCAACGACCGTGACCCACCGGGGAATCTGAGGAGTCATGTCCATACCTCCGCACGCCAGTATTGCTCGAAGCCATTTTACCTCTTTTCACACGCCCCGGTCTGGAGACATATGATGCCACGTGCGCCGGACACTGCCGCGCAACATCAAAATGCCAGGTAGAAGATAGGGGGACTTTCTCTTGATCAAGAGAGGCTATGTGAAACGTGTCTTTCCGGGCAACAACACTCCCATGGGGTTCTTTTCCTACTACGATTACATTCTGCCTAAGGACAGCCGTCGCATCTACGTGATCAAGGGCGGACCGGGAGTTGGCAAGTCCACGTTCATGACCAGTATCGCCAAGCACATGGTGGACCTCGGGTACGATGTGGAGGTCCACCATTGTTCATCAGACAACAATTCCATTGACGGTGTGGTATTCCCGGCAATAGGAGTGGGCATGCTGGACGGCACGTCGCCTCACGTCGTGGACCCCAAGGTTCCCGGAGCGGTCGATGAGATCGTCTGGCTGGGAGAGTTCTGGGACGAAGACGAGGTAAGGGCAAAGAAAAAAGAGATATTGCAGGCCCAGCGCGGTATTGAGTCGGTGTTCGGGCGGGCGTACAGGTACCTTAAGGCGGCGCAGGTGGTCTACGAAGACTGGGAGTCCGTGAGTATCGAGGCCTTGGACTGCGGAAAGGCCAACATCAGGGCCCAGAACATCATCGACGAGTGCCTCTCCGGGATTCCCATATCCGACAAGCCGGGCGTGGAGAGGAAGCTCTTCGCCAGCGCGATTACGCCGGACGGCATGGTCAACTATCTGAACACCATCGTCTCGCCGTGCAAGACCAGATACGTCATTCAAGGTGAGCCGGGAACCGGCAAGTCCTATCTCCTTGAGAAGGTGAAGAGGGCGGCATTGGAGCGAGGGTTCTTCACGGAGGCATACTACTGCCCCATGCATCCCGACAAAGTCGAGCATGTCATTGTGGCCGAACTGGGACTGGCGTTCACGAAGTCAATCGCGCCCCACACCTACATCCCGGGACCGGCGGACAAGATCATAGACATGGACGAGTGCACCGACGCCGCCGTAGTGGCGGACCACCGTCCGTACGCACAAAGGGCGAGAGATGAGTTTGAGCGGCTCTTCAATCTGGCCATATTCTACATCAGCCAAGCAAAGCAGTATCACGATGCCATGGAGCGCTGCTACGCTCCCAACATGGACTTTGGCGGCATCAACCGGCTAAGGGAGAAGATCACCCAGAAGATCTTGGGCTACGCCCAGGAAGCCGAGGCCGCGGCCGGGAACGGCGAGTAGGGCCCCCGGGACCTAGGGCAGCAAGGGGCGCTGTCGGATGGCAAATCGCCGGCAGCGCTCCTACGTTGGGGCTCGTGACATCGAGTGACTTGGTGGGCAGAGAAACGTTTGGAATCTCTAGCCAACTTTGTAGGGGCAGCTCAGCTGCCCCTTCCTTCAGCCTATTCCTTCAGACCACGCCCGGCGCTCCTTCACACTTCCCTCAGCGCTTCCTTTAGCGCTGCCACCAGTACCTCGTTTTCCTCTCCGGTACCGATGGTGATACGCAGGCAGGTATGAAGCCCCCACGCAGACGTAGGCCGTACAATCACGCCACGCCCGAGGAGCGCCCGGAAAACCGCTTGGCAGTCCTTGCCCGTATCTAGCATGATGAAATTGCCCCATGTAGGATAGGCCTTAAGTCCCATCGCGGCATACTCGCGATAGAGGTACGCTTTGCCTTCCTCAACCACCTGGACACTCTGGTGGATGTGTTCTCGATCGTCCAGCGCCGCTGTGGCGGCAGCCTGGGCCAAGGCGTTTTGGTTGAAAGAAAGTCTTACTCTGTCGAGGAGCGCTGCAGCATACTCAGGCATAAGGCCGTAGCCGACTCTAAGCCCGGCAAGCCCGTAGATCTTGGAGAAGGTCCGTAGGACCGCCACGTTCTTCCCCTCTCTGAGGTGGGGGAGGAGAGTGCCGTAGTCTTCGTCCCCGACATATTCGGCGTAGGCCTCGTCGGATATCACCAGGACATGGGAAGGTACGGCCTCAACGAGCCGGTGTACCTCGGCCTTTCGCGTCATAGTGCCCGTCGGGTTGTTGGGATTGCAGAGGAACAAGAGCTTGGTTCTGGGCCCTATCGCAGACGCCATGGCTTCCAAATCCAAGAAGCCGTCCTTGAGGGGCACTTCTACCGGTTTTCCGCCCATGAGCAGTGTTGACGTCTTGTACACCGGGAACGTCTGAGCACCCATTACTACCTCATCTCCTGGCCTCACGAAGGCTTGGCCCAGGAGCATGATAACCTCGTCAGACCCATTTCCCAACACTATCTGGCTTGTGGGGATTCCGTACACCCGGGAGAGCCGGGTCTTTAAGTGAAACCCTGCGGCGTCGGGATATATGTGGGCGGACGCTGCCATTTCCTCAATCGCCTTCATGGCTCTTGGAGAAGGTCCCAGAGGATTCTCATTGGACGCGAGCTTCACTACTCTCTCGAGACCCAGTTCACGTTTGACCTCATCTGCGGGCTTTCCGGGAATATACGGTGATAGGGTTAGAACCTCGGGTCTCGGGTGAGTGGGATAGGAGACGGGGGATCTCTCACTCATACTTAAAACCTCCTGTAACTAAACTCGTCGTGATTAGCAGGAGACAATCACCATCTTCTACCGGTCCACGGGTTTTCCTTCCGTCTCTATTGGCCACCCCTTTCACGGACGAGAACCTTGCCAAAGACCATGGGGCCGGTCGGATCCTCCTTCCGGACTCACTCGGGGGTTTGAAGAAAGACGCTCGGGGATTACCTTTCGTCCTTCGGAGGGAACATATGGGCGATAGAGACTCTCAAGCGGCTCTCGCAGGGGGAGAGGTTTTGTCCGGGTCACGCGAACACGACAAGAAGGGCTCCCGTCGGAGGACTCTCGAAGACACGCTCATCAGGGTGTCCGATTCCTTAGAGCGGGCCAAGATCGCCGAGTACGTGAACTTGCTGAACCGGCCAGGCAGGCTCATCTGGCTCAACCTTGCGGGAGGATTGGCGAGAGGCGCGGGGTTGGCAGTGGGGTTTACTCTCTTAGGTGCCATGATCATCTATGTCCTCACGAGAAGCTACATCATGAATCTCCCGATCATCGGAAGCTTCTTGGGCGAACTGGTGTGGATCATCCAGCAATATCTGAAGGGGAAAGGGTAAGTAAAGCACAGGCAAAGAAAAGCACCCGATGCAACGGCAACACAAGACAGCCAAGGGGGTATACCGGTGGCAGAAGGATTTGGCGCCGGCCATAGTCCAAGGAACGACCTAGACCTGCTTGAATTCGAAAGGATCCTTCTTAGGCAGAGAAAAAACGTGAGCGACGGCTTTCAGCGCATAAAGGAAGGCACTTTTTCCCAGAGTCTAAAGGACTCAACGGGTGAGAGTTCATCCTACGATCAGCATTCCGCCGACCTTGCCGCCGAGACCTTCGAGCGGGGGAAAGACCTGGGGCTAAAGGACGGCCTGGAAATCGACCGGGCCAAGATCGACCATGCCCTGGACAGGATCAAGCGCGGTACATACGGATACTGCCTGTCCTGCGGCGGCCTGATCCCTGAAGGGAGGCTCCGGGCAGCGCCCGAGGCAGAGCGGTGTGTGAGGTGCGCAGAGTCCCAGGAAGTCAAACCGGCAAGCCGGAGGCCGGTCGAAGAAGAGGCTCTCCGGAATTTTCCTCCCATGGGCGGCATCGAAACCCTTACCGACGACGTTTACACTCATGGTGAAAACGTGCCGGCGGGACCTCATCGCCCCAGACCGAGGTGAGCGGGCCGGGGCGGGTGCATGAGAAGCCCTCAGTCCTTGCCTCCCGTAAGGCGGGTCGAGTATCCTAATTGGGAGATCGGTTCGCACGATTGGACGGGAAGCGAGGGAGGATCATTGCTGTTCTGGGTTACGTTCGTGCTGGTCTCCGCATGCGACTACCTGAGCAAGAACTGGATACGGCAGAACTTCGCCCTCGGCGAGTCCCGGAAAATCCTAGGCAGTTTCCTGCGCTTCACCCACTGGTCCAACTCGGGCGCCTCCTTTGGAATCCTGCAAGGAGCTGCGCCCTATCTGGCTCTCATCAGTGTGGGCTGCATAATCTTGGCGATTCTCATCTATCCCAAGTTCAAGAGCGCCGGGCCCATGGGTGTCATATCCTTGGGTCTCATTGCCGGTGGCGCCCTTGGAAACCTATTGGACCGGGTACGTTTCGGCAGCGTCACTGATTTCATAAGCCTCAGCTTTTTCCCGCCGATCTTTAACGTGGCCGACTGTGCCATCGTGACAGGCGCCGTTCTCATGGCGGTTTTCTTCTTGCTGACTCCAGAAGGGCGATTCGAGGAGTGAGAACGACTCAGAACCCCATAGGCTCGGGGCCCAAAGTTCCGGAAGGCCCGAGAACCCTCACACTCCAAGTGGATGACCTCTCGGGCGGAGAGAGGCTTGACGTCTTCGTCGCCAAAGCGGCCGCCGGAGAAGGCATATCAAGGACCAGAGCCCAGACTCTCATAGACGAAGGGAACATCCGCTTGAACGGTAGGGCGGGCAAGCCGTCGACCAAGGTGAAGCCCGGCGACCTTGTGGAAGTGACCGTCCCGCCGCCGGAGGAGTGGGACATCGCTGCCGAGGACATCCCCCTAGACGTTGTTTACGAGGACTCGCATGTACTGGTCATCAACAAGGCCCGGGGGATGGTGGTGCACCCCGCCGCCGGCCATTGGCAAGGTACGCTGGTCAATGCCGTTCTGGCAAGATGTCCGGACCTTGCGGGAATAGGGGGCGAGGTTCGTCCGGGGATCGTCCACCGGCTGGACAAGGATACGACCGGGCTCATCGTGGTGGCAAAGAATGAGAACGCCCTGAGGTCGCTTCAGGACCAGATGAAAGCCCGCGAAGTTCGGCGCTTGTATGTGGCGTTGTGCTTGGGTAAGGTACGCCAAGACGCAGGTACGGTGGATGCCCCCATCGGGCGTCACCCCGTGCACAGGAAGAAGATGGCCGTTGTCCCCACCGGACGCCGCGCCATTACAGACTACGAGGTCCTTGCACGTTTCGCAGCCCAATACACGCTGGTGCTGGCGATGCTCAGGACGGGGAGGACCCACCAGATCAGGGTGCACATGGCTCACCTGGGGCATCCCGTTGCGGGAGATCCGGTGTACAGCAGGGGAAAGGACGACCTTGGCCTTGAGGGCCAAGCGCTTCACGCCCTGGCGCTGGGGTTTCGCCACCCGGCTACCGGGCACCCCCTGGAGTTCTGCGCACCGCTTCCGGAAGACCTGAAGAAAGCGTTGGAGACTTTGGCGCGGAAATATCCGGACAGCCTCAAGGAGCTACAGAACACGTTCTCCAGGAGGCAGGAATGTCGGGACATCTTGGGGCCGGCCCTTAAGGATATCATCAGGAGTACATAGCATGAGAGACAGCAAGTAATGAAAACAGCTCACCCTGACCTCAGGAACCAAGAGCCCCGTTTACATAGACGTGAGGCGCCTCATTTCTTTCGTGAAGGAGAGGGAGGATGCCGTGGACATGCTGGGCGACCTCGTCGCCGAGACGGTAAAGGATAAAGTGGACGCAGTGGTCGGCGGTGAGACAGCAGGGATCCCCTACGCCGCTAGGTATACCGGGAACCGGCGCGCTCCCTTGTCAGATCCCCGCAAATGGACTCTTGACTATAACGCCTTCGTAGGCCTGCCCATGACCCAGATCCTCAGACCAGAGGGTCTCACAGTCTAGACGAGACGCGCTCGCAACTATCATTGCGTCCCAGAACGATATCCCGTGGCGTTCATGGATATCGATAGCCCTTTCCACATCTGCGACCGTAGGTGAGTGCACGAACCATGCGTGGTACGCTGCCACAATCTCTCTGGCCCTCGGCCGAGGAAGGGGAGGGTGTGTCCTAGACGTGACTACAACGAAAAACTCCTGAAGAACCTGGATACTAACACAACCTCTGCGCGAGTTCCACAGGTTCTCAAGAAGTCTTGCCGCAACCTGACGCTTTGCCCCTGCCGAAGCATCATGAGCGTAGACTAGGATATTTGTGTCAACGAACTGAAGCCCCCGGCCTCTGCCCTCGCTCATGCAGGTCGCCTCGCTTCCAGGTTGCTTGGCCTCTTGAGCCCAAGTTGAAACCGTCTTTGTCCTTCAGGATGCCAAAATAACTATCACGGGCTCGCTCATAGGAATCGTGTTGGCGTACGTAGTCCTCTAGAAGGCTTCGGAGAATCGAAGAGACCGACGTATCCTGGCTCGCAGCTATAATCTTGGCCCTTCTCAAGGTTTCCCGGGCAAAAGAGACTGTTACGTTCTGCCGTTCCGCCATCGTACACCTCCTACACGATAATAAGTATATCACGAAACCACGTGAACATCGACGGCTCGTAGAGGCAGCCCGGTTATTCCAGCTCTTCAGCGAAGCTCTCCATAAAGATCTCATACTCGAAGAGCCCGTCCTTCTGGATATGCGCTCTGAGCCGGCCAACTTCCCTGAAGCCGATCTTGGGACGCTGTCGACCAGACAAGCCTATGGAGCCCGACAGGCACAGAAAACCCGGGTACTTCGGTACTTCCACCTTCACCTCATACGCGAATTCAAGTATGATACGGAATGCTCCGCAAATATGGGCTGCCGGATTAGGACTTTGTGAGCGGGTGAAACCGGTTGGACATAGTAGTTGACATAATCGAGATAACGGCGCGTCAGGTAACACCTCCTGCAGTTGAGGCTCTTGCTTGGTGCCTGGCCGCCTCACAACCCGACCGAACCGTCGATCACAAGCGGTTCTGGGAAGAGTGGTTTTCAGAAGATATCCCGGGAAGCAAGCTCACGGTCGCTGCCATCTTGCGAAAGCCGGAGAACGTCAGTCACTCAGTCGTCGGCGTGTGCCGGCTCTGGAAGACGCCTTATCTTGACGGTAGATGGTTTATTGAAGGCCTCGAAGTCATGCCCGGAATGCGCCGCCGCGGCATAGGGACAAGATTGGTCCGGAGGTGCGTCGACGCGGCGCTCGGATTGGGCATCGCGAAACTCCATGCACATATTCACGATTCGAACCTCGCGAGCAGAAGGTTGTTCGAGTATCTGGGATTCGTTGAAACTGCCCACGGATATTGGAACACATATGGAGAATGGCGGGAGAGCGGCTCTGAATATGCCCTGGACCTCAACACTCTGCGATAACCCAGGAAGATCTAAGTTAACATAATAAATATTATAGGACGTTATAGGGATCGCAGGCTTTGGTGATAGAAGCGCGCGCCCTCCCCACCGAACCGGCCCCCTGACACGGGAGATCACGTCCGGCCCTTTTGCGAGCCGTAAATCCGGTCGAATACGAGAGCACACATAATCGAGATGATCCCGTATCAAAACGGAAGCCCGACTACGCCTCCGCTTGATTCTTCTTCATCATGTGGACCTGAACAGAGCCCCGTATGCACACCCCGGTTCATCCTTACATCCTTATGTATGTACACTCCTCGCACTCCTCGGTGCTCACTCCTCAATCTTCAGGCATCTTGCGTAAAGTTACTCATCTTTGATGAGGGAAAGCAAAACAGTTTTATAACTGGGAGTAGTGTGATGAACAACCAGCATAAGGCCAAAATTATCCTATAAGCGAGAGGAATTCCAATTGTAAGCGTGGAATAGCGGTTTTGTGCTGGAAACGGATCCGAGAGACGGGTCTCAGACTGTTTTCGCAATGGTTTGTCGGTCTGCCTGTGAGATGGACGGGGGTGATTCTGAGAGGATATCCGACGTCATCCTCCCCCTAGTTCCGCGACACAAGTCTCTTTACTGAAAAACGAGGAGGGTAAGCATGAAGAAGGTTCTTGCGTCGCTTCTGCTCTTGGCTATGGCAGTCGGCTTTGCCGCTTGCACCAAGCCGGAGCCGCCGCCGCCGGTGAGCACCTTAAGGGAGTCTGAGGACTACAACGCCGTCTACTCCAGCGAGCTCACCAGCATCAACTATCTCGTGACCAGCACAACTCTGGAGTTCGGAGTGGCCACCAACTGTGTTGACGGGCTGGTCGAGCACAACAATTTAGGCATTATCCAGCCCGCCCTGGCGGAAAGCTGGACTGTCAGCGATGACGGCCTGGTCTGGACCTTCAAGATCAGACCTGGCGTCAAGTGGGTGACCTATGACGGTCAGGAGTACGCCGAAGTCGTCGCCCAGGACTGGGTGGACGCCCACAAGTACGGCTTCAACCCGGCCAACGCCTCCAAGAACGCCAACGTAGTCTATGAGGCGGTAAAGAACGGCAAGGAGTACTACAATGGTGAGATCACCGACTGGGAGCAAGTCGGCATCAAGGCGCTTGACAAGTACACTCTCGAGTACACGCTGAACAGGCCGATCCCCTACTTCCTCACCATGCTCACCTATGTTTCGTTCCTGCCGGTGAACGGGCAGTTCCTGGAAGAGGTCGGAGAGGACTTTGGAACCGACCACACCAAGATCCTCTACAACGGTGCCTACCGTATCGCCGAGTGGGTGCCCCAGGACTACCGGACGATGGTGAAGAACGAGCTGTACTGGGATAAAGACAATATCCATATCAAGCAGATGAACTACCGGTACAACAAGGAAGCCTCTACCCTCGGTCCCGACCTGTTCCTACAGGGTGAGATCAGCGGTACCGGTATCTCGACCACCATCCTCAACGACTGGCTGAACGATCCGGAAAGGAAGGACATGGTTACACCCAACCTTCCCAGCACGTACAGCTACTTCTACGCGTTCAACTTTGACCCCCAGTTCGACGCTGAGTACGAGCCGGACAACTGGAAGATAGTCGTGAACAACAAGAACTTCCGGAAGTCTTTGTTCCACGGTTTGGACCGGATTTCCGCGATGCTCACCGCGGAGCCTTTCAACCCGCAGAACAAGATCACCAACACGGTGACTCCGAAGAACTTCGTGTCCTACGGCGGTAAAGACTTCACCCAGTACGGTCCTTTGAAGGATATCGTAGATAGGGACAGCTTCGATCCGGAGTTGGCCAAACAGTATCGCGACAAGGCCAAGGAAGAGCTCGCGGGCAAGGCCAAGTTCCCAGTCAAGGTCATGATGCCCTACAACGCCTCCGGTTCCGAATGGACCAGCAGGTGCGTTGTTGTCGAGCAGCAGCTTGAAGGCCTTCTGGGAGAGGATTACATCGACATCATCCCGGTCGGAATGCCCGGCACCAACTTCCTTGCCAACAGGCGGACAGGAAACTATGCGTTCCTGGAGTGCAACTGGGGTCCTGACTACTGCGATCCTGAGACCTACGCCGATCCGTTCTATCCTCCGGCGAAGATGAACTACAACTGGCCTGAGAAGGCCATAGGGTACGACGACCCCAACGGTCTGTGCCACTATCAGAACCTGGTCGAGGCAGCCAAGGCCGAGGTCACCGACCTCGAGAAGCGCTTTGAGCTGTTCGCCATCGCCGAGGCTTGGCTCATAGAGGAAGCCTTCATAATCCCCTACGGCTTGGGCGGCGGTGGTTACTCCGCGACCAAGGTAGAGCCCTTCACCGCTCCTTACGCCTCCTTCGGCATGGACATGTACAAGTGGAAGGGCCAGATCATCATGGAGAAGCCCATGAATATGGAACAGTGGAACCAGGCCTATGCCAAGTGGCAGGCGGATCGCGCTGCGGCTCTTGCCGCGCAGGGGCAATAAGTTAACCATGCTAGGTGCAGAGAGAAGACCACCCGCAAGGGCGGTCTTCTCTCTCCTGGAAACCTACGCGAGAGGCTGCGTGGAACAATGCTGAGATATACTCTGAAGCGGTTGTGGCAATCGGCGGTTACCGTATTCATCGTCATTACGGTGGTCTTTCTGCTGATGCGTCTCCTCCCTGCCGAAGGCTACTTCGAGGAGAACTACGATAAACTCACTCCCGAGCAACGGGAGAACATTTTGAGGAGCCTTGGCCTTCTTGATCCGTGGTACGTTCAGCTCCGGACCTTCTATGCCAGTCTCCTAAGGTGGGACTTGGGCAAGTCGATAGTCTATCGACCCAAGGTCGACATCGCCGTCATCCTCAAAAGCAAAATACCCTACTCTGTGAGATTCGGTCTTGCAGCCATGAGCATATCGCTCGTGGCCGGTCTCGCTATGGGTGTTTCCCAAGCCCGGTATAAGGGCAAGTGGGTTGACAGGATATTCACCGGTTATATCGTGTTCATAAACGCCGTGCCGGCTGCTGTTTACCTCATCTTCATCCAGCTCTACATCTCAAAGACCGTGGGTCTTCCCATTCTCTTTGACAGGGGAAGACCGATTAGCTGGATCTTGCCGGCAGTATCAATGTCTCTAGGCGGAATCGCCGGCTACGCCATGTGGATGCGGCGCTACATGGTGGATGAGCTTAACAAGGACTACATCAGGCTGGCTCGAGCTAAGGGGATGTCAGGTACGGCCATCATGGTGAAGCACGTCATGAGAAACGCGTTTGTCCCTATGGCCCAGTACCTGCCTGCGTCCGTGCTCTTTACGATCTCAGGGTCAATCTACATCGAATCGCTCTACTCTATCCCCGGGATGGGAGGCCTACTTGTGGACGCTATCCAGCGCCAGGATAACACACTGGTTCAGGCGCTGGTCCTCATATTTTCCACCCTGGGCATAGTCGGCCTGTTTCTTGGGGATGTAGCCATGGCCATCTTCGATCCCCGCATCAAGCTTGCCAGAGGAGGGGGAGCAAGGTAATGGGCGCCAAAGAAGAACAAACGCTGCAGGCAATCGAAGACCGCTCCCTGTTCGAGTTCGCTCGGTTTGATGAGGAAGCCGGGGAACGGATAGGCTACTCCGACTATTCATATTGGGGCTCTACCATACGGATGTTCCTCAAGAACAAGACGGCGGTAATAGCCCTCTGCGCGATGATTGCGCTTCTGGCGTTCACTTTCATCCAGCCCTACCTGCCCAATCAGAAGGACCCAACCAAGGTGTACATCGACCCGAACACGGGCCGGCAGCTTATGAACCAGGCTCCCAACTCTGAGCACTGGTTCGGCACCAATTCCATCGGCCAGGACCTCTGGTCGCGGATTTGGGCGGGGACCAGAACCTCCCTCCTGATCGCGCTCATCGTGGGGATATGGGAAGTGGGCTTTGGGATACTTTTTGGAGCCCTCTGGGGATACGTGAGGCAGCTTGACGCACTCATCACCGAGATCTACAACATCATCCACAACATCCCGACTACCATCGTCATGACGCTCCTAGCCTACATCATGCGCCCGAGTTTCAAGACCATGATACTGGCCATGTGCGCTACAGGCTGGCTTGGGATGGCGCGTTTCGTGCGAAATCAGATAGTCATCATCCGCGACCGCGAGTATAACCTGGCGTCGCGCTGTTTGGGAACTCCCACGTCCCGAATCATCATGCGGAACCTCCTCCCCTATCTGGTATCGGTCATCGTGCTGCGTATCGCGTTGTCGATTCCCGGCACCATCGGGTGGGAAGTGTTCCTCACGTACATCGGACTGGGGCTTCCGGTCAATACGCCGTCTCTGGGGAACCTTGTCAATGAAGGCCGGCGAATCATCATGTCGCCAAGCCTCAGGTACCAGCTGGTCTTCCCCGCGGTGGTACTGTCTATCATAACGATATCATTCTACGTGATGGGCAACGCTTTTTCTGACGCTGCCGATCCTCGTAATCACTACTAGGAGGCGGAAGCGATGAGTAAACCCATCTTGTCTGCGAAAGACGTAGTAGTGAAGTTCAGTTTGAGGGGCCAGATCCTGACCGCGATTCGCCAGGCCTCCCTTGACCTTTACGAGGGTCAGACCATGGCTATCGTGGGGGAATCGGGTTCCGGGAAGAGCGTGTTCACCAAGACCTTCCTGGGCATGCTTGACGCCAACGGCTGGGTGGATTCGGGTACCATCATGTTCGAGGGACAGGACCTGGCCAAGCTCAAGACCGAGAAAGAGTGGCTAAAGGTGAGGGGTAAGAAGATCGCCATGATCTTCCAGGATCCCATGACCGCGCTCAACCCCCTCCGGACCGTGGGCATGCAGATACGCGAGGTACTTGAGATGCACCAGGGTCTCCGGGGCGAGGACGCCAAGAATAGGACCATCGAAATACTCGGTCAGGTGGGTATAGATAACCCTTCCATGAGGTACGGCCAGTACCCCCACGAGTTTTCCGGAGGGATGAGGCAGAGGGTCGTCATCGCCATAGCCGTGGCGTGTAATCCGCGGATACTCATCTGCGACGAGCCTACCACTGCTCTGGACGTGACGATTCAGGCTCAGATCCTGGAGCTTATTCGGAAACTCCAGAAGGAGCTCAATCTGACTATCGTCTATATCACCCACGACCTGGGTGTGGTCGCCAACGTGGCCGAACACGTGGCCGTAATGTACGCGGGAGACATCATCGAGTACGGAACCGCAGAGGAGATCTTCTATGACGCGCGTCATCCTTATACGTGGGCGCTTCTATCCTCTCTGCCGCAGCTAGGTATCAAGGGGCAGCCTCTCTACTCGATCTCCGGAACGCCTCCGAACCTGTTCACGGAGATCAAGGGAGACGCTTTCGCGCCCAGAAACCCACGGGCTTTGAAGATAGACTTTGTCCACCGGCCTCCCTACTTCAGGGTCTCTCCTACTCACATCGCGCGCACGTGGCTTCTGGATCCCCGCGCTCCCAAAGTCGAGCCGCCTGAGGCAATCAAGGCCATGAAAGCGAAATACGCGAGGTATGCGACATGATAACCGAAGAGAGAGAAGTCCTAGTTGATGTTCAAAACCTGCGGGTCGAGTTCAAAGTCCGCGGCCGCAGGCCCTTTGTCGCCGTACGAGACGTCTCCTTTCAGATCTACAAGGGCGAGACCTTTGGGTTGGTGGGCGAGACCGGATCGGGAAAGACAACCATTGGTCGTGCGATAGTGAGGATCAACGAGACGGCAGCGGGCGTCATCAAGTTCCGCGGGCAGAAGATAAACGGAGTGATCTCCAAGGAAGTCGACCGGATGGTGACCCAGAAGATCCAGATGATATTCCAGGATCCCATGGCCTCTCTCAATGAGAGGGCAAAGGTCGACTACATCGTGTCCGAGGGCCTCTACAACACCAAGAAATACAAGGATGAGGACGACCGCAGGGCGAAGGTTGAAAAGGCTCTTCTGGAAGTGGGCCTTCTTCCCGAGTTCGCGTCCCGCTTCCCACATGAGTTCTCAGGCGGCCAGAGGCAGCGTATCGGAGTCGCCAGGGCCCTCATCATGGAACCTGAGTTCATCATCGCCGACGAACCCATATCGTCGCTGGACGTTTCCATCAGGGCTCAGGTGTTGAACCTTCTTTCCGCGTTGCAGAAGGACAAAGGCCTTACCTACATGTTCATCTCTCACGACCTGTCAGTGGTCCGGTTCATCGCCGATCGCGTGGCCGTCATCCACAAAGGGCAGATAGTGGAGCTGGCCGAAACCGAAGAGCTCTTCAAGAACCCGCTTCACCCATATACCAGGGCTCTCCTGTCGGCCATCCCCACTCCTGACCCAAGGATTGAGAGAGAAAAAAGGGTGCTGGTGTATGACCCCAGTTGCCACGACTACTCCAAAGACAAACCTAAGTGGGTGGAGATCAAGCCGGGGCATTTCGTTATGGGCAACAACGTTGAGCTCAGCCAGTACGAAACCATGATCGACTAGGTACCCGCTGAGAGATCAGGGTTACAGGCACGTTACAGGTAGGTTACAGCCAGTTATCACCGGCTACGGTCACCGGTGATAACTGGCGCCGACGCCGAAGAATCTGTACAAGACCGTGGCCAATACGGCCAACTGGAAGGCCGACCAAAGGAGAGCCGGAATGGGGTTTTTCAGGAATCCCTCGAAACGGCTGTCCGGAAGGTTCGGCCTTCTTGGTAGGAGACCGGTGGGATCGCGCCGGCCGAGGAGCTCGGCTCCGGATATCTTGTCTTCGCTGATATCCGTGCCCGTCTCGGCGGTCCGAGCCCCAAAACCCAAGAAGGAGGTTTTCCGGAGGTAGACGAGCCAAGCCAGAAGTACGTAAAAGGCCATGAATACGGGGATCAGTACCGCCAGGTAATACGTCCTCTTGAAGCCCCAGAAGGTTAGGGCCAAAGACGCCAAAGAGGCAACGGTCGTGAGAGCCAGGCCTTGAGCGAATGTCTGGAAGCGAGTCACGTGACGGCGACCTCCCCGGCTTTAATAGTAAGACATGAATATTATGGGCCTATAGTCGGGCGCTTGTACAGCCCAAGGAGGAGCTGGTTAGTCATGCCACATAGGAGAGTCGCGTTCATGGTCCTTGCGGCGGCGTTCTTTGCTGCCGCCCTTGTGGGCGCCTGCGCCCGTGAACCCGAAGAAAGCCCGCCTGAACCTGCCCTTACCGATGTGGAGATAGGCATCAAGGTTGACAAGATAATCGCGGACTACCTAGAGTCTTTGGATTTGGACAGTCGGGAAACCATTTTCAAGGCCCAGGATTCCGTATCCCAAGGCACAGTAACGCTGAGAGGCGATACGTCAGACGAGTCTCTCAAGAAAGGCCTTCTTGACATGGTGGCCCAGATCCCGGGGATAACCGTGGTAGACGAGCTTCGAGTCCTCCCTCCCCCGTCCATGGGAGAAAAGGTTTTTGGCGTCGTCAAAGTCCCCGTTGTGAATCTGGGAGACGGTCCCAGGAGCTCGGGCGGTTCCCACACGGTTACCCAAGCCAGGATGGGCGATATCCTGAAGCTCCTCAAAGAAAATGATGGATGGTTCTTGGGCCAGATGGACGACGGCTATCTCGGCTGGGTCGGGCCTGAGTCGGTGCACCTGGTGAGCCGGGAGGAAGTAGAGGCCATGAAGAAGAGCCGCGTGGCCCTCGTCACGGCGAAGACGGCATCGGTGCTCCGCGAGCCGGGCGGCGACTCCCTTTTCATCCAGGCGCTGGTTCAGGGAAGCGTCCTTCCTCTCGTCGGAGAAGAGGGCGATTGGGTCCAGGTAAGGGTCCCCGGCGGTCCCGAAGGGTGGATAGAGGCGTCCAAAACGCAAGCATATGAAAGCATGGACGCCGTCTTCGGTGAACGAAAGGGCGCCGAAGGGGTAATAGACACGGCCAAGCAGTATCTGGGTCTTCCCTACCTGTGGGGCGGCACCACGGCTTACGGTTTCGATTGCTCGGGGCTAACTCAGTTCGCCATGAAGATGAACGGTTACTCCATAAGACGAGATGCGGATATGCAGTACGAGCAGGGTGAAGTGGTCGCCGACAGAGCGGACCTCCGGCCCGGAGACTTGGTCTTCTTCGAGACCTACAGGAAGGGTCCCTCCCATGTAGGGATATATATCGGCGATTCCCAGTACATCCAGTCGGGCGGCCAGACCGGGATCACGATCCTGAGTTTCGATCCTGCCCACTCCAACTACTCGGAAACCCTTGATAGGGCATATCTGGGAGGCCGGCGGATCATAAAGTGACACGAGTCCTTGAATGCCGGACCTTTGGGCCCAATGACCGGTGCCGCCCGGCAGGCCTCCCGCGTTTCGCAGGGGGACCGGGCGGCAGTCTTTCGATGGTCGTTTGTCTCTCCCGCTCCTAGCCTACCGCACCCGGAGCCGGGATGAAGATGACCTGGCCCGAAGTCAGCGTGTAAGGCGGCGAGAGCTGCGGGTTGAACGCAGTGAGCTCTCCGACGTTCATCCCGAACTTCCGGGCGACGTCCTCGATGGTCTCGCCTTCCATGACAACGTACCTCCTGGCGGCGCCGCTGCCGCCGGTGCCGGGAGACACCGGTGTCAACTGGGGCGGGGCCATATGGGGCCTGTGACCCGTCGGGATGTGGATCACTTCACCGGGGAAAATCATCTCCGGGTTCCTGATCTGAGGATTAGCCTTGATCAGCGCGTCCAGTGACACCCCGTAGCGCTTGGCTATGAGGAACATAGTGTCGCCCGGCTGGACTACGTACTCTATAGTCCCCGCCACCGGCGGCCTCTCCTTATCATCCGGCGGCATGGGCCGGTGATCATCGGGCCTATGGGGGTGCCTGGGTTCGAGAACCAGCGTAATCTTGCATTTCCGGGCGATCTCCCTAAGGAGCCTCATCTTCCTGTCCTGACGACCGGTCCCGCGGATGATGACGGTCCTTCCCCCCTCATCACGGATGAGACGGTCGGCCCGCATCCATCCCATTTCCATCGCCTCGTTCTCTCTGGACCAGAGAATAGGCAATATATCGTTGAGGTCATCGGAGAACCGGATTTCACTGAACTCGCCGGGAATCTGGCAGCCTACGCAGGCGAGGAGTTCGTGACAGTCGTCCCTCTGCTTCCTGTGCAGGTCGACAAGATCGCGTATGAGATCCAGACACTCAGAAGAAACGCCCAGCACCAAGAGTCTTTCGTACAGGGGCGAGAGCTCCCGGTTGCGCATCCAGATGTAGGTAGTGGCCTGAACGACCTCCTGGTCCGCCATAATATCCCCCTCCAAATCTTCCGGGAATCGCTTATTCCATCCAATCTATGAGGAGGACGACTGTTATGTGCGGGAACGAAAAGGCCCTCTCTTGAGGGCAATATGTGCTTTGCTTGGAAAGCGGATATGCCTAGGGCTCTCTCAAAGGGGGCGGCCGTCTGTCGGACTTCCCCTTGGGACCCGGCTCAGGCCAGGGCCACATGCCCTCCTCGAGCCAGTAGTTCTCGGGTTCCCGCCAATACCAATCTTCTTCCGGGTCTTCCACCCGGTCACTGTCTTCGGAAGTCGGGGCGTCGATCTGATCGACGAAGTAAGGATCAAATTCGTCTTCGTAGAAGGGCGTCTCCAGCCGGTAATTGCCCCGGCGGGGCGGCCGCTTCTCGTCTCTTGGCCCGAGGTCTTCCACAGGGTGTTCGTCTTTCATCGAATCCCTCCTTTCACCTCGGGCATAGCGTACCCTCAGCGAACCCTTGTATGTATCAAAGCCGGTCCTCTTACCCCCAAACTGGCGTTTGCGTTTGCTGGGAGATCATGCTAAACTTTTGTTCGAGGCCGGAAGAGACAAGGAGGGCATTCCATGGCGAGTCTTACCGAACAGCAGGCTAGGGTCCTTGAGGTTATCAGGGAGAGCATCCGCGAGCACGGATATCCTCCTTCCGTACGTGAACTGGGCGCTAGACTTGGGCTCAAGTCCACGGCCACGGTCCATACCCACCTCCGAAATCTGGAGCGAAAGGGTTTTCTCAAGAGGGCAGCGCAGAAGTCTAGGGCGTTCAATCTCACCGAGGCGCCTCTCAAGCGAGCAGGCGAACAGGTTATCATGGTCCCACTGGTCGGTATGGTTCGGGCGGGCACTCCCGTCCTCGCCGTTGAGAACATAGAAGACATGGTGCCCTTCCCTAGGGCTTTCGTCAAGGCCGAGAACGTCTTTCTACTCAGGGTCCAGGGCGACAGCATGATAGAAGCAGGCATATTCGACGGAGACTATGTCTTGGTCAGGCAGCAGGAGCACGCCGACAACGGTGACATCGTGGTCGCGCTGCTGGGCGATGAAGCTACCGTGAAGTCGTTCTACAGGGAGAAGGACGCCGTGAGGCTCCAGCCGAGGAACTCCCGTCTGGCACCCATCGTATCCAAGGACGTCCGCGTGGTCGGCAAAGTGGTCGGCCTCTACCGTAGCGTTCGCTGAGACGGGTTTAGACGCCCAGCACCTTTGACGCGGCCCTTCGGACCGCCAGCATTACGTGTTCTTTGGTGAGCCCGCCCTGAAGGTAAGCCGTGTACGGTTCCGTGAAAGGGGCATCGCACGACAGTTCAATCGACGACCCCTGGACAAATGTCCCTGCAGCCATGATTATCTGTCTCCCATAACCGGGCATGTCCCACGGCTCGGGTGTAGCGAAAGAATCCACGGGCGATGAAGCCTGTATGGCCGCGGCGAAAGCCTTGAGTTTCTCCGGCGAACCGAGAGTCACCGCCTGCACGATGTCAGAACGTTCCTCCAGCGGCCCGGGATCGACCTTGAAGCCCAACCGGCCGAGAAATGAAGCGGCGAACGCGATGCCCTTGAGACACTCGCCTACAACCTTCGGAGCCAGGAAGAACCCTTGATATAAGTCACGATATCCCGCCGCCCAGCTCCCGGCCTCGCTCCCCAATCCCGGCGCGTACAAGCTCTCGGCGACCCTGGCGACCGCCTCGGACTCGCCCACCGCATAGGCGCCTGTGGGCGCGAGTCCCCCTCCCGGATTCTTAATAAGCGATCCTACCGTCAGGGAGACTCCCAGCATAGGAGGTTCTACCTGTCCGGTGAACTCGCAGTAGCAGTTGTCCACCATAGTCCAAAGGCCCGGCCATCTCCGCTTTACGAGTCCCATGAATTCCAGGAGCGATGAGACGGATATGCTCTTTCTGGCGGAATAGCCCCGTGAGCGCTGGATGTAAAGGACCCTCGTTTCACTCCGGATCTTCGAGGAGAGATCCGCTTCTACCGCGTCCATGTCGATCCGGCCCTCTTCATACAGAGAAAGGCAGTCTGTCTCGCGATAAGTTATGCCGAAACCCTTGAGGCCGCCCTCTCCCGTCACCGGAGCCAGTGTGTCATAGGATGGCCCGGTAACGGCCAAAACGTCGTCTCCGGGCCTTAGAAGCGCAAATAGAGCCGTTTTCAGAGCATGTGTGCCCGAGGCCCAATGGGGCCGCACAAGCCCGTCCTGAGCCCCAAAAACCCTGGCATAGAGCCTGTCCAAAGTGTCCCTGCCGGCGTCACCGTAGCCATATCCTGTCGTGCCGGACATATGGTGAAGGGCGACGCGTTCGGAGATGAACGAATCCAGCACCCTCTCATGGTTGGCCATGACCGTCTCATCGATCTTGGCCCAGACGGGCAGCACCTCTTCCCTGCTTTCCAAATAAGCTTTAGCCAGGACGTCGCTTGCGGTCATTGCCTGTTTGTCCCCAGTTTCCTTGAAAGTCTCTCCGCGTCTTCGGGCAGGAGCTCCACTTTGAGGAGCGCTCCCTCGTCGTCGTGGACCTCATCTCGGACGGTCCCCGCCCTCTTTATCTCGAAAACCAAGTCCCACTTAGAGTAGGGGATTCGCCACAACACCGTCACTCTCTTTGCCGACAACCCCTGAATGGTGGCTTGGATGAGGTCATCCAGTCCCTCTTCGAAAACCGCCGATATCGCCACGCTGCCCGCGTGGAGGCGGAGCATCGAGTCCAGGTCATCCCGGAACACGCGGTCTTTCTTGTTGAAGCACAATACTTTGGGTCTCTTGTCTACCCCTAAGTCAGACAAGACGCCGTCCACCGTGGCCATCTGTTGCGGCCACGCCGGGTTTGACGCGTCTACCACATGGATCAACAGGTCTGAGTCTACCGACTCCTCAAGGGTAGCCCTAAAGGCCGCGATGAGTTCGTGGGGGAGCCCCTGTATGAAGCCGACGGTATCGACAAGCAGCACCACCTGGCCGCCAGGCAACTCCCACCTCCGCGTCCAAGGGTCCAAAGTCGCGAACAGCTTGTCGTCGGCGTAAGCCTGGTCGCCGGTCAGGGCGTTAAAGAGAGTGGATTTCCCTGCATTCGTGTATCCGACAAGCGATACGATAGGGATGCCCGATTGCCTGCGCTTCTTGGTCTGTTCGGCCCGGATCTTGGCGACCCTCTTCAGTTCCCTGTTCAAACCGGCTATCCGGCTCCGGAGTACCCTGCGGTCCATCTCGATCTTGGTTTCTCCGGGACCACGTGTGCCGATCCCCGCTCCCGGGTTGGACATCTCGACTCCAATGCCGCTTAAACGGCCTAGGGCGTGCCTGGCCGCGGCCATTTCAACTTGAATCTTTCCCTCGGCGGTGCTTGCCCGCGCGGCGAAGATCCTCAGGATGAGGTCGGTCCGGTCCATGACAAAAACACCCGAGAGGCTTTCCAGGTTCCGGAGTTGGGTCGGAGTCAAGCGGCCGTCTACGATAGCGCAGGCGGCGCCCTCCCTCTCTACCAGTTCAAGGAGTTCCCGGGCTTTGCCTTTTCCCACATATGTCAGAGGATCGGGTGCTTCTCGTTCCTGCGTCAGTTCGGCGACCACTTCGTAGTCCAACGTCTCCGCCAAGCGGGCGAGCTCCCTCATGGATTCTTTCCAGGAAATCCCGGTCTCGGGAGTAGACGTTCTGGCGCTCGTGTCATGGATGCCCACAAGCACGGCCTTTAGAGGGGCGCTGTCGTGAATTTCAATAGGCGTTCTTGGCAATCTATCCTCCAGGCGGCACGAATTATCTCAAAGCAAGACCAATTATACCAGAGTGCTGGAGGCTTCAATAAGCTCCCGCGCGGTGAGCATCATGAGATCCTGCCTCGTGAACGCTTTGTCTCTAATGAGCCTCACTGCCTGTCTCCGTATGGCTTTCTCGATGAGGTTTCTGACCATCCGGGCGTTGGAGGGCGTCACCTCCTGAGCTTTCTTCTCACGGACAATAGCCTCCAGGAGAGACGCGGCGTCGGCCGAGAGGCGGTACTCCCTCTTTCTGAGCATCATCTCGGCGATCCGGGTGAGCTCATCGACGCTGTAATCGGGAAAGTCCAAATGGATGGGAAAGCGTGACCGAAGCCCCGGATTTGACCTTAGGAACTGCTCCATTTCAGAAGGGTAACCCGCAAGGATGAACACCGTCTCCTTGGCGTTATCCTCCATGCCCTTGACGATGCAGTCTACGCATTCTTTTCCGAAATCCTTTTCGCCTCCCCGACACAGCGAATAGGCTTCGTCGATGAACAGGATACCGCCTTGAGCCTTCCTTATCTGCTCTCGTGTCCTGTGGGCCGTATGCCCGATATACTCGCCGACCAGGTCGGCCCGCTCAACTTCCACCACGTGGCCCTTCTCTAGAATCCCCGCGTCGCGCAGGAGCCTTCCCAGGATCCTTGCTATGGTGGTCTTGCCTGTCCCGGGGTTGCCTCTAAATATCATGTGAAGGACAACCTTTTCATTGGCAAGCCCCGCTCTCTCCCGCTTCTTCTGGACCTCGGCGAACGCGTACACTTCGAAGATCAGGTCTTTGACCTTCTCCAGCCCCACCAAGGACCTGAGTTCTTCCAGCGCGCCTTCGCCCGGAAGCTTCGGGTTCCGCGGGAGACTATCCAGGTTGAAAGTCTCTTTCTGCGGCACCACACGTAAGTAAGGGGTCCTCCCCACCCTCACCATGTTTTGACCCAATGGAGCGCCCCCCGTTGAACATTTCTAGCGGCCCAACAGTATACGCGAGGAAAAGGAAAACCGCCCTTCATTGGGGCGGTATTCCGACGCTCATTTGCCTACGTCGCTAGCGAGGCCTGTCGTTCCTCATGTTCCTGTCTCGGTTGCGAACATCGTTACGGTTGTCCCTGTCATCCCTGTTGTCGAGCCTGCGGTCGTCGTCGCGCGTGAAGTTGTTGGGATTCTGGTCGAATTCCTGACGGCACTTGTCGGAGCAGAAGTAATAGTTCCGGCCTCTGAATTCCGACCGCAGGTTGTTGCGGTTGTCGTCTCTGACGTTCATCCCGCACACCGGATCGCGAGCCACGTGTATCACCTCCCAGCGCCGAACTCTCACCAACACCGGGAAGTTTGCCCACCCTATGTAACTTGCATACTAAACTGGCTATTCAGCCTTCTGCTCCTGCGGACCGGTGTTCACTGGTCTGGCCGGCGTTATGGTGGACACTGCGTGTTTATATATGAGCATCTGCCTCCCGTCGCTCTCAAGCACGACGGTGAAGTTGTCAAACCCCTTGACCGTGCCCTTAAGCTGGAATCCGTTAATGAGGTACACTGTTGTCTGGATGCTTTCTTTTCTCACCTGGTTCAAAAAAGCATCCTGAAGGTTCACCGGGTTCTTTGCGGTCACTCTCGTCCCCTCCAGCTCTCTCCACTATAATGCCGACTCTCTCTAGGTCGTCAAATGCTCTCGGACCAGTCCGGAAGCTTTCCGCACGGTCTCGTTCCAATCCCTATGCTGGCCTGCCTCCAACCATATTATTCCTTCCTCCCTGGAAAGCCAAGTCAATTGTCTCTTGGCCAGCCTCCTAGTGTTGCGCTTCACCAGTTCCTTAGTTTCTTGAAGGGTTAAGAGCCCGTCCAGATAGTAGCCGATCTCCTTATACCCCAGCCCTTGCATGCTGGGAATCGTGTGGTCATATCCGAGACTCCGGAGACGAGCGACTTCTTCCACGAATCCTTGCCGGAACTGCTCTTCAACTCTATTATCGATCCTCACTCCCAAGTCTTGACGATCCCAGCGAAGCGCGAGGCGCAGGGGATCGTAAGGCGAGCCGGGATTCTTGAGCCGCCTCGCCGATATGGGCCTGCCTGTGGTCCTGTAATACTCCAACGCCCTGATGACGCGTTTCAGGTCGTTTGGGTGAAGCGTCTCCCAGGATTCAGGATCTCTGTCTTTGAGAAGGGCGTGAAGCGCCTGGTTGCCCTCCTTCTCGGCGAACTCCCGCATGGCCCTCCGGAACTCGGGGTCCGGAGGAGCGTCCCTAAGGGGGTAGTCGTAGAGGAGGGCCCTTACGTATAGCCCGGTTCCCCCGACAACGCAAGGGATATTGTTCCTCTCAATGATCTCGTCTATGGCGCGCGCGGCTCTCTCCCTGAACTCCTGCACGCTCCAAGGCTCGTCTGGGTCCTTGATGCTTATGAGATGATGCCTGACACGGGCCATTTCCTCCGGCGTAACCTTCGCGGTGCCGATGTCCATGAAGCGGTACACCTGCATTGAGTCTGCCGAGATGACCTCGAGAGGGTAGTCGTGCCCAAGATCCAACGCGAGGCGTGTTTTCCCCGTCGCGGTGGGGCCAACGATGACTATCAGCTTATCCAAGTGACCTACATCAACCCCCCGAGCGTTCTTCGCCTTTAGAATTATACCCGCGCCCTGCCGGCGTGGGAAGATCTGCCAAAGTATTCTCCCAATTCCTTAAGTGTGAGTTCCCTGGCTACCGGGCGCCCGTGGGGGCAGGTCGCAGCCTCAGGCTGGGTCTCAAGGGATACGAGCAGCGATACGGCTTCTTCTCTCGCCAGCGGCTCGCGGGCTCTGACCGAAGCGTGGCAAGCGGCAGTCTCTATCCGCGCAACGTCGAGCATTCTCTCAGGCGAGACGGAGAGATTTTTCCCATCTACCGCGATTTTGGCGAGGACATCCTTGAGCGACGCCGGCGGCAGGGCTTTTCCCAGCACCAAAGGTACCGAAGTCACCATGACGGTTCTATCTCCAACCGGCCTGCTTTGGAAGCCCGTCCCGGCAAGGGCTTCCCGGAAATCCTCATAGATCGATGCCTCTTTGGGGTCAAGCCTCATTATCTCCGCCATCAAGAGATCCTGGGAACCGCTCTGCCCATTCTGCATGGCGCGATAGACCAGGCTTTCCATGAGGGCGTGCTTGTCGACAATCAAGAGCGACGAACCGGTGGACGCGATGAGATACGTATCGGCCACAGAGCCCAGGTACTCCCAGTTGCCGCTTTGTTGGCCGGCGCCGGGGGCACCCTCCGCGGGCCTCCCCAAGCCCAGGTCTCTCGCCGCCGGCAGCGGGCCGCTCACTGAGCGTGCTGAGTCGCGAACGCTCCCCGGACGCCAAGACGGCGGCACAACATAGGGCCCGCCCATGCGGTTGCCCGGTCTCACCCCATGATGCCCGTCGCTCACCGTCAGGGCGCCTTCCGATAGCGCCCCCGCCACGGCCCGCCTGACGGCCCTCCTGACCGCTTGCTCATCTTTGAACTTGACTTGAGATTTAGTTGGATGGACGTTCACGTCCACCGACCCGGGGGGCAGCGTGATGTCCAGCACTGCCGCCGGATAGGCTCTAGGGGGCAGAAGCCCGGCGTATGCGTTGTCAAGTGCCCGGCTTAGGACCGGGTCCTTCACCGGGCGGCCGTTTACGGAGAACATCTGCCTGTCTCTCTGTCTCCGGTAACCGGAGGGGCGGCACGTGAAGCCCTCGATCGACAGGTCGCCGTCGCTCCACGAAACCTCAGAGAACGAAGAAGCCACCTCGGGCCCAAAGACATCCATGACGGCGTTCTTGAGCCCTTGCCCGGATGTCGACAACACCGTCTTGCCTCCCGTCCTGAGCACGAAAGCCACGTGGGGCCAGGCGAGGGAGAGGCGCATTACGGTATCCACGATGGCCTGCTTTTCGCTGGAGCGAGACCTGACGAACTGAAGGCGCGCGGGCGTATTGAAGAAGAGGTCCCGCACGGTGACGGTAGTACCCTGGGCGAGGCCCTTCTCCGCCGTCTTGACGACAACCCCGCCTTCTACCAGAACCTCAAGGCCGCTGTCCGCGCCTTCTCCCTTTGTCTCCACCAGTAGCCGCGAGCAGGAAGCAATGGACGGCAGCGCTTCGCCTCTAAATCCCAAAGATGCAATGAGCGTGAGGTCCGTGATGGACGACAGTTTAGAGGTGGCGAAGCGTTCGACAGACAATGGGGCGTCTTCAGGGGACATTCCGGACCCGTTGTCGGAGACACGGATGAGTGATAGCCCCGCGTCCTCGAACTCCACGATGATCCTTGTAGCCAGTGCGTCCAACGAGTTCTCAATAAGTTCCTTGACGACCGACGCCGGACGTTCGACGACCTCGCCCGCAGCTATCTGGCTCGAGACCACCGGATCAAGCCGCTGGATGCGTCCCAAACCTATCGCTCCTCTCCCCCGGCCTTCTTCTTCAGTTCGTAAAGCTTCTGCAGAGCCTCAAGCGGGCTCATACTGTCTACTTCGAGGCTGCTGAGCTCCTCAACCAGTGTGGCGGCCTGAAGAGGTAACGCTTGGGCGCACGCGACCTCGTCGGTGGCACCGAACAAGGACGCCTGCCCCGGAAGCCCGGGAAGATACAGGGAGGTCGACGCGGTCCTTGACGCGACTTGTCCCAGTATGCCTGTCCGCCACTTTGAACCGCGCCGCGCTTCAGCCTCTAATCCCGAGAGTATCTCGCGCGCCCGTTCCACTACTTCGGGCGGAAGCCCCGCCATGGCTGCTACGTCAATCCCGAAACTGCCTTCGGCGACCCCTCTTGTCACTTTCCTCAGGAACACGATCTCTTGGCCCGACCTTCTGACGGAAACGCAATAGTTTCGTACACACGGCCTTAGGTCAGAGAGGAGCGTGAGTTCACGGTAGTGGGTTGCCACCAGCGCTCTGGGCCCGGCAGGCGAGCCGGGTTCGCCCGAAAGGAACTCGACGACGGCCCATGCGACCGCCAGCCCGTCAAACGTGCCGGTGCCCCTCCCGATCTCGTCGAGAATCACCAGACTTCGCTCGGTAACCGAGCTCAGGATGCGAGAGACCTCGGTCATCTCCACCATGAAGGTGGACTGCCCGAGCACCAGGTCGTCATATGCCCCCACTCTGGCGAAAACCTTGTCCACGCAAGCGATCGTCGCCTGTTTGGCGGGTACGTACGAACCCATCTGAGCCATGATGACGATGAGAGCCGCCTGCCTGCAGTATGTTGACTTCCCACCCATATTGGGGCCTGTGATCACCAGGACGCGCTCCTCGTCGTCGATCTTGAGGTCGTTGGGCACGTAAGCCCCGGGCGGTATCACCTGCTCAATAACAGGATGCCGCCCTCCTTTGATGACGGTGGCGCCTCCGGATGATACCTCCGGCTTTGAGTAGTTGTTTGCCACAGCGATCTCAGCCAGGCATGCCAGGGCGTCGATCTGGGCGATGGCTCTGGCAGTCTTCTGGATTCTCTTCATCCGGGCAGCCGTAAAATCGCGGACCTCGCCGAACACCCGCTGCTCCTCCCTGCGGAGCTTTTCTTCTGCGCCCAGTATGGCGGCTTCTTTCTCTCTGAGTTCGGGTGTAACGTATCTCTCTGAAGAAGCCAGAGTCTGCTTTCTTATGTAGTCGTCGGGCACCAGAGACTGGTTGGCCCGGGTTACCTCAATGTAGTACCCAAACACCCGGTTGTAGCCTACCTTGAGTGACTTTATGCCGGTGCGTTCCCTTTCGCGGGTTTCAAAATCCAGAACCCACTTCTTTCCGCCGAGCGCGAGGTCCCTAAGTGAGTCTATATCAGGGTCATAGCCTTCCCTTACAATGCCGCCTTCTGTGGTCGAGACCGGAGGCTCGTCCACGATAGCGCGCCTTACCAGGTCGACCACTTCGGGCACAGGGTCCAGGCCGGACGCCAGGCCGGCGAGGGGTGTGGCAGCGCAATCTTCTCTCTGGAGCATTTCGGCTATCTCGGGGACGGACTCCATAGACCCTACGACGGCGACCAAGTCCCTGGCGTTGCATGACCCGTAGGCTATCCTCGTCATGAGCCGTTCCAGGTCCCTCACCCGGGACAAGGCCTTCCTTATCCCCAGCCGGAGCCCGCTGTCCTTGTGGAATACTTCGACGGCCGACAGTCGATCTGCGATACGCGCCGCATCGCTCAAGGGGCGCTCTATCCACTGCCTGATGAGGCGCGACCCCATCGGAGTGCAGGCGCGGTCCAGCACCCACACCAGAGACCCTTCTCTTCCGCCCTGAAGCCTTTCGGTCAGTTCCAAGTTCCGCCGCGTGGATGGGTCTATCTCCATGAATCCGCCCTCCAGATAGAAGACGGGCGGTTTCAGGTGGTGGAGGCCTATCTTCTGGGTCTCCCTAAGGTATCCCAGGAGCGTGCGCAGCGCGTGGAGGGCGGCCGGTCTTTCTTCTTGCCGGAGACGGTCTGGAAGACCTGGCCCATACACACTCAAGATGGCGTCATCATCGCCGGACGAAACCGGCGCGGTCACCGACAGAAACGCTCCCGGGCAGGCCCTGGCGATGGATTCCCTGAGTTCCTGAGAGACCCCTTCCTGAAAGACGCACTCCTTGGGCCGTAGCTTCGCCAGTTCCTCAACGAGATCGGAAAAGCCGCCCGCATAGGGCTTGCGAGGACCTGGATGGTGTTCCAGAGACAGGGAAAACTCGGCCAAGAGCACTTCTCCCGTTGATAAGTCGCAGGCGCACAATGAGCTTGTTCGGGCTTGTCCGGACTCGTCCACCCAAACCGAGGCGATGTACGACGCGCCCGACGATTCCGCTCCCTCCCAGTAGGTGCCTGGAGTGATGACCCGGACAACCTCGCGGCGCACCAAGCCTTTGGCCTCGGCAGGATCCTCCATTTGATCGCAGATGGCGACCTTGTAGCCTTTCTCGATGAGCACCTTTATGTAGTCGTCAACCGAATGGTGGGGTACCCCGCACATGGGCGCCCGCTTCCCCTGGCCTGCAACCCTGCCGGTCAGCGTAATGCCCAGTTCTCTCGAGCCCGTCTCTGCGTCCTCATAGAACATCTCGTAGAAGTCCCCGAGCCTGAAGAACAAGATGGCGTCGGGGTGCTGTGCCTTCAGCCTTCTGTATTGGGACATCATGGGGGTTGGTTCTCTCATGGGCTCCTCAACTCTTCCGAGTCCCTAACCGGCCCCTTAAGGTACCACACACCGGCCTCGCGGACTTCCACATTCACCATACGGCCTACGGGGGAGACACCTGGACCGGCTTCCGCCAACACCATCTTGTTGGTCCGCGTCCTTCCGCGCCAGAGCGCAGGATCCTTAGGATCCCGCTCCTCGATCAATACCTCAACCTCTTTGCCGACCATTTCGGTGTTTCTCTCAAGCGTTATCCCAGACTGCAGCTCGACGAGCCGTTGCAGCCTCTGTGACTTCTCCTCTTTCGGGACCTGTCCCTTCATTTTCGCAGCCGCAGTTCCCTTTCTCGGCGAGAAGATGAACGTAAAAGCCCCGTCGAACCTCACTCGACGGACGACGTCGAGCGTTTCCTGGAAATCTTCTTCGGTCTCACCCGGAAAACCCACAATGATGTCGGTGGTGATCGAGGCATCCGGCACGGTGTCCAGAATATGGCCCGCGAGGTCCAGATACTCGTCCTTCGAGTAGCCCCGGTTCATCACCTTGAGGATGTTGTCGGACCCCGATTGGAGCGGCAAGTGGAAGTGCTCGCACACCTTTTCGCATTGGCGGACGGCGTCCACCATCTCCTTGGTGAAATCCCGGGGATGGGACGTGAAGTACCGGATCCGGTGAAGCCCTTCGATGCGGTCCAGGTCCTTAAGAAGGGCGGCAAAACCGTAAGGGCCGGTCTCCCGGCGCTCACCGCCAAAGTCAAGCCCGAAGGCGTTGACGTTCTGCCCCAGGAGCGTGACCTCTTTGTAGCCCCTCCGGGCTAGGTCCCGGACTTCACCGATCACGTCTCCGGGAAGCCTGGATACCTGGGGACCCCTAACGTAAGGGACTATGCAATAAGAGCAGAAGTTGTCGCAACCGTACATTATCGTCACGAAAGCGCTGACGCCGGGGATCTGCTTCCTCGGAAGCCCCTCGGGCAGGATCTGAGTGGACTCGTCGCGGGTGACGCCCGTCCTGGCCGGAGAGACCGCCGTCAGGAGACCGGCCTTCCTGTCGGCTCTCGCCTCCTGCAAGAGGTCTGGGATCCTGTGGATGTTGCCGGGGCCGCTCACTATCTTGACAAAGGGCACTCTCCGCTTCAGCCTGAGAAGCGTGTCCGGGAGCTGAGCCATGCAGCCGGCGAGCACAAACACCGGTTCATCGCCGCTCCTCATGGCGTGCAGCTTCCCAAGCCGGCTCCACACCTTGGCTTCAGCCGATTCCCTGACCGCGCACGTGTTGAGGATAATCACGTCTGCCGTTCCGGGATCATCTGAGGGTTCCATTCCCTCTTGGGCCAAGAGGGCCGATATCGTCTCCGAGTCCCTCTCGTTCATTTGGCAGCCGAAAGTCTCAATATAGAAAGTTCCACGGGAACCCAAGAAGACCACCTGTCTTTGGCGCTTATTCTCCGCAATTATACTTGTTCGCGGCGGAGGCGCACAAATCCGGTTGTCTCCGACGGGTCGCCGTGGACTCGTTCTCTACTAAGCCAGATGACAGGCTACGAAATGGCCCGGGGTTACCTCGCGCCACTCCGGGCGAGACTCCTTGCAGTGAGCCGTCGCCTTGGGGCACCTTGTATGGAAGGTGCAGCCCGAAGGAGGATTGAGCGGGCTCGGCACATCGCCTTCCAGCAAGATCTTTGTCTTTCTCACGTCAGGGTCAGGTACGGGGATGGCCGACAAGAGCGCCACTGTGTAAGGGTGCTTGGGCGCCGAATACAGTACGTCCTTGGAGGCCAGTTCCACCAGGTTCCCGAGGTACATGACTCCCACTCTATCGGATATATGCTGGACCACCGATAGGTTGTGGGCTATGAACAGATACGTCAGCCCGAACTCTTCTTGAAGGTCTTCAAGCAGGTTCAGTATCTGGCTCTGAATCGACACATCCAGCGCCGAGACAGGCTCATCGCAGATGATGAGTTTGGGCTTCAGCGCCAGGGCCCGCGCGATGCCTATTCTCTGCCGCTGACCGCCGGAGAACTCGTGGGGGTACCTCCTAGCGTGATAAGGGCTTAGCCCGACAACTTCCAGGAGTTCATTGACCTTCTCGGCGCGTTCTTTCCCTTTAGCAATGCCGTGTACCGTGTAAGCTTCCCCAATTATGTCGCCAACGGTCATCCTCGCGTTAAGCGAGCCGTACGGGTCCTGGAAGATGATCTGCATCTCCCTCCTGAGGCGGCGCATTTGCCTCCGGTCGAACTGCAGGATGTCCTGCCCGTCAAAGACCACTTCTCCGGCCGTAGGCTCCAAGAGTCTCAGGATACACCTTCCCGTGGTTGTCTTCCCGCAGCCGCTCTCGCCGACCAGTCCCAGTGTCTCGCCGGGACAGATGCCGAAGGACACCCCGTCGACGGCTTTGACCCAGGCCCTAACCTTTGAAAAAACGCCTCCTCGCACCGGAAAGTGCTTCTTGAGGTCGCGGACTTCAACTAGGTATTCCGACATCTATATCACCTGGCCTTTTGCGCTGACGGGATGAAAGCAGCTCACTCTGTGAGTTCGGGTGACCTCGGACGTCTCGGGCTCATCCTCCCTGCACTCGCCGGTGGCGTAGTCGCAGCGATTGTTGAATGGGCAGCCTTTTGGCATGAACATCGGGTTCGGCACGACACCCGGGATCACATGGAGGCGTGGCTGAACCCTGTCCATCCTGGGGATGGAGTTCAAAAGACCCAGCGTGTACGGGTGGAGCGGGCGGTGGAAAATGTCGCCTGCCGTCCCCTCTTCGATTATCTTTCCGAGATACATGACGGCCACCCGGTCTGCCATCTCGGCCACAACTCCCAGGTCATGGGTGATAAGCATGATGGCGGTGCCGGTGCGTTCCTTTAGATCCTTCATAAGTTCGAGTATCTGGGCCTGAATGGTAACGTCCAGAGCCGTGGTCGGCTCGTCGGCAATGAGCAGCGACGGGTCGCACGCCAAAGCCATGGCGATCATGACCCGTTGACGCATGCCCCCTGACATCTCGTGAGGGTACTGCTTGATACGCCTCTCCGGTTCAGGGATCCCCACGGAGTGAAGCAAGCGGACGGCCTTTTCCATTCCCTCTTCGCGGGTCATGCCCATGTGGTGCTCCAGCACTTCGGAGATCTGGTCTCCGATGGTGTACACAGGGTTGAGGCTGGTCATTGGTTCCTGGAAGATCATGCTCATCTTTGAACCGCGAATGCTGCGCATCTCCTCCGGCGTCTTCTTGAGAAGATCCTGACCCTCAAAGTACACCTCTCCCGCCTCGATCTTGCCCGGCGGGTCCGGTATGAGTCCCATTACGGAAAACGCTGTCACGCTCTTGCCGCATCCTGACTCGCCCACGACTCCCAGGGTCTCACCGGGTTCAATGTCGAAGGAGACTCCCCGCACAGCGGGGTTCCTGCCGTCCGACGTATAGAAGACTGTGTGTAGGTTCTTGACTGACAAGAGTGGAGCCATCGGACTTCGCCTCCTTCTTCATTTAGTCCTTCAGCCTTGGGTCGAGGGCGTCGCGCAGCCCGTCGCCCACGTAGTTGAAGGCAAGCACGGTGAGGAATATGAATATCCCTGGGAAGGTCGTGATCCACGGGGCCTGCAAAAGATAAGTCCTGCCGGCGTTAAGGATGCTCCCCCAGCTGGGATACGGCTCCGGCACCCCTAGCCCTAAGAAACTGAGGCTGGACTCTGAGAGAATCGCTCCGCCTATCCGCATGGTCGTTGAGACGATTACCGGAGCCATCGCGTTGGGCAATATGTGCCGGAAGATGATGCGCGCGTCGCTCGCCCCGAGGGCGCGAGCGGCTTCGGTGAACTCCTGCTCTCGTAAGGAGAGAATCTGCCCCCTCACCATCCTGGCCAGAGACGGCCACGACGTGAAGCCGATAACCAGCATGATGTTGAATATGCTGCGCTCGACTATCGAGACGATGGTGAGCAATAGGAAAAATGTTGGAAACGCCATCACGATTTCAGTGAACCGCATGAGGATATCGTCCACACGGCCTCCGAAATACGCCGCGGTCGAGCCGATGACGACTCCGACGGTTACCGCTACCGCCGCGGCCACAAAGCCGACCGAGAGGCTGATCCTGCTTCCCCATACGACTCGCGAGAAAACGTCACGGCCTATGTTGTCTGTCCCCATAAGGTGCTCCCGTGAAGACGGCTTTAGCTTGTTGGGCGGGTCAACCGTCTCATAGGACTGGGTCGCCAGGAGTGGAGCGAAGATGGCCAACACGTACATGAAGAGGAGGATGTAAAGCCCGGCCATGGCAAGCTTGTGCTTCTTGAAGCGCCGCCAGACCATCTTCCCGTAAGACTCCGGCTCCGGCGTCATCGCGTCTCCGCCAAAGCTCCGGCGGGCACGATCGTTTTGATGTTCTATCTGCGACATGTCCCCGGCCTCCTTATGAGTACTTGATCCGCGGGTCAACCACGACATAGAGGAGGTCCGCAAGGAAGTTGCCCAACACCATAAGTGTGGCGCCCATCATGTTGATTGCCATGACTATCAGATAATCTCTCTGGAATATGGCGCGGATGGATAGGAGCCCTATACCGGGCCACGAGAAGATCGATTCAATGACGACCATCCCGCCGAACAGGAGCGGGAGCTCGGCTCCCAGCAAAGTGACTATCGGCAGGAGGGCGTTTCTCATGGCGTGCTTGAGGATGACGACTTTCTCAGGCAGCCCCTTGGCCCGGGCGGTCCTCACATAGTCTTGTCTTATGACCTCAAGCATGCTTGACCGCATGTACCTGGCTACTCCCGTCATGCTGCCGAAAGCCACGACCGTTACGGGCATGATCACGTGAGCGGCCCTGTCTACCACTGTGGCCCAGAACCCTGCCGTCCTGACGTTTAGTCCAATGGTGCCTATTCCCGAAATAGGCAGCCAGTCTAGTTTGAGCCCAAAAAAGTAAATAAGTATTAGGCCAATCCAAAACGACGGTACGGCTTGCCCCAAAAACGCCATGCTGGTCATCAAGTGATCGAACTTGGAGTATTGCTTGAGGGCCGATATTATGCCCACAGGGATCGCCACCACATAAATGACAACCATGATGAGGAAATTCAGGTACAGGGTATACGGCAATCTCTCCAATATGGACTTCATGACGGGCTGGCCGTCCACGAAAGACCTCCCGAAGTCGCCTTTTAAGACGTGCTGCATCCACCGGAGGTACTGGATATGGATTGGATCGTTCAGGCCATAGAGCTCCTTGATCCTTTCCTTCTGTTCTGCGGTGGCGTTTCGCTCCGCCAGAAGGTCAATTGGGTCGCCCGGAGCGAGGTGCATGATGGCGAAGTTCAGTATGGAGATCCCGATAAGCAGAGGGATCATCTGGATTAGTCTCCGACCGATGTAGTTGAGCATCTAGAGCCCTCTCCCTCAAAGGCCGGACCGGACGGGTCTCTCCGTCGCCCATGACCCCTATCCGGTCCGGACCTCATTTCTCGCCGGGCAAAGCCTGCCCCGGCTTATCTACTCGGGGATGCTAATTGCCGCCGTCCTTAATCCACCAAAGCTCGGGGAACATAGGTCCGGCATAACCCCAGGTGACGCCCTGGACCTTTTTGTGCATGACCGCAGGGCTGCTGTTTGCGTAAAGGAACACATACGGGAGTTCCTCGTTGACGATCTTCTGGGCCTCAACATAGATCTCTTTGCGCGTGTCCTTGTCCATCTCGGTCCGGCCAAGTTCCAGAAGTTCGTCCAGTCTGTCGTTCTTGAACTCGACATCGTTGAAACCGACCAGCTGGCCTTTTTCGTTGACGGCAGCGTCGGAGTGGAAGAACAGGTAGAAGTCAGGGTCGATTCCCAGGCTCCACGCGAGAGCGTAGGACTGGAATTTGGCGACATCGAGGTACTGTTCGCAGAGTACGGCCCACTCGATGTATTCCACGGTCACGTTGATGCCGAGGTCTTTCCAGTTCTGCTGGGTAATGAGGAGGGCTGCCTCGAGGATCTTGTTGCCGGTCGAGGTCAGAAGCTTGACGTCCATCTTGTTTCCGTCTTTCTCGCGGATGCCGTCAGCTCCCAGCTTCCAGCCTGCCTCATCCAAGAGTTCCTTTGCCTTCTCGGGATTGTACTCGTAAGGATTGAGTTCATCACCGGCGTAGGCCCAGGAGAGCCTCGGCAGGTTGGCGTTCACGACTTCGCCGTGGCCCATGAGGACGTCGTCAACGATCTGTTTGCGGTTGGTGCCGTACATGAGAGCCTGTCTCACGAGCTTATCTTTGAAGATGGGATCGGTCTGCTTGAGCCCGATGTAGGTGTATCCGTTCTGAGTGATCGGCCTGATCTCGTGGGTCTCAGAAAGGGCTTCCGTAATCCTGGCTACATCGTCGGGGGGGATTGCTCCCATGTAGTCTATGTCGCCCTTTTCCAAAGCGGCGAGCATGACCTGGTTGTCGCCGTAGAACTTCCAGATAATCTGGTCGATATAGGGACCCTCGCCGAAATAGTTCTCATTGGCTTCCAACATGATGTACTGGCCCTTTTCCCACGTTACGAACTTGTAGGGTCCGGTGCCTATGGGCTCCATGTTGGCCGGGTTTTCCTTCATCTTTCCGATCTCGGTTGTCTCAAAGAGGTGCTTGGGGATGATGCCAATCACGAGCTTTGAGAGTATGGGAGCGTAAGGCGCGTCAAGATAGAGCTCAACGGTGAGATCGTCGGGTGTCTCGACCTTGGTGATGGGTTTGAAGTCTGTGGCCCTGATGCCGAGATAGTCGGGGTGTCTTATGGCATCGTAGGTGTACTTCACGTCAGCCGAAGTGAATTTGGTGCCGTCGTGCCAGTAGACGTTGTCTTTCAGTTTGAACGTCCACACCAGCCCGTCTTCAGATACCGTCCAGCTCTCGGCCAAGTCGCCAATGGGCTCCATATTCGCATTGGCTCTTACCAGGGCGCTGTAGACCCTCGAGTTGATGTTGCCCGACGGAACGTCGGTCGACAGGATGGGGTTGAAGATGACCGGGTCGCCGGTCATGCCGAAAACGATCTGGCCTCCCTTGACCGGTTCGTCAGCACCTCCGCCGTTCCCGCTGGGGGCCGGAGCCTCGGGTCCACACGCGCCGAGAAACAGCGCGAGTATCATAACCGAGGCGAGGGCCATGATGAGACTCTTTCGCATTAGGGTCCTCCTCTCAAAATACTGCCAGGGCATTTCAGTGAGTTTAGCACTTTGCCCCGATGATTGAAAGACTCACACACACGTTTTTTTATTCGGCGGTGACAGGCACCATTCCTCCCGGCGGGAAGCAGACGAGACTTTAGGCCCGAACTCAATTACAAACAGCAACGATATTTTATTGATGAGGAGTCCTGTCGCATGCGGAAAGATGCGTAAAGTGGTCTCCTGCCATTGAAGACGGAATGTATATATATGCACACCCACAAGGGACAAGCTGTCGCTACCTTGTGATTTGTCATCAACTTCAGAATGGCACAAGAATAAAGTTGCGCGATCGATTGACTGCTTTGGGTCCGTAGGGTACTGGATATTCCGAGACATGAATACTGACAAAGCCGAACACTACACTCGTCCATCCGCAGGGATCCTCCCGGCAAGTAACGAAATCCGCCGTGAGCCGACGCCGCCGACCGGAACACCCAAGAGCCAGACCGTAAACCGGTTACCGGTCAAACCGGCCAAAAACACTCTGTGAAAGACACTCTGAAACGAAAGGAGCCTGACAATTGTCCGACCGCCAACTAATCCAGAAGCACCTCCTGCCCCTACTCACCCTGTCGGGGGTCTCAGGACGGGAAGCCCCGGTCATACGTTACATGATGGAGGCGCTGGAGCCTCTGGTTGACGAAACTCGCGTTGATCCCATGGGCAACATCTTCACCGTAAGACGTGGGAAACCCGGTCCCAAGATCATGCTCGCGGCACACTCTGACGAAATTGGTCTCCTCGTCAAGAGCATCGAAAAAAACGGATTCATCCGCTTCGAAAAGCTGGGCGGGGTAGGCGACCACCTTCTTCCCGGTCGCGTAGTGACGCTGGCGGGCCACACGGGCATAGTCGGAGTGAAAGCGGGCCATCTCTCCAGCGAGAGGGAGCGATCTGAGGTCAAGAAGCACACCGAACTCTACATTGACGTAGGCGCCAAGACCAAAGAGGCCGTTCTGGCCATGGGGATCAAGACGGGGACTCCCATCGCCTTTGTATCGCCGCCGACATTCCTGTCCGAAGACTTGCTTGTGTCCAAAGCACTGGATGACAGGATCGGGTGCGCCGTCATGCTGGGTCTCCTTGAATCCCTGGCGAACAATGAGTTCAACGGCGAGCTTCACTGCGTGGTAACTGTCCAAGAGGAAATCGGCCTTCGGGGCGCCATGGTCTCCGCCTTTCATGTGAATCCGGATATGGCTATCGCCCTTGACACCATCCCATCGGGAGATACGCCTGAGATAAACTTCACCAAGGAGCTCCCGGTAGGCATCGGGTTAGGTCCCGTCCTTCAGGTCACCTCGGGAGGCGGCGGCAGGGGTCTTATCGCCGACACGACGGTCCTATCCATGCTTGAAGAGACGGCCAGAGAAGCGGGGCTCCCCTACCAAACCGTCATGTTTACGGGCGGAAACACGGATGCCAGCGCGATGCATCTCTCGAGGTCGGGGATCCCCTCGGGAGCCGTGACCATCCCAAGGCGATACTCGCACTCGCCCGTAGAGCTGGTCGACATGAGAGACGCTGATGCGGCGCTCCGGTTGCTGAGGGAGTTCATAGTCAGGATGCCGGAGAAGATCAACTGGAAATTGCCCGGCGACTAAGGCTTCTCAGGTGGGTAGCTGCTGGTGTTCAGTCTCTCAACCTTCTCGATGACGCCATTCCTTATATAGCGCCTGAGTGTCTCGACCAGATAGCCGGGGCGCAGGCCAGGCGCCGGAGATTGACCCGGGTCCTCGCCGGGCTCGGGCGACTGGGGCACCCCTGCGGGGTCAGAAGCGGGGACGGGTTCCGCAGGGATTTCCCTAATCACCCGGGACTCAACCTCGATCCTGACCCCGGGGATCTTCTTCCCGAAGACATCTACCGTTAGAGACCCGTGGGACGTCCTGGCCCTCAGGATGCACGGAGCAGGCCCGGGGTTTGTCATTTTGAGGTCCAGGTAGTCCCAGGCAACGGTGGCATCCAGCCCGAGAGGCACATAGTCGACCGGAAGGCCGTGGCAGTACCGTTCGGTAACCACAAAACCGGCCTGAAGCATCGCCACGTAGGCGGTAGTCGAGACCTGGCAGACCCCTCCCCCGTAGTCGTCTTCCAGCCTCTCTCCTACGATAACGGGGGCCTTCCTGTAGCCGCGCTCGGGCGTCCGGGGCCCGACCGTCTGGTTGAACGAAAACGTCTCGCCGGGCCAGATAACCAGTTTGGCCATACTGGATGCCGCAACGCTTATGTTATGGGCCCGGTCGGTCTTGGATGTCGCGTAGTAAGTGGTATAGTTTGAGATGATCTCAAGCGGCAGAAACGCCTGAAGCTCCTCGGTGCGGACTCGGGGTTCGGTGTCATGAAACTGAAGGACGACTGTTTCGGGCACGGCGTCGGTGTATCCCTCAACTGAAAAGAGGTCCTCCACATATGAAGTGTCGAGAGACTTACCTACAACGTGAGGGATCACCTCGACGCGGTCGTAGGGATCAATTTGGAACTCGGCATCTCTGACGGGGACCTCAAAGAACGAGGCCAACCGGCCGATACGCTCGGAGAGTCTCTCCCGGTCCACCGTCAGTCGCAGGGGTTTCTGTCTGTTGGCAAAGGCACCCCAGATGGGACGCATGCAGCCTTTCACCGTGGCTTTGAGATCGGGAGTGACTCCGAGTTCGGCTCCGAGAAGCACCGTTGTCTCTCTGCCGTCTCCGGTAAAGAGGACCTGCTTGGAATCCCAACACAAGCTCTCGGCCAGAGCAGACTCGGCGGCAGATGCAGTCAGGCCTCCGAGATCGACGCCCAAAACGCTCGTGCCGGGCCAGATGATGACGTAGCCCGCCAGCACGACGCAGGTGAGGAGAAGCACCCATCCGCCGAAGTGCGCGATGAGACGCCTCATCCGGGGCGCCTTGAGACCTGAACCTGGAAGCGCTATCTGCCATCATCTCCCAGTCGATCTTATTCCGCGCTACACCCCGGACATTCCCAACCACCCACGGAACTCACGGCTCTGGTTCACTCGTCGCCACAGCGCGTTCATTCGTGCGCGGTACTCCAAAAGGCCAATGCCGTGTCAAGCGCCCGCCGGGGCCATTGCCAAAGCCGGGTTTTCAGGTCTCAATGCCGAGCGGAGGATCCCGTGGGCTCTCGAGAGTCTTGACTTGACCGTTCCGATGGGGCAGGCCGCCTCCCTGGCTACTTCCTCTCCGGTCTTCTCCATTACGTCGTACAACACGACGACCTTGCGATAGTACTCGGGCAACCTTTGGATCTCGTCCAGGATGGCGTCCTCTCCCTCCCTGGACTCGGTCATGTCAAGGGGTGAAGGTGAGTCATCGGGGAACTCTACAGGCTGCTCGTCGCCGTCCTTGGACTGGAGGGTCGGCCACGACACGGTAGGGACAGTCTTCTTCCTCATCCGGTCAATGCAGGTGTTGGTGGCGATCTTGCGCAGCCAGCGGCCAAGATTCGCCGTCCCCGAATATGTACCCATGAACTGGTATGCCTTGAGGAACACTTCCTGCGTCAAGTCCTCTGCGTCCAAAGGATCTCTCACTATGCGGGTGATGTGCCACAGTATTTGCTTGTAGTAAGTGGTGTAGATATGTTCAAACGCTTCATGGTCTCCCAGCGATGCCCTTCTTGCCATCACGAGTTCTTCGGCAATCATCGTTCATCCCTCCGCGTCGCATGTTCACCGTTATCCTATAGGCGAAGGGACGTCCTGACCTCGGCACAATGGCTTACGGGGGACTAGGCATTTCGGCTTAGGCAATCCGCTCGTGTGTGTTCTCGGCGTCGGGGAAAATCCACCGGAGCCCGCAGGCTCCTGCTCATTCTCTGGAAGCGGTCTTCAGAGGTATGCTCACGGTAAGCACGGTACCCTTTCCTGGAGACGACTGCAGATCGATCTTGCCGCCCATCATCTCCGCGCGCTCGAACATGCCCACCAGGCCCATTTGACCCGCCCTACCCAGGGCTCCGACGCCTTCCGGGACTACAAAACCGCGGCCGTTGTCGCGGACAACCACCTTGAGCTCCTCGGGCAGGAATTGGAGGCTCACTTCAACCCTGGTGGCCCGCGAATGCTTCGCGGCATTTGCCAGGGACTCTTGGACCACACGGAAAGCAGTCACTTCGACCTCTTCGGAAAGCCGCCTGATATCGCCCGTGGGCGCGAACACGACCCGGATACCCTCTTTCTCGGTCTGGTCCGCAAGCCACTCACAGGCCGAAACCAAGCCGAAGTCGTCCAAAACCGGCGGACGCAAATTCCTGGCAAATTCCCTGAGGTCTTTGACTGCGGTATCCAGCAGCGAGTCAATGTCCTCGAGAGCCTCGCGCCCGGCAGCCGACGGAGAGCCTTTCAGGTACTCCCGCTTGAACAGGTCCAGACGCCTTCTCATGGCAACGAGGTACTGTACGGAACCATCGTGGATATCCCGGGCTATCCTCGCCCGTTCTTCTTCCTGAGCCATATTCGCCACAGCCAGGTATTCGCGCATTCTCTCGGCGCGTGACCTGGACTGGCTGAGCTCCCGGTCTCGCCTGACCAATTGCTCTTTGAGGCGGTTCTCGGTAGAAGGGTCTCTTGCGATGCCTTGATGCCTGTACAGGTCGAAATCGCGGTAGACAAGAGAGGCCCTGACATGGAGGGTGGCGTACTCACCGTCTTTACGCTGAATGACCCACGAGTACTCCACGTTTCTCTTCCTCTCCGAGACCGCCTTCTTGACGACGGCGGTGGTCGCGGCCCAGCACTCGGCGGTGACAAACTCGCCAAAATAACTGCCGATGATTTCATCCGGCTCGTAGCCGAGGATATCCCGGCATACGGGATTCACATACAGGAACCTGCCGCCGCGGTCCAGGATGAACACCATGTCCTGCGCGTTTTCAGCGAACATCCTGTTCTGCTCATCCGATCGGCGCAGGCTCTCCATGAGTTGTGCCCTGTCGGCTATGATCGAGGCGTGACCCGCCACTGCCATCAAGAGCTCCGGCTGGAGCCTCGAGATCGTCTTCCCGCTTCCCGCGAGAAGCACGAACCCGGTCACATCTTCAGTGGATACCATGGGTACGACGATCATCGCCTCAAAAGGCGGTTCTCCAAGAACCGGGTCGTGACGCCTTTCTTTCATGAAGAGGGGCTTGTCCGGCGCGAGAAGTACCGACGACAGAACCGAATCGTGAGTGACCCGGAGAGTTATGTCGGGCGAGATGATGGTCCTGTCTTCCCTGACGGAAGCAGACGCCGAGACATAGGCCGAGCGCGATGGCTGGTCGTACACAAGGATCGCTACGGCTTCAACCTTGAAGCTCCTGAGCATGAGTCCCGCGATCCTCGATAGGGCGTCGTCCCGGCCTTGGTTGTCCCGGGTGATCCTTCCCATTTCCAGGAGGAGTCGGGTGCCACGGTCAAGGCCTGACCGTCTAGCAGCCATCAGACGAACCTCCCACATCGTCTCTGGAAAGCAGACCTGACTTGAGGGCGCTCACAACCGCTTCGGTCCTGGACGCCACACCCAGTTTGGAGAACACCGAGGCAAGGTGTGCTTGGACTGTCCTGGGGCTCACTCGCATCCGGGAGGCGATTTCCTTGTTGGAGAGGCCTCTCGACACGAAACGAAGGACCTCGGTCTCCTTGGCGGTAAGGGCATCCCTGTCCATCTTCGGGTGAGCCGCCGGTCTCTCGGACAAGCGGGCCCCGGCGGCGTGATGCCGTCTATCCTCCGGACGTACGCCTCCATCTGGACTCTCACACTCCTCTTCCGGCGGCGTGATGACGGAAGGGCGAGACCCTGTTTGCGCTGTCCCGGCCATACCGGGCTCTTCGAGATTGCCCCTTCTGGCGATCCGCGAGAACACCTCTCTCGCCACGCCTTGGTCCAGCACCGAGTCGCCGCTGGCGGTCGCCCTAATGGCTGTCACAAGTTCGTCCGCCCGCGCGCTCTTCAGGATATACCCCGTAGCCCCGTTTTCCAGGAGCCGTGCTACGTAGGCAAAATCATCGTAAGCCGTGAGTGCCAGCACCTGGATGGAGGGGTTTTTCTCCTTGATGTGTCTCGTGGCCTCGATGCCGTTCATGCGGGGCATGGAGATATCCATCGCTACAACATGAGGGGAAAGCTCCCCGGCCTTTTCTATCGCCTCAAGACCGTCGGAAGCCTCCCCCACAACTTCAATATCAGGCTCTTCTTCAAGCAGGCGCCTGGTGCCTTCGCGGACCACGGCGTGGTCGTCGCAGATGAGAACCCTTATCTTACTTGGTTGGCGCTCCGGCAAGTGCCTTCTCCACCGCCTCCATAATGCCTTGGCTGGTAAAAGTCGCGCCTGAAACCGCGTCGACCTTTACGCTCTGCTTTTCAACTATCGCCTTAGGAATACGCGCCAGCGCGGGATCGGAGATGCCGGCCGACTCGTCGTGTCTCACGACCTTGACGTCGACGATCTTCCCGCCCTGAACGGTAACGGAGACCTCAAGCTCACGAAGGCCCAAACCGGTCCCCGTGTACGTGCCGTCAGGCACAGAGGCGATGTCGATAGGGCCTGAGGACTGCGAGGATCCCAAGACGCCGGCCATAAAGTCGACGGCCTTCTTGACTCCGCCCTTGACACCGCTTGACGACACGGTCGCTCCCGTGACACCGTCTACCGCCATGGGGTTTTCAACCCCCACAAACCCTTCGAGGAACGCCTTGTCGTTGACCCTGGTGCCAATCCCAGGAGTATCATTCAGCGAGATAATGGCTACGCTGGAGATCTTGCCTTCGGCATCAAAACCGACCATGAGCTCTATGGGCTCACGGAAGCCGGCTGCCGAGACTCTCATGGCTCCGCCTATGGTCTCTCCGGCCTTCTTGCCGAGCCAGTACGTCTCTCCGTCCTTTGTCTCTTCTACTATCTCCTCAGCACCCGGTATGGCTGCCTTCACTGCCGCAAGGAGATCCTCCTGCGCCCGTCTCTCTATAATAGGGCTTGTCATGGCATGTACGGCCGCCAGCCCGAGACCAGCGAAGGCACACACAAGCATCAGTGTAATGCCGAGCCTAGCCATGTTTTTCATTAGACGTCCTCCTCCCGATGCGCACCGCTCTATACGCAAGATGACTTCCTCAAGAAATGATAGCACAAAACGACGGCCAATTGCGTTACGACGAACAAAACGAACAACTATTCACACCTGTGCCCAAAGTCCGGCATATACCGGCAGGCGCCCGAGAGAGTCTCACGTCGCGCCGTCACTCGTGCCGGCCTGCATTGGAGGAGAACGGGCGTACAATCTGGAACAAACACCACATGGGCACCATCATCGCCGAGCACGGAACAGTCAAATATGTGGTAAAGGGCGCGACCTACTACGTCAAGGAGAATTTCGCCCCGTCGGTCCAGGTTTTCAAGGCCGAGCTCCATCCCAGGCGCTGGAAGGGGATACCGGAGACCTTTTTCTCAAACGGCCCTGTCGAGAAACTGGTCAGCATCTTGGGGCTCGGACGGTGCAACATGGTCACGGTAAAGCTGGCTTCCGATATGGAACTCACGCCCGAAGAAAAAGAGGAGCTCACCAGGCTGGTCGGACCAACATTCTACTTCTCGAGGTCGGCTCAAGACTACACGCTCGACAGGCTGCCCTTCGATGACCCTGAACTGGCGACGGGTTACCAGACCGCATTTGACATTCTGGTCCGCAACTGGGACGACGGCGAAGCCAACATGGCGCTGGTAGAAGGCGTGCCCGTCTGGTTCGACTTTGGAGTGAGCCTGGACCCCAGGTGCCAGAACGTGTACAGGTTCATCATGAAACTGGAAGAAGCCCGGAGGCTGGGAAGGGTATCTACAATCGTCTCATACTTCATGGACTACACCAGGAGGAGAAGCCAGATCCTGAAGCGGGCGGTCCAGTCTCTTCAGAGAATCCAGCAAACCGAGATAAGGACGGCCGTCCGCCTCTCGAATGTCCAGATACCGGCCTACTTCGCAGAGTATGTCTCGCATGGTCTATCCAACCTGCTTGAGGACATTGATATAATAAGGGGAGCGTTTCTCCGGGAGAACGTCGAGAGACGCCAGACGTACATCAAGAACATTACCGTGTAGACTCCACGCTTTTTGACGCGGGGTGAATGATGGCCAAGAGGCAAGCGTTCAAAATCGATATGCACGTGCACTCGATGTACTCGGGCGAGTCGCCGGCCGAACCGCGCGACATTGTGGAGGCCGCCAAGGAAAAAGGCCTCGACGCAATCGTCATCACCGAGCACGAGCGCCTGTCTCTCAGCTTGCCTTTCGAAGAGCTCAGAAAGACCGCCGGCCATCTCAAGATCTTCCGCGGGGTCGAGCTTTCCACAGATGCCGGTCACATGCTCGTCTATGGCGTGACCGATGAAGACTGGAAGGACTGGGGCGCCGACCGGGTGTGTTCGGCCCAGGAACTTATCGCCAGAAGCGCGAAACTGGGCGGATTGGCCATACCGGCCCATCCTTACAGCCTGGAGAAGCGGAACGCGTTTGACAACGCGCCCTCGGTAGTAGTAGACGAAAGGATAAAGCACCTGACCGGTCTCAAAGCCCTGGAGGTCTGCAACGGGAAGCACTCCAGGTTTCCCGAGGTCTGTGAGGTACTGGGTAGGTATGCCGCTTCGGTCAACCTGCCCGGCATCGGAGGAAGCGATGCCCACATGCCTGAAGAAGTAGGCCGCGCCTATACTTCCTTCAGAGTACCCGTCTATTCGGCGAGAGACATTGTCCGTGAGATACTCCGTGGACATGTCTGGCCTCAAGCGGATTCCCTCAAACTTACCACGTCTCGAATTTCTGCCTTCGTGATCTGTGAAATATCCATGTAGGGAGCCTCAGTCTTTCGGGCTCCTCATGGAGGAATACAAATGAACCGAACCAGAGTAATACTTACGGCGGCAGCCACCTATATTGGCACGGTAGTCGGAGCAGGTTTTGCCTCCGGCCAGGAAGTCCTTCAGTTCTTCGGGCTTCTGGGCCCGTTGGGCGTCCCGGCCATCGTCCTCACCACAGGGGGGTTCGCCTTCTTCGGGTATGCCATCATGGAAGCCGGCCGCAGGATGAACGCCAGGTCACATCTGCCGGTCATCCGTGAGGTCTCGGGGAGGTTCATTTCCCCCATCCTGGACGTCGTCACAACCTTCTTCCTTTTTGGAGCGCTCTCGGCCATGGTGGCCGGAGCCGGCTCAGTGCTCTCCCAGGAGTTCTCGGTACCGTGGCTATTGGGAGCCGGTCTCATCCTGGTGGCAACCGTAGGCACCGTTCTCTTTGGCTTGAGAGGAGTCGTCACTGCGGTCAGCACGGTTGTGCCCCTTCTCATGCTCGGAGTACTCGTCGTAAGCCTATCGGTCATAGTATCCCGAGGCGCGGCGCTGAATGCTCCTCCTCCCGGCGCAAGACCTCTCGTCCCCGCTTGGCCACTGGCGGGCGCCACGTACATCTCTTACAACTTAATCATGTCGGTACCGGTCTTGGCCTCCCTGGGAACCACGTTGCGCTCCAAGAAAGAAGTGGCCCTTAGTTCGGTGGTGGGAGCCGTCGGATTAGGTGCCGCCCTCTTCCTCGTCTTCTTGGCCGTAGTCTCCTCTTTCCCTGAGGTGCTTAAGTATGAGATCCCCATGGCCGGAATGGCTTCAGAGGCCTACCGCCTTGGGGGCCGGTTTTACACCATGATCTTCCTGGCCGAAGTCTACACCACCGCCGTCGCCAACCTCTACGGGTTCTCGGCGAGGATCGCCCGTTCAGACTCGCTCTCCTTCAAACTTGTGACGGTCGTCGCAGGAAGCGGCGCTTTGCTGGCGGGCTCCGTAGGGTTCACGAACCTGGTCCGGACGGTTTACCCCGCAGTGGGTTGGGCCGGTTCCCTGTTTCTCGGCGCCATCATCGTCTACGCGTTGAGGAACCGCCTCCGCTAGGTCAACTTTTGATTGACCCCTCGGCCCCCGAGTGCTATATTCATCACAACTTTTCTATTGTAAATACCCTAACATGCTGGTCAAAGGGAGGAAACGTGGAGTTGAGGATCCGTCCGCACATAGAGCTCGACCCCGTAAGGGGACTCCTCATTGGAGGAGTAACGGCGGTGAAACTGGCCGAGAAACACGGAACCCCCCTCTACGTGTACTCAGAAGACGCGATCAGGGACTTGATGCGGGAATACACATCGGCGTTGGCAGGTGTCTATCCACAGCACGCCATCGTGTACGCGGGCAAAGCGTACCTTACCATGAGAATGGCCGAGATCGTCCATCAAGAAGGCCTCTGGCTGGATGTCTCTTCGGGCGGAGAATTGTTCATCGCCCTCCGAGCAGGCTTTCCTCCCGGGCGTATCGTCTTCCACGGCAACAACAAGAGCATTGATGAGATAGCCATGGCAGTATCGTCTGGCGTGGGCCGGATCGCCATCGACAACGTCACTGAACTCGAGAGAGTGCAGAGGGAGGCCGCGTCAAAAGGAGTTGTGCAGGGCGTTTTCCTGAGACTTACCCCGGGAATCGACCCAGAGACCCATGAGTACCTGGCCACAGGTGTGATTGATTCGAAGTTCGGGATACCGATGCACTCGGGAGAACACCTGACGGCCGTCGGCATGACGCTGGATTCACCCAACCTCGCGCTCAAGGGTATCCACTGCCACATCGGCTCCCAGATTTTCGACGATTCCCCCTTCCACCTGGCAGCGAACATCATGGTCGATTTCGCTGCCGAAGTCCGGGACAAGCTGGGATATGTGATCCCGGAACTGGACTTAGGTGGAGGCTTGGGCGTCCGCTACCGCGAGGCAGGCGAGGACTCCGGGATCAGAAGGCACCTCAGAAACACCGCTCAACAGGTGGCGGAAAGATGCCTGAGGAACGGACTCCCCACCCCCAAGCTCTTCTTTGAGCCGGGTAGATCCTTAGTCGCTGCAGCGGCCGTCACTCTCTACACGGTGGGCACGGTCAAGACGCTGCCAAACGGTTGCCTGATAGCGGCCGTCGACGGAGGGATGTCCGACAACCCCCGACCGGTCCTGTACGGGGCCGAGTACGAAGCTATTCCGGCAAGGCCGTATGGAGACCGGGAGCTCTACGACTTCCGCGTAGTGGGAAAACACTGCGAGGAAGGAGACACCCTCATAAGGTCCGCCAAGTTGCCGATGCTGTCGCCGGGCGATGTCATAGCCGTCCCGGTATCTGGCGCCTACCAGTATGCCATGAGATCGAACTACAACCATCTTCCGCACCCTGCGGTCGTCCATGTCGCGGACAGGCAGTCGTTTGTTGTGGTTGAACGCCAAACTCTTGCCGATCTCATTGCCAAGGAAAGACCTGTCCCCCCCTCACTCAGAAACGCCGGGCGAGAAGGATTACCGGACGTCGGAGCAGTATAGCCTCAGGTATGAGGCACCGAAAAGGGTGAGAAAATGGCGGACTTCGGCAGGGTTCACCAGACTTGTGACCGCGTATTGAACGAGATAGGAAAGGTCGTCATAGGCAAGAGAGAGCAAGCCAAGATGCTCCTCAGGTGCCTTTCGGTCTCGGGGCACGCCCTCCTGGAGGACGTCCCGGGGACAGGGAAAACGCTGCTGGCCAGGTCATTCGCCCGAGCCACCGGGCTTACGTTCAAACGAATCCAGTTCACACCTGACCTCCTCCCTTCAGATGTAGTGGGCGTAAACGTATTCAGCCAGAAAGACGGCGACTTTCGCTGGGTACCGGGTCCGGTGTTCGCCAACATCGTCTTGGCCGACGAATTGAACAGGGCCACGCCCAGGACACAGTCCAGCCTGCTTGAGGCAATGGAGGAACGGCAAGTCACTTCGGAGGGCCAGACCCGCAAGCTGCCCTCTCCTTTCATGGTGGTGGCGACACAAAACCCCATCGAGATGGAAGGAACCTTTCCGCTGCCTGAAGCCCAGGTAGACAGATTCTTGGTCAAGATAGACATGGGCTATCCCGGACGAGAGGAAGAACTGCAGATCATCGAGAGGTACTCGGGTGCCGGCACCCCCGAAGTTACAGGTGAGATAGAGGTCGCCATGACCCAAGACGATCTCGAGGAGATGAGGGAGGCCGCCGCCTCGGTGAAGATGTCTCAGGAAGTGGGAGCGTACCTGATGTCTCTTGTGGAAGCCACAAGAGAGCACCCGGCCCTTCTGCTCGGAGTCAGCCCGAGGGGCGCCCTTCACCTGACAAGACTCGCCAAGGCTTCTGCGGCGCTGGACGGCCGAGATTACCTCTTGCCCGACGACATCAAGGATGTAGCCGTCCCGTGCCTAGCCCACAGGATAACACCGAAGTCCGAGACTTCTCTGAGGGGAAAGACCCGGAGGGAGATCATGGCCCAGGTGTTGGAAGACACACCCGTCCCGGTAGGACCGGCCGGGGACGCGCGGAATGGGCAATAGCTTTCGAACCATCTCCCTGGTCATGCTTGTCACCGGCGCGGTGCTGAAAAGGCCCCCTGTCACAGTGTTCGGCGCCTTCTTGCTCGGCATTGCGCTCTTATCGAAAAGCGTTTCCTATCTCTCTCTCGGCGAGATCGCCTACAAGCGCAAGCTCTCTTCACACACCGCATTCACAGGCGACTCAGTAGACCTCATCGTAACCGTGGAAAACATGAAACCGTTGCCCGTTCCCCTAACCTGCGACGACGAGATGCCAAAGTCGCTGGAGGTCCAGAGCGAGCCGGCCTCAACAGGCAGGCAACTGGGCAGGTCAGACCTTCGAAACCGGTTTTTCCTAGGCGGCTTTGAGACGGTATCGAGGAGATTCACCCTGAACTGCCCTGAAAGAGGGATTTACGATTTGGGTCCCGTGAGACTACAGTCGGGTGACCCATTCGGGCTCTACCCGGTGTCTCGTCAGGTTCAGCAAACAGACCGGTTGACTGTCTACCCAAGGGTGCTCCCGGTTGAAGAACCGCCTCACAGGACCCTCTACCCCTTCGGCACGGCGCGTGTCCCCTCGTGGATATACCACGACCCGAGCATGTTGAAGATGGTGAGAGAGTACACGGTAGGCGATTCCCGCCGTCATGTTGACTGGAAAGCCACGGCCCGGAGCGGAAAGCTTCAGACCCGGGTATTTGACGCCACGTTTGGAAATCGCGTTGTGATTTGCCTCGACGTAGCCACCTCGAGGGCTCCCTGGGAAGGCATCGACAGGGAAGTGTTTGAGAGCTTGGTCGTCGCCGCCGCGTCGGTCGCCCATTACTTTGTCGCCAGAAAATTCCCTGTCGGCCTCACATCCAACGGAGTCACTCAAGGCAAGGAAGGATCGCATTTGGCCCAGTGTCCCCCTGCCGCGGGCGACTCGCACCTGGCCGGCATCTTGAGCCAGCTGGCCGGCCTGAACTACTACGTGTTCGGGTCCGCTCTGGCCGCGTGCCAAAGGTCCTACGTGACTGCCGGGGGTTCCTTCCCTCTGGTCATCACGGCACTCGTAGATGAAACCACCCTTGCCCTGGTCGAGAGCCTGCGGACGAGCGCTCCGCGCGTCGCGGTCATTTCGATTGATTCGGACAAACGCCATCTCCCGCGCGACAGAGACCTGATGAGAGCCCTGTCTCTGATGTCAGGGGTCACGGCCATGACGGGACGCTTGGAAGGAGGATGGGCAGTTGCAGAGAGCCTCTCCCTCTCTCCCCTGGACTAAGGCGGCGGGCTCGGCCCTGGTGATAGGTGTACCCGCTTATCTATGGGCGTCGGCGTTCGGCCTCTCCCGTCACCTTTGGTCGCCCGGCGGTTGGCAAGCCCTCCTGGCAGCCTCTATTGCCCTACCCTTCGTCTTCCTGATTTGGGCCGACCGCTCATCGGAGTCGGGCGTGCTGCGCAGAGCGTATCTCGGGTTCATGGCCATCTGCCTGTCTCTCGTGCCCGTCTCAAGTCTCGTCAAGGAGTTGGCCCCATGGGTGCTCGACGCAAGCCTCTTCGCAGCCGCCTTGGGGGCCGTCGCATTGGTGTGGCAGAGAGACAGGAGCCCGGCAGGCTGGCAGAGGAAGACACTGTGGGCATTCATAGCCGCACCCGTCCCTTCCTTGATCACCGGCTCGTCGCGGGCGATCCCCGATCACCCGTCATTGCTCTCCATGTCCCTCTTGATGGTCACGGGAGTCACGCTATGCCTCACCGAGAACGAGGGGAGTACCGGCGGACACCGTCCTGCAAGACGCCTGGCGTCCATAGCGGCCCTTCTGTTCATATTGGGGTATCTGGCCTCCTCACTGGCCCCGGGCGCTTCTCTGGCGGCGTCCTGGGGGCTGAGAGGCATCATGAGCGCGTTCAGGGCGGTCCTCTTGGAGCTCGTGAAGCCCCTGAGCATCCTGGTCGGTTGGCTTATCGACCTTCTCCTGGCGGTTGTGGCGAAAGGCCAAGAGAACGAAGCGCCTTTGAACCCGTTCGAGAGGCCGGAGCTGCCGGAGAACATCGAAGAACACGCCCCTTCGGAAGCGTGGGCCTTCATCGGATGGGTATTGGCGGCGATCCTCGTGATCGTGGCGCTCAGGGTCATATGGAGACTCCTCGAAAGGTACGCCTCAAGGTCAAGAGGCCCGGTGGTGGAAGAAACCCGGTCCAGCGAGTACTCGGCATTAAGAGCTGCCCGTTGGGCGCTGGACAAGGTGAAGGAACTTGGGAATCCCCTGGCATCGATCATCTCCCAGAGATTCAGGCGGAAGAGAGATGAAGACCCGCTGGTCGCCACCTACGGCGAATTCCTGGCTCTGGCGGCATCTTTCGGTCATAGCAGGGCGCCGTCCCAGACCCCGCTTGAGTTTTCCCTAGCGCTAAGGGAGAAATGCCCCGGTTCTACTCTTCACATAGAACGAATAACCGGGATTTTCGTCAGCTGTTTCTACGGGGAACGCCCTGCCCTTCCGGAAGAACTGTCCTCCATGCGCGAGAGCCTGGTCGCCCTCGAGTCGGTCCTGGCCGCACAAGCTAAAGACGACCGGCCGGCAGACACCGCCACACAAGAATAAAAGCTGAGAAGGAACCCAATCCTCTCTAGTCCGTCGATCCTTGTGTAGAAACCTTTGCCAATGGAGGGCATATCATGCTGTCTTCGCCACACCCGAAAACCAGAGTCACGAGAACCGCAGGCCTCATACTCATTGCGATCGCCATTACGCTGGGCGCTTTTTCGCCTCTGGCCCTGTCCGCAGCCGAACCTTCCACATACCGGTCACTCGGGCGGCTCACGGGGGGCATGCGTAACAGGTTCTCTTTCATGTTCGCGTCTGACAGTCACCTGGGATACGGGCCTGCCAACCGGAACACCGAACTGGCACTCGAGGACGTAGTCGCGCATGAGAAAAACATCGCTTTCGGGGTTGTGGTAGGAGACATAACGGAGACTGGCGCCGGAGCGGAATACGAATTGTTCAAGGGACTCACCGGAGACCTGCCCTTCCCCGTCATGGGCGCGATGGGCAACCATGAGTCCAAGTGGCAAGACCCGCAAGGCTCCCTCCTGGCGTCCGGGATCGGGCCTCGCAATTACTCATTTGAATACGGCTCCTGGCATTTCGTAGTCCTCGACTCAACTTACCCAGGCCAGACCATAGGGACACTCGAACCGGCCACACTGGAATGGCTCGAGAAAGACCTCAGGGCCCAGCCCAAAACGAGACCGGTGGCAATATTCTCACATCACCCTCTCCTCTACGAACCGTCACGGTTTCAGGATTCTGACGACGCGTTTGCCTCGCTCCTGGACAAGTTCCCGGTCAGAGCGGTGTTTTGCGCCCACGGTCACTCGTTCATCACCTGGAAGGGACAAGGCAGGGATTTCTTGATGACAGGCGCCCTCATGGACGCCGCGTACACGGTCGTCGAGGTGAACGGAAACTCATTGACGGCCTACTCCGTGAAGGTATCTCCTGAGGGCAGGGAGCGGCAGAAGGCCCTCGAAGTGCGTTCGCGGTACTGGAACACCAAGAAAGACCCCGCGCTGAACCCCATTTCGCTCTTTTCGGCCGAACCCGAAGGCGACGTTCTCTTGTGCAACCTGAGCCTCGCGGAGGAGGCGGAAGTGAGCATCGGGATAAACGGCGGTACGTACGTCTCGTTGGGGACCCTCGGAAAAGGAAGCCACACTCTGCCCCAGGATATAGCAGGCCAGGCCAAAGGTTTCCACCGGGTGAGGGTCAAGGCCGTGACCGCCCAGGGACCCTTCTATGCTTCCCGGGAGTTCGGGAAAAGCCCGTACGACTTGGTTCATTGGCGTCAAGACCTTGGGAGCGCCGTGGCCGGCGAACTCCTGCCGAGAGGCAGCGCTCAGGTCATAGTCGGGACCCGAGACGGCAAGATAAGGCTGTTCAACATCGAGACAGGCCTTGAGGTTTGGGAGTACGCTTCGGGCTCTCCTTGGGGCGGAGGGGTTATAGATGGAAATCGCCTCTATTTCGGGACGGCCAAGGGCGAAGTCCACTGCCTTGACGTCGGGCGCGGGACCGGGATTTGGCGCGCGTCTCTCGACCCTGCGGGCTTCTCAGCCCCTCCGGCCATAGCGGCTGTCTCAGGCGGCAGGTCGGTCGTCATAGGTTCGTCGTCGGGCACTCTCTACAGCCTGAACGCCGTGACGGGTTCCAAGCTTTGGGAGTGCAAGGCAACAGGCGCCATAGTCTCTGCGCCGCGCTTTTCCGGAGACCGGGTGACCTTTGGAGCATGGGACGGCTATCTCTACTCGGTGGACGCCGAAACCGGAACCGTCATGTGGTCTCTGAAGATGGGTCGGCAAGTCTACTATGCGCCGTATCTTTCTCCGGTGGTCTATGAAGGAAAGGTCTTCGCGACGACGCCTTACGACACTCACTCGGGAGGCGCGCTCTTGGCCGCCTATGACCTCTCTTCGGGCGAAGCCGTGTGGAGCACGAGGTGGCCGGCGACTCTCCTATCGCCATCCATCTCGAGAGCGGGTGAACTCGTCATACCCGGAGCCAACGGGAGCATCTACGCGTTCTCCCCGTCAGACGGGACGCCCCTTTGGAGAATGGACGCCGGCAGCACCCTCTTCCTTGCCCCGCCGGGACCGGGCCCCGAATACGTGTCTGGCGGATACAGAGGCCTGGTGACTTTCCTCACCCACGACGCCAAGACGGACTTCAAGGTGAGCGACGCGTCCCTGTTCGTATCTCCCCTGATCGCCCGGCTGCGATCGGGCACCCTGGTGCTCTTCGCCGATTCCCAGGGACATCTGGCAGCGGTGAGATTTCCGAACTAGCGCTTCCTGCCTTAATCCTGTGACCTCCTTCGGGGCATGATCCGGTTGAGGGTTCTTCGAAGGAGGTCTTCCGATTTGAGAGCTGGCCCCAAGTTCGCCCCGGTATCCAAGCCCTCGCGCGTGGTCATCATAGGCGCCGGCGCGATAGGGTCTCAGTACGCCTATACCCTGTTGCTTCAGGGAATCGCCGGCGAGATCTGCCTCCTGGACACGAACGTCGAAAGAGCCCGGGCAGAGGCGCTTGACCTCAGTCATACGGTGCCCCTCGCCAGGCGGGCCGAGGTCTGGGCCGGCACTTTCGATGACATCGCCGGCGCCGACGTCATCATGATCGCCGCCGGGGCCCCCAGGAAGCAGGCCCAAACAGGTACAGACCTCCTCAGGGAGAACGCACGGATCGTGGGAGACATTGCCGGAGGAGCCGGAGCCATGGCTCCCGACGCCGTCTACCTGGTCGCGACCATGCCGGTGGACGTCATGGCTTACGTCACCATGATGAGGTCCGGTGTACATCACTCCCACGTCCTCGGCTGTGGCACTCTTCTGGATACCTCTCTCTTGAGACACATGGCAAGCCGGCGTCTGGGAGTTGCCCCTCATGACATACAGGCGCTGGTAGTCGGGGAACACGGACCCTCGGGAGTAGTGGCGTGGAGCCAATCCGGAGTGGCGGGGACCGATCTTGACAGATGGCCCGAACTCGATGGGGAGACCCGCCACAGGCTGACCCAGGAGCTAAGGAGCGCGGCGCATGAGTTGATGACAAGAAAGGGAGGCAACTCTTTCGCCGAAGCTCTTGCCCTCGCCCGCGTCACGGAAGCGGTGCTCAGGGATACAAGGACGGTCTTCCCCGTCTCCTCCTATCTTCAGGGTGAATACGGCATCAGAGACGTCTACGTAGGGGTTCCGTCGGTGGTGGGCCGCGAAGGGGTGCTCCGGACAATTGAGGTTCCCCTCTCAGAAAGCGAGCGACGAAGGCTCCGCCAGTCTGCCGAGGTCATTGCCGACACTATCAGCACTCTGGAGCTGGAAAAGACCCGTCCCACCCGCCTCGTTCCTGCCCTTGTGGGGCAAGGTCTGGAGATCTCCGACGAATTCGTAACAGGAAGCTACGCCGGCGGGCGCCCCGGATCCGTATCCTCCTCCCCACCGGGGCGCGGAATCCACGACACGTCTATGGACGAACCTCCGCGGGCTAGGCCCATCCGCGCCATAAAACCGAAGAAGATCACGGCGAGGCCGAAAAAGCTCACCTAGAATCCCGTCTGCCCTCGAATCTCGGCGACCGGGCTATGGTTACGCTGGAGTAAGACGAGGTGACCTCGGCCAGTCTTCCATTCACGTAGCGCTCCGTGATCTCAACTCTAGGCACCACCACCGTAAGTTCATAGGGAACGTCCAGGTCGCTTGACGACCTCATTGCCATGGAGAGACGGCCGACAGTGATGGCGGCCTCATCGGTTGTAGCCGCGCGAGGGTCACCGGGACCGGCCGGCCAGGGGGCACGACCCGGTCTCATTGGGCACTCCGGCTCCTTTGGGCGTCCCGGTCTCTTTGGATGATCCCGCCTCATTGACCCAAGACCCCTAGAACGCCAATGGGAGCGGTCAATCACCCTTGGCTCCAATCCCATGATGGTCTTGGCCCAACGAACCACGCGGCCAATCCAGCCCAACAACCTCACCACACTTCTCTAGTCAATGCCGGACTCAATACCGGGTGCCGTGTGCGCACTCAAGGGTTGGGGCCCCAAAGGATCTTATGTCAATCGTCTCGGCGATGCTTCACCTCACATCCGATCGGGCCGGGCATCCCGCCACACACCGGCATCCAGAGCCGCGATGGCGTTCATGATATGCGCTATAAAGCGGTCCCTATCCACACCGACGGCCACTCGCGCGTTGGGCGGCCTGCCTGTGACACCTCCAAAATCGACTACCGTCCGCCCTGCGGTGAACTCGCCGCGCGTCTCGATATCCACGCGTACGTGCCGCGTCGTGATCACGCCCTCGTCGAACACCGCGGCAACTGCGAGGGCGTCGTGGACGGGGTTTCCCTCAAACCCTTTTGACCTGTAAGACCGCGAATAGAAGTCCAGGAGGCCCGCGGCGAAAGCGCCTACCCGCCCACTCTCTCGAAGAGCCTCCACCTCCCGGGGGTAGATGAGAGCCTTGTGCGTGACGTCCAACCCTACCATGGTGATGGGCACTCCCGATTCGAAAACTACCCGCGCCGCCTCCGGATCGGTCATGATGTTGAATTCGGCCGACGGCGTCCGGTTGCCCTCCCCTGCCGCCCCTCCCATAAGGACAACTCGCTCGATCTTCGCCCTGATGTCGGGGAACGCGAGAAAGGCGATAGCGATGTTTGTGAGCGGCCCGGTAGGCACCAGAGTCACCTTTACCGGAGATTGGCGCAAAGCCGACGACAAGAACTCCACTGCCGTGAGATCTGAACCTCTGAGTTCGGGGCGAGGCGCGGAGAGACCCTCTAGACCGCTCTCGCCGTGAACGTCCCGCGCCGTCTCAAGCGGTCTCAGCATAGGAGAGTCCGCGCCTCTCCCAACGGGGACGGCGGCTCGGATGAGCGACAAGACCGCCAGGGCGTTCCTCAAGGCGTTCTCTCCCGTGGTATTTCCGGCGACGGTGGTCACACCTAAGACATTCAACCGGCCACAGCCGAAGGCAAGCATCAGGGCGATGGCATCATCATGGCCGGGATCACAATCGATAATGACCGGGATACGTGGGCCGGTCCGGGAAGCCAAATCCATCTCTCTCAAGAGAGTCCCTCCTCTTACCCAGACAAGAGTCTTTCGATTTCAGCCCGCCAGGCCATGGCGGGCTGCGCGCCGTGCTTTGTGACGGCGAGCGCCCCTGCGGCGTTGGCAAACCTCACCGCTTCCGCCAGCGTCCTGCCTTCGCTTAAGAGCGCTGCAAGAGCCCCGGAAAAAGCGTCGCCTGCGGCCGTCGTGTCCACGACCTGGACGCTGTGGCCCGGGACGTGCTCGACCTCGACCGAGGACGCTGTGGCGTAGACGACTCCATCTGCCCCCAATTTGACGATGGCGCACTTCACGCCCTGTGCAACCAGTTCTCGGGCAGCCAACGAAGCAGACCGGACGTCCGTCACTTGAATGCCTGTAAGAACAGCCGCTTCGTGACGGTTCGGAGTGATGTAGTCAACCAAAGAGATGAGTGGCGGGGGAAGCGGGGCCGCAGGAGCAGGGTCCAGCATCACGATGACGCCGCGGTCTTTGGCTACTTGAGCAGCATATACAACCGCGTCCATAGGGATCTCCAACTGAAGAAGGAGGATCCTAGAGCCATCCAGCACGGGCGCCAAACGGTCCACATCCTCCCTGCCCACAAGTCCGTTGGCGCCGGCGACAACGATTATGGAGTTCTCGCCGCTCCCATCGATTGTGATATGAGCGCTGCCGGTGGGAATCCCGGCAACCCTCTGGAGCAAGTCACCTCTCACACCGGCGTCAAGCAGGCTCTGGGTCAGGACTCCCGAGAAGACGTCGTCACCCATGCGTCCGGCGATGGCCACCCTGCCCCCTGCCTTGCTGGCCGCCACAGCCTGGTTGGCCCCCTTGCCTCCGGCGTGAACGCTGAAACCGGTGCCATGAACCGTCTCCCCCGGTAGAGGCCTCACTTCGGTCCGGACCACAAAATCCACGTTCAGGCTGCCCAAGACCAGTATGTCATTCTTCGGCCACACCTTGCCGGCTCCCCCTGAAAGCACACGCGCGGAAGGGTTTGGCGTGTAACCCAAGTGAGACACTGCCTCCAAAACACGTTTCCGGGTCGATTCCTTCACGTAACCCGTTTCGTTGATGACGCGCGACACGGTGGCTATGGAGACGCCCGCTTTCCGGGCCACATCTCTGATGGTTATGTCTCCCCTCATCTCGCCTCCCCTTTCACAGATGAAAACGTTTTCGCACTTTCCGCCCCACACATGGAACCGTTTCCACACCAACTTCCGGATAATGAAAACGTTTCCACAATGTTTTCTGAAACATTCGCCCACCTTTCCGGAGCTTCCTTCCGTGAGTCTGGAGAACAATAGTGATGGCGGCAGTAGCACTCCCCGGGTCGCCTGCATAGCGTTATGTAAAGAACGAACCGATGGAGGGGGTTCCGTGCAAATCGATGCCCTGTCCCTGTCACTGGCGCCGCGGGAGGTTTCGGCCCTCCTCTTGAGCGTACCGCTTCCTCAGGGGATTCACCTAAGCGACGTGGCGCTTAAGGACTCGGGGCTGGAGCTCACCGTGAAGGCGTCATTTCTTCTGAATCTACCCGTCAAGTTCCGCGTAGAGGTCCATTCGCACGCCGGATCTCGGGTCTCCGTCAAGGTGACCCCGCCCATAAAGCCAAGATGGCTGGTGTTGAGGCCTCTCATCGCGTCCATTCCCGGGGCCATGTACGCAGGCCACAGCATAGTCGAACTTGATCTCGTCTCTCTATCCAAAGGATACCTGTCTTCAGTCTCCATACAGAGGATTGTGCTGAATAGGAACGGCCTGCGGGTCGACATGACCGGGTTGAAGTCTAAGATCGGCTGGGAGGAGATAACGCGGAAGCTGCCCTGGTAAGTGACCGGACTGAGGCCCCCCTTCCCTCACACATGCCGTGCGGTAGTCATATTATTCTTACGAAACGGTAAACGAGGAGGCGCATGGCGTGGAAGAGAAAAACGAGGTGACGGCGCGAGAGGCCGGCGGGCAGCACGTCCACGATTACTTTGGCAGAACATCGGTTGACAGAGGCCATTTCCATACGTTCACCGGTTCCACAAACGTCCAGACCGTGGTTGTAGGCGGCCACGCACACGAATACGCGAACGTCACCAGGGTCGCCGAGAATCACGTCCACCGCATGCATGGAGTCTCAAGCGTTCAGATGCCCGTGATGATGGGTCACGTCCACCGCCTGCAGGGAACCACAACCGTAGATGACAATCACAGCCACGTGTATGACGTCTACACCGGGTTGCAGCGGGTGCCCAGAAATGTGAGACGCGGAAGATTCTTCGGCCCGTTCCGCCTGAAAGCCGAGGGAGCGGAACCCCCTGAAGAGCCCCGCCCCCGGCGCAAGTCTAGGGTTAGGACGCCTGAAGCCGACGAGAAACCGTAGCCGCCGCCCTTTCTTTCAGCACAGCGGCCTGTTCAAGCAGGCCGTTCTTGTTTGCCAGAGCTTCATCGCGGAAGGCGGCATCTTTGATCAGTGGAACGTTGATATCGACGTTGAGGAGCGCCGCCCGCACCGCGGCGTCGGCCAAGTAGGCCGCGACGCCTGCGTCGCTGATCGCCATCTGGCTGCCGATAGGAGCAAGTTCATCGACAAGCTCCAGGATGGAGAGCGCGGCACGGGCTATGTCGAGCGGAGTGCCGGTCGCGCCCTTAAGAGCTTCTTGGATAAGGAGCTGGCGCCGTTCCTTCTCCTCATCGGTTCCGGCAGGCATCTTGTAGCACTCCATGAAGCGACCGAATACGGTCATGTCGGCCTCGACCAAGTCTTCTGCCCGGTTCATGAGGGCCATGGCACGATCTCGGATCCGAATCACCTGTTCCTCGACGCTCTTGTACCTCTTCTTGCCGATGGTCAGATTGCAGACCATCCCTACCATGGACGCGGCGAAGGCCGCGGTAATGGCGGCGATGCTGCCGCCCCCGGGTGTCGGCTCGCTGGATGCGGAGACCTTGAGCACATCCCGGAGGCTACGGGAGAACAGATCGCTCATTTCGCTTCTCCTTTCAAAGCCTACTTGCCCAGTCCCTGGAGACTCAGGGCCTTCAGGATATTCTTCTGGATTAGGGCCGTAGTGAGGCTGCCGACCCCGCCGGGGACGGGAGTAATGGCGCCCGCGACTTCCGAAACGGCATCAAAATCAACGTCTCCCACGGTCTTTCCGTCAACCTCGTTGATGCCCGCATCCACGACGACCGTGCCCGGGCTCACCATCTCCCGGGTCACCAACCCTGCTCTACCCGCCGCGGCCACTATGATGTCGGCAGCCAGCGTGTGTTTCTTCAGGTCCTTCGTCCTCGTGTGACAGACGGTGACCGTCGCGTTCTCGTTGAGCAGGAGGAAGATGAGGGGCTTTCCTACCGTATCTCCGCGACCGACCAGGCAGACATTCTTCCCTTCCAGAGTTACCCCTTGACGCTTCATGATCTCAATGCAGCTCTGCGGGGTGACCGGGAAAAGCCCTTCCTTAGTGGTGAACATGCGCCCCCTGTTTATAGGGCTCAGGCCGTCAACGTCCTTGTCGGGATGCACGGCCATCATAACCCGCTCTTTGTTCATGTGTCTCGGCAGTGGGAGCTCTACCATGATCCCGTGGCACCCGGGATCCTTCGAGAGCTCATCCAGCTTGGCCAGCACTTCTTCTTCTGACGCCGACTCGGGAAACTTATGTAGCTCAAATCCGATACCCGAGTTCTTGCACGCCCTCTCTTTGGACCTGGCGTACAACACCGAGGCCGGGTCGTCTCCGACAAGGACGACTGCCAGTTTGGGCGAAACTCCTTTTTCCTTTAGCGCCGCTACTTCGGCTCTGACTTCTTGTCTGATTGAGGCTGCGACGGCCTTACCGTCTAGGATAGTTGCCAACCGAGAACCCCCCTCTGTAGATCGTTCCCGCTAATTGTACAACATGCGCACGAGACAAACCTCTCGTCCGTCCTGAGCGGAGAAACTTGAGAGCGGGCTCGAAAGCCCGCCCTCACACTCAACCTCTTATGTCGGACCCTATTGGACTTTGGTTCCACATTGGGAACAGAACACGTCGGCGGGTCTCAGCTCGGAACCGCACTGGGAGCAAAACGCCTTGGCCTTGGCCTCTTCCTCTGCGGCCTTCTCCGCCCCGGCCTTTTCCTTGGCTTCGGCTTCCGCCTTCAAGGCTTCGATCTCGCGGTTCTTCTCTTCGATGCGTTTCTCCGTTTCGTCGACGGCGGCGAAGCTTTCGGCCAGTTCAGGTGGAAAAGCCGTACCAACCCTATACAGGGCGTATGCTTTCCGGCCCACCTCCTCGAGCCTCCGGCCGCGCTCGTTTTCCAGCGACATGAGCTCGACTTTCAGCCTGCCGACTTTCGTGAGTTCCTTGGTCTCCTGAACAAGTGTCTCGGCACCCGTCCTTATGGTCTGCCCGATTTTCGACCAGAGGTCTTTGGACACGCGCATCCCCCTTCCGAGTTGTCTCTTGTAGAAGCTAATACGTCGGTTGCCCGGCGGAGGTTTCGGCTTGGCTGAATCCCCTCTAGAATGTACCCTCGAATGGCTTAGGATATGAGGAGCGAGACCTGCAGGTCTACCCCCGGATCAGCGGAACGAGGACATGCGCCTCCTCATCATCCCTTCATCTTGCCGACGGCTTCCTCGGGTACAAGGCAAGGCGTCCCCACTGCCAGGGCGTGGTGATATACCCTTGCCGCGTCCTCAACGTAGACCGCCCGGATGTGGGCCTCCTCAACCGATGCGCCTATGGCGAGTACGCCGTGGTTGGCGAGTAGACAAGCGTTGCGCCCCTCCAGCGCCCGGAGAGCCTCGATTCCCAGTTCCACGGATCCCGGGAGGGCGAACCGGGCCACAGGTATGTCCCCTCCTACGAAGGGTATCATCTCGGTCAGCACAGGGGGGACCGGCTTTCTTATTACGGCGAAGGCCGTGGCGTAGGGAGAGTGGGTGTGAAACACCGACAAGACGTCTTTCCTGCCCTTGTACACCTGTACGTGCATATTCCACTCAGATGAGGGCTTGCGGTGCCCCTCGACTACGCGCCCGTCTTCCTCAATGACAACCAGGTCGCCGGAAGTCATGGAGTCGTATGGAAGCGAAGTCGGCGTGATGACTATGAGGCCCGAAGACGGGTCTCGCGCGCTCAGGTTGCCGCTTGTGCCCGCGAACAGCCCGCTATCGTAGCCGGCCTTCGCGCCTCGGAGCACGTCCTCTTTGAGTCTTGCCAGGACAACCATTCTATCGCACCCCCGCCGCTTTTCTGGCGGTCACTTGCACGTGGAGCAATGGCCGCCGGAACAACCGGTACAAGACGAACCCCCTGAAGCTCCCGCTCCTGGGGAAGCACCCTTCACATGAGCGCAGAATGTGGAGAAAAGCTTTGACAGGTCCTTGGAATCGCAGGAAGGGCAAGAGGGGACTTCGCGCCCTCGCACCAGGAACTCGAACTCCTTCCCGCACTCTTTGCACTTGTACTCGAATATGGGCACTCTAGATCATCACCTCTTGAGTTCGAGTCTACACCCACTCTCACGCGCGGGGCAACTCAAGAGGCGGACTGCCTGGCTCTGGTGATGAGTGTGTCAAGCATCGCAATGACTTCGTCGGTGGTGCCCGGGCCGGTGTAGATGATGGGTTCAGAACTCCACCTGGCAAGGAAGTCCCGTACATCCTTGGCCATGGCAAGTATGTCTTGGACCGTCTCCACCGCCCTCTCATCGCCGTCCATCTCCGCCAAGAGCAATGAGGAAGCCTCGATTATGTCTCCTATTCTGTCGGATATAAACCCCACACGCAGGAACCTCGACATTTCTCGACCTCCTTCCGCCCGTGCATTCGCCGCGTGTCTATGGTTTTCCTTTGGGACACACTATCTGTCAAGGACTCACGGTCGGCGCTACGTCTCGCTGGCGACGGATCTGCCTACCATGCCGGACTTGGCCAGACAGCATATAACCGGCACATAGAGGAAAGGGGAACGGCAAAATGCCCAAGAACGAAGACTACGTAGTTGGCGGAAGTACAGACAGGAACACTGCTTCACACGTGGCCGAAGAACTGAGACGCTCGTTCAAGCCGCAGGGCGCGGGCGCGCCCACGACTCCGGCCGAGAAAATCGAGGAAGCGTTGAACATGGTCCAGAACAGCGTCAGGGCCGAACAGATGTGCACCGAACAAAACCTCCAGAGTTCCCTGTCCAAGGCATCCACGCATGTCGCCGATTCACAGAGCATCGACAACCTCTTCGCCATCACTCAGCAGCTCTCCGCATTGGTCTCTCAAGGCGACGAAGCACTCAGGGCCAACTCGACGCAAGCATCAGAACTTATTACCCAGCTCGGAGCGCAATTGGCGGTGCAGCAGGCCAAATCCGACCGCCAGGTAGCCATGTCTCTTCAGCAAGCCGTGTCTGCCATGGCCGACGCTCAGAACGCCATGTTCCAGGCCATGTCCATAAGTGAGATGCAGCAGCTCGTGAAGGGTGCCCAACAGACCGTGAAGGACATCATCGCACCCGGACAGGTCCAGTAGACCCGGCCTTCTACTTGCTCGGATTCAGGAACCCGTAGCCGAGCCGGGCGAGGGCTTCGATGAGCGAGGGCAAGGCTTCCACCGTGTACTGCAGTCCTTCGTGCAGCATGAGGATGCCTCCGTCTGTAGCGGCGGAAACGGTCCTAGCCGTGACATCCTCGGCCGAAGCCGCGCCCAGATCGGCTCCGCCGATGTTGGTCCACATGGTCACACGCATGCCGAGTTTGGATGCTTCGGCTACCTGGGTTTGGTCCAGCTGTCCGAAGGGCGGACGGTACAAGTAAGGAGACACGCCCGTGACCTGGGTGATGGCGTCCCTGGCCTCCTTGAGATCTCTACGCACCTCGGCGGCGGAAAGACCGGAGAGGGACTTGTGTTCGAACCCGTGTACCCCGATTACATGGCCCTCCTGGGCTATCTCTCTTGCCAGTTCCGGATGACGCAACACCCGTTCCCCGACGAGAAAGAACGTGGCTTTGACGCCGTATTGGCGCAGGATGGCCAATATTGGTCTAGTTGTGTTGAGGTCGGGACCGTCATCGAAGGTAAGGCAGACGCGCCGGTCCGGTATGGGGAAAGGCGGCGGCTTCGGAGGCAAGTCGGTAGGTGGGGCCGGGGGTTCCTGGGCCGGTGGTTCCTGAGGCGTCGAAATCATCAAGACCTGTCCCACGTACACCATATCGGGGTCGGCCAGCTTGTTGATCTTTGCCAGGGTCTCGACACTCACACCGTATCGCCCGGCGATAGTCGACAAGGTCTCGCCGGACCGCACCGTGTGCTTGTCAGGCGGATTGGCTCTGTAATACAGCTTTGACAGTTCCCTTATGGTCTGAGGTCCCACGATGCCGTCGGCGTAGAGTCCGTTCTCCCTCTGGAACTTCTTCACCGCGCCTTCCGTCATCGGCCCAAACACGCCGTCGAGAGACACTTCATACCCGCACGCTCGCAATGCTTCCTGCAGGTACCTGACCCTATCGCCCTTCTCCCCCCGCCGGATGAGGCCGGCAAACGAAAAAAGCGCCACCGGTCCCTGATCGCCGGCCTGGGCGGCCGGAGCAAGGTGCAACACCACGTATCCGAGAACGACGGCAGCCAAGCAGCCTGCAATGAGAGCCGCCGAAAGGCGTCTTCCGCGGAAACAATCCAATAGAAGGACCTCCCAAGAGGGTTCGTCCTTCTAGCATTCCTCGAAGAGTAGGGAGTTTATACCAGGAACCACGTCACGCATTGACGCCCAGGATGCCTCCTATGGCACCTGCCAGGAGAGAAAATCCGAGCCTCCTTACGAACACGCCGAAACCGGGCACAGGCGGGAACAGGAGTGCGCCTGTGAAGAGAGTAATGACGGCGTAACCGCCTCCGATGGCTAGCCCGTACACGAGGCCGTAACCTGCTTGGCGTCTCGCGGTGACAAAAGAACTGAGGCCGAGGATGACGAAACTCCCTACATCGACGACCCATGAGAGGATCCTCTCATCCAGACTCGTCACGTACACGACTCCAGAAGCAAGGAGCGCGAGGACAACGGCCAGGCCCACGGCCCAAACCACGCCTCTGCCCGCCACACGCATTGAGAATCCTTCTTCCATCTGCCTGGAAGACCACCTGCCGCCCGAGCGCCGTCCGGGAGGACTCACCATAGCGCACACCTCCTCATGCTTCTATATGTAGGAGGTCGCGCCTTTCATGCCTCGTCCGGCGGCCACCGGAAAGAACGCCGGGCCAGGGCCTGGATGCCCCGGGTATCGGTAAGGTCCATCCTCAGGGGTGTCAAAGAGACAAGGTTTCTCCTGACCGCGCAGGTGTCCGTATCGTCTATCTCCTCATTCTCGACAAGTACTCCGGAAAGCCAATACCAGCACCTGCCGCGAGGGTCTTCCCGTCGCTTTATGGCGTCCTCGTAAGTCTGCACGCCCAACCTTGTTATAGCCACCCCGGCGATGCTCTCCCTCGGCACTGCCGGCACGTTGACGTTGACCAATACCGGCCAAGACGTATCGAAGGCCGCAACGAGGGCCTGCTCTATGGCGAAGTCGGCTGCGGCGGCGTAGTCTAGATTCTCAAAGGCCGTGAGAGAAATGGCCATGGCTTTTACCCCCAAGAGAGCCCCCTCGAGAGCGGCCGACACGGTGCCTGAGTAGAACACGTCGGTCCCCAGGTTCGGTCCCCGGTTGATACCCGATATGAGAAAGTCGGGTCTCTCCTCCATGACCGCTTCAATTGCCAATTTGACACAATCCGCAGGCGTGCCGCTGGACGCGAAAACTCTGGCCGGGATGCCGTCGAACCCGACCTCCCGGAGGTCTATCGGCTGGTGGATGCTTATGGCATGGCCCGTAGCGCTTCGCTCCCGGTCGGGCGCAACCACGGTGACCTCGACGCCGGGGCACTTCGCGGCACGCTCCACAAGGGCCCTGAGGCCCTGGGCGTTGATCCCATCGTCATTTGTGATAAGGAGTCTCATATTGCCTTCTCCGTTCTGTCCTTTCCACCGGAAATCAGCCTAAGGATTCCCTGAGAGGTGTTCTTTGACTCTATCAAAAACATACCCGGGCGGGCCCGATTCTCGTGTGAGATCGTCTAGAGCCCTGAAGAACTCGCCTGCCCACTTGGACTCTCCGGGAGACAGCCTCGGGTCGGCCAGGACCAACGCTCGCTTTCCTCCTGAGTCGAGCATCCTGGCAGCGTACCTGCGTATCATGAGCGATGGAGCCCGCACGCTCACTTCCACAAACGGGTCTGCCCCTGCGCGGGACAGTTCCTTCCTCCTGGCGTCATCCACAGGATTTGGAGGCGGGAACGGGACCTTCATGACCGCGAGACACGTGGGGACGGGTTCGTCGTCGCCCGGACTGCCTGCCAAGGCCAACACCACAGAGTCCTCTTCCTCAAGGTGTTCCAAGACTCTCCGGCCGCCGTCAAGGCCCTGCGCGTAGACTACGATACCTTCCTTCTCCAGTTCGGGGGCGAGAAGCCCATAGACGTCCTTTATTTGGGCCCTTGACGGAAACAAGACGAGCAGCCCTTTCCTGACCCTGAGAGCCAAGTCTCGTGTGAACGAGAAGGCGTACTCTGCAAAGCCCGGTCCGGCGGATGGCGCTTTCACGTCGGCACATGCGACCAAGAGGTCATGGACGGTCGCTCCATCGCCTGGTCCATCTCTCAGATCTACTACCGGCGAGTCGACGCCGAGGAAAAGGCGATGTCCTCCTTGGGTCGCTCCCGCCTGGGACGCCACGTCTGACAGAAGGACGGGCGTGCCCAGTCTCGTCTCGATGGTCCTTACCGCATCGCGTGCCGGCCAGATCGACCGGCGGACCAGGAAGGGACCCCTCCGCTCGTCACCGTATGACGCCTCGACGAGAGCGAGATGGTCGCCGGAAGCGCTCGAAAAAGACGCCAGTACCTCGGAGGCTCTTTCCATCCGGTGCAAATGCGCCGATACAATGGGAGGATCGGTCCAACTCACGCCACGGGCGTCGTCGGGCTGCAGGAAACCGTACGTCTCCTGCAGTCTCTCGCGAAGCCAACGGGCGGCGCCTGCCAGTTGTGCCCCGGTCTCCGCCGCCCATTTCTTCGCCTCAGCACAGGCGATCCCGCCCAGGCGGCCCTTTGACGCGACGGCGTAGAGCCTCTCAAGCGCCGGTACCTGACCGAGCGCGTTTTCCGACCTCACTGCGTCCAGAATGAGCGCAAGGTCAACCCTGTCCTCGCCGTACTGCCAGACCTTGTGGAGATCGTGGGCGCCCCATACGACGACGCGGTCGAACTCGCCTGACATCACAAGTACGCGGTCAAGGCGGGCAAACTGCACGGGCGAGCCGCCGGCCATCCGTTCGGCGAGAAGGTAGCGGCACTCGGCCTTGAACGGACAAGACGACCGGCACTCCATGGATTTCGGACAGCCTAGCTCTCCTACTACCCCGTGAGCCGCCGTCCCTGCCACCTGGACCTCGGCGAAACTACCGGTATCCGTCTGCTCGGCCCATACGGACAGAGACGCCAGGAAACGCCTCTCCTCAACGCCGACCTCGCGGAGGAGGCCCTCACAGGCGAGGGCCTTGGCATAGAGAAACCGGCGCAGGCAGAGGTAATCCTGGGGCACAGGCGCCCTATGTATCCCGCCGGGAAGGAATCCCTGGGGAAAGCCCGCCAGCAACACTCTTCCTCCGGTGCGGCGGGTGAAATCCCAGGCGGCTTCCACCACGGCATGAGCGGCGCCCACAACAAGCGGAACGCTCAGGGCCCCAGGCCCCGGAGCCGGTGAGCTCAGGACCTCGACGATCCTATTGAAGAGTTGCCCGGTGCCATCCGGGAAACCCTGCTCAAACTCCTCCGGGAGGTCTTGCCCGCCTGAAGAGCCTGCCCCCGTCTGCCGGCCGGCACGCACTCTCTCAGGAGAAGGTTCGTCAAACAGGGGACGAATGGCCTGACCCGCAGGCTCAAAGAGAAACAAGCGCCTGGCCTCCCAGGAGTCCCCCATGATCGACGCCACGGTTTCCCGAAGGCGGCGCCCCATCCTGAGGATACGTTCCTGTAGGAGGGCGAAGATGCGTCCCGAGACCTCGGCGTCATCGTAGGCGCGGTGGGCGTCGGTTAAGGGGACTCCGAGGAATTGTGCCAATTCCACAAGCTTGTAGCTCTGAAATCCGGGGATCACAATCCTGGAAAGTTCCAGCGTGTCATACACTGTGACGCCGGGGAAGCCCTCAATTCTCTTGGCCAAGAAGGCCGTATCGAAAGACGAGTTGTGCCCGACCAAGGGAAGGCCACCGCTCATCCGGGCGATATGCTCAGACACATCGCCGAACACCGGACTCTCCTTGATCTCATGCGGGTCAATGTTGGTGAGGCGAAGGGCTTTGAGAGGGATGTGCCGGAGAGGGTTTAGGAGCGTTGACCACCGCTCAACCGGTTGGCCGTCGCTAAAGCGGACAAAGGCGACCTCCAGTATCTCGTCGTCATCGGGCGATAGCCCGGTGGTCTCGAGGTCGAAGGCGACGTAGTCCGGGACCTGAAGCCCGTGAGAGCCGGTCGCCGGGACGGACAAACTTCCCTCTTCTAGTTTCAATAAACCCATCTCCCTGAAAAAAGACGTATAATGTGTGTTATGACGGAGGTGTCCAGATGCTGACGATATCCGTACTCGAAACTCCGGCGCCCATCGCTCCCGGCGGAATCGCCGGAAATGTGGCGGTGGTCATTGACGTCTTGAGAGCGACCTCCTCGATAGCCACGGCGATTTCTTCTGGCTGCCGGGCGGTGATCCCTGCAGGCAGCAGGGATGAAGCTCTCTGCTTGAGGGCGACCCACCCTGAAGCCCTCCTGGGAGGTGAGATCGGCGGAAAGAAGATCGACGGCTTCGATCTGGGAAACTCGCCTGCCGATTTCACAAGGCAAGCGGTAGAAGGAAGAGAAGTCATCATGTCTACCTCCAACGGCACCAAGGCGATACTTGCCGCCCGGAAAGGCGGGGCAAACCCGATCTTTACCTCTTCATTTCTCAACCTGAGGGCAGTCGCGCGTCGCGTCTGGGCGGAGATGTCGGCCGGGAAGAAGGACCTGACAGTCGTCTGTTCGGGAAGCCGCGGCAGACCGTCTCTTGAGGACTTCTCCTGCGCGGGAGCTCTCGCGGAGGCGGTCCTGGATCTGGCCAGTGCCCGGTCGCCGGCTTTGGATGATACGGCCAAGAGGGCCGTACAGGTTTTCCAGAACTACAAAGGGAATATAATAGGCATTTTTGAAGCATCGCCGCACGGTCGGGACCTTCAGGAGATGGGTTTCGGCGAGGACCTACGACGCTGCGCGTCGCTGGATTCGCTGGATGTAGTACCGGTTTTCAATGGAACCGCTATCGTAGCTCTCAGCCAGAGGTGAAATCATGGCAGCAGCCGGAGTCATTCTAGCGTTTGGTACACTCCTTTACCTTTCCATACGAGGCGTTGCCCTCTACATCGTCATGTTCGTGGCCACAACCATCATGGCACTCACATCGGGACTACCTCACGGGGAAATCTTGTCGGTGGTGTGGCGCTCGTTCTCCGATCCCGGTACCATCCAGCTCGCCCTGGCGGTAATGTCCATCGGAGTGTTCTCAACCGTCATGCGGCAGTCCGGTTTTCTCGACCGGACGGTGTCGGGCCTCACTTCCTTTCTGGGCAACGTGAAAGCAGCGATCATGGCCGTACCTGCGTTGGTAGGCACCATGCCGGTTCTCGGAGGCGCGGCGCTCTCGGCGCCTCTCGTCGACAAGCTGGGGCAAGCTCTGGCCCTCCCTCCGGACACAAAGGCAGCAGCCAACCTGACCTTCAGACACGGGATGTTTTTTGTGTTCCCGTTCTCGACCAGCCTCATCCTGACGTCGAATCTGACGGGCTTCCCGGTACCACGCCTCATCGCCAAGATGTGGCCTATGTCGCTTGTGCTTTGGGGCGTCGGCTACTTTGCGCTCCTACACAGGGTACCTACGGCAGGACAGCTTCTATCGGACGCCGGTCCCCGGGGTGAAAGGGAGGCGGCCGCCACAAAGGTCGATGAGGGGATGGAGCGAGATAGGGGGCAGACAAGGCTCTTGGGCCTCAAAGAATTCCTGGTATACGGCGGCCCTCTCCTACTGGCTCTCACGCTTGGTATGGCGCTCAAACTACCTCTCTGGCTCGCCCTGTTCTTCGGCATCGGCGTGGCTGTCCTCTTGGCTCTTAGAAAAGGGCAGCCCCTCCCCTCGAAGGCGGCACTCCTAAAAGGAGCCAACCCGGGCCAGGTCCTGGCCATGTTCTGGATCATGGCATTCAAGTCGTTCGTAGAAATGACGCCGGTCTTCAGGGCGGTGGTGGATAGAGCAACAGCCATAGGCATCTCGCCCGCTCTCCTGGCCATCCTGCTTCCTATGGTCTTCGGCTATGCCAATGCGTCTCAGACCGCAACCATAAGCGTGTTGATCCCCATCTTCGTGCCCGCGTCGGCCAGCGAAGCGGTCAGGCTGGGCTTTATATCGCTCATCTACGGAAGTTCCTTCACGGCCTACTTCTTCTCGCCGCTTCATATGTGTCAAGTTCTGACGTGCCAATACTATGGCGTAGGCATACCGGCGGTGTACAAGCGAAACTGGCCCGTATTTGCGGGATTCCTCGTTGTGCTCGGGTTGTTCTACCTATCGTTGGTAAGGCTCTAGGGGAAAAAGACCCTTAGCCTCCGCTTCTTGGGGCTCACCCAGTCCCAAGAGCGCCTGCATGCGTGCGGCGTTGACCGCAGCTTGCCCCCTGTGGCAGTTGTTGAAAAGGACATAGACTTCGTCTGCCTTGGCTTCCATATCCCGGATCTTTTGGACCCACGGCATCATCTCTTCGTCGGTATAGAGGTAGTCGTATCGTTCCCACGCCTCTTTGTGGTTGAACCATTTGGCGGCGTTCCTCCCATGGAACCTGACGTATGCCTGATTGGACGTAACCAGAGAGACTCTGGGAAAAAGCCCCCTGAGATTGGGCTCGTCGACACAGCAGAAACCGGTTCCCGAATCGATGAGCGACTTGTATACGTCGTCTCTCGCCCAACTCAGGTTTCGGAACTCCACGACCGCGGGGGCAACGGAGAGCGACTTGCCGAGAGAGTTCACATACCGGAGGTTGTCTTTCGTATACTTGAACGACCAAGGGAACTGGTAAAGTACGCACGCCAACACGCCTGCTTCCGCCATGGGTAAGACCCCTTCCGTGAAAGTGGCCATCTCCTTTTCCAGCTCGGGTCTTCCCGGTATCTCATGAGTGATGGTTCTATGGGCCTTCACGGCAAAACGGAAACCCGGGGGTACGCGTCCAGCCATGCTCCCCATGGTCTTGGCTGACGGCTGGCGATAATAGGTGAAGTCAATCTCTACGCACGGAAACTTCTGCGCGTAGTATTCGAGGAACTGCCGGGGCTCCATGCCTTCAGGGTAAAAGGGCCCCCTCCAGTCCTTATAGCTGAACCCGGCCGTTCCAACATAAACCTTGCCACGGCCCGCCATCTCTGTGCTCACACCGGTCCCTCCCATCCCAACGAGGCGAACCGTCCCGGCTCTACTTCCGGGAGGAAGGCCGGAGGCCGCTCCCACCGGGACGGCGATGCACCATGAGCGGCCTCCTACCCCGAAACACGCCGGCCCGGCAAGGGACCCGACCGGCAGAGCCGGGGTTCAGCCTGTGATGTATTTCTCCTGGGGCCGTTCCCAGGACAGGACCTCGTCGTCCTTGAAGAACAACGCGATCTCGCGTTTGGCCGACTCCGGAGAGTCGGAACCGTGCACCAGGTTGTTTGAGATGTCCAGCCCGAAATCGCCCCGGATTGTCCCCGGCGCAGCCTTGGACGGGTCGGTCGCTCCCATTACGGACCTTACGTTCGATATGGCGTTAGGTCCTTCCCACACCATGGCAACGATTGGGAGGGCGGTTATGTACTCAATGAGCCCCTGGAAAAACGGCTTGCCCTCATGCATCGCATAGTGCCTTTTGGCGAGGGCCTGGTCAACCTTCATGAGTTTCATCCCCGCCAGGCGCAAGCCTTTCCTCTCGAACCTGGCTATGACTTCCCCGCACAATCCCCTGGCTACCGTGTCAGGCTTCAGCAATACCAGTGTTCTTTCTACCAAGACGCTACTCTCCTTTGATTGCCTCGACGGCGCTCCGGTCAAGCCTCATGGCGACCTCAGTCATGAGACTGACGAGGGCGTCGAAGTCGTCCCTATGGATTATGCCTGAGTGACTGTGGATGTACCTGGTCGGCACACCCACCACCAGGCTGGGAACGCCTGCTTTGTAGATATGCATCCTGCCTGCGTTCGTCCCGCCTCCCTGCATGGTGTTGAACTGGGGCTTGAGACCGATTGACTCGGCAGTATCGATCACAAAGTCGCGAAGCCTCCTATGACCTATCATGGACGAATCGTACAGAAGAACACTCGGCCCATTCCCCAACTTCGACTGAGCTTCGTGCTCTTTCACTCCGGGAGTATCCCCTGCGATGTCGGTCTCGATAGCGAAGCCGATGTCGGGCTCAACCACGGAGACGCTTGTGGTCGCACCCCTCAAACCGATCTCTTCCTGCACCGTCCCGACTCCGAACACGGTATTGGGGTGGTCTTTGCCCTGGAGATTCTTGATGACCTCCATGAAGACGGCGCAACCGATCCTGTTGTCCCATGCCTTGCCCACGAGGTACTTGGGGTTTTTCATCTCTGCGAAGTCGGAAACCGGAATGACCGGATCCCCCGGACGGACTCCCATGGACTGGGCGTCCTCCCTGCTCGATGCTCCGATATCGATGAACATGTCCGATTTCTTGTAGACCTTCTCGAGTTCCTCGCTCGTCAGGATGTGAGGAGGCTTCGAACCGATGATCCCGAGGACATCTCCCGAGCTTGTCTTCACGGTGACCCGTTGGGCCAGCATGACCTGCTCCCACCATCCCCCGAGGGTCTGGAATTTGAGGAAGCCTTCCTTGGTTATGTAGGTAACCATCATGCCGATTTCATCCATGTGGCCTGCAAGCATCAGACGGGGCGTTTCCGACGAACCGGCTTTCCTGCAGATGATGCTGCCGATGTTGTCCCTGCTTATCTCGCAGAGGCCCGCCATCTTGGTTCTTATGTACTTTCTTACTTCATCCTCGAATCCCGAGACGCCCGGCAACTCGGAGATCTCCTTGAGCAGCTGCAACCGTTCCTCCAACTGTTTGCCTCCCTGTTGTATGTGGTGTAACCAACCGGTTCCCGAGCATAGATAGTTCGCTCCCGCACCACCTGAAAACCTTTCGCACGCAGAAAATGAATAGACCTTGGCGCTTCTCTCGCGGCAAGGTCTATTCGTTCGCTGTGTGGTCCTCTTCTTTACCGGTTCTCGGTAAAATAACTATCACCTTTCTTGACAGGTATTACTAACAGGCGCATTGGGTTTGGGTTCCCTCCACCAACCCTCTCTTGTACTCGCTCGCCTTCACCGATGTCGCCTTAAACCCTGTTTTTGCCGCCTCAAGCGCGACCCACGGGTCAACCTTCTCACCGCACGTGAACACATCCAAGGCCGCATAGCCCAGTTCGGGCCACGTGTGGATGGTTAGGTGCGACTCAGAAATGACTACAACACCGCTTACCCCTTGAGGTGAAAACCTGTGAAACGCCGTCTCTCTCACTTCCGCTCCGGCGGAGATAGCCGCACTGACCAAGATCTCACGGATCTTGTCGAGGTCGTTTAGTATGCTGAACTCGCACCCGTAGACCTCTGCCAGAATGTGTCGGCCCAACGCCTGCATTTCCATTCTCAGCCCCCTTTCAGGCAATGAACAACCCCTCTGGAAGATGGAGGAAATAGTTCGCCACCCAAAAGACGAACTAACCAAGATTCTAGGATGAACACCCCCCTATGTCAATCAAGATTCACTCTCCTACCGGCGATCCGACGGGACAGTTATATGATATTCCAACTGGAGTATTCATGAGCAAGGACTAACTGTACACCGCTATCTCCCTGGCAGGAGCAACCTGCACAGCAACCGTCTTTCCTGCCCTCTTAAGGCTCTTCTCTACAACCGAACGGGCAATTTCAGGTGTATTGCACTCTGTACTGAGGTGAGACAGGATCACCTGCTTTGTCTCGGCGGTTACCAGGTCCGAGAGGGCCTGGGCCGCCTGGTCGTTGGACAGGTGGCCCAGGCTTCCGATGACTCTCTGTATGAGCGGCCAGGGTCTGCCCGAACGCTTCTCCATATCGACATCGTGGTTCGATTCAAAAACCAGATATTCGATGCCCCGGAGACACGATTCCACTTCCTCCGTTACGTAGCCCAGGTCTGTCGCGAACCCTGCTCTCTCGTCCTCCAATTCAACGACAAACCCCAAAGGCTCGGAAGCGTCATGGGGTTTACTGAATGCCCTCACACGGGACTTGGAGACCACGACTTCCTCGCCTGCCGCTATCGGTCGCATAAGGTCCCGGTCCAGCCTGCACGCGTAGCGCGAATACCACTTCCAGAACCCCCGGGAGGCATAGACCGGCGTACGGTATTTCTGGGCGAAGGGAGTCACAAGGCACATGGCCTTGACATGATCCGAATGCTCGTGAGTTATGAAGAGCCCCGCGAGATCCTGGGGCTCAATCCCGAACTCCCGAAGACATGCCACCAAGCGCCTGATCGGCACTCCGCAGTCAAAGAGAACCGGGCGACCTCTATCACCCCACACTACGTAGGCGTTGCCGCACGTGGAAGAACTGGACAAAGATGCTATGTACAAGTGTTGTTCACCGACCCCGAAAGCATTGTAACTCAGTGTACCATTCTATTCTTAGGAAAAGGATTCCTCTGACGGGCCTAGAAGTGATCGTCGACGCGGGAACCGAGAACGGCTTACTCGAGGAGATGAAGCGAAGGACAGTGTGGACATCCCCCGACTCCCCGGTGACGCCGGCAGGGTAGAACTCCAAGGCTTTAGTGAGGATAATCTGACAGGGGACTCAAACTCACGGACTCCCACGTATACTCCGATGATCATGTTAGGGTGGTTCACTTGGGCGACAAACCTCGGATCAGCATGATCTGGCCTGCGGTCGGAGAAGATCCCATGACCGGGCTTCCCAACCTTTTGGCGCTGATCACCGACCTTCAAGGCCCCTCCAAGACCGATAGACTGACCATAGCGGGGTTCGATGTGAAGAGGCTCGCGATGATCAACCGGGAGTTCGGCCACGACGAAGGTGACCGGCTCATCCTTGATATCGCAGAGTCCCTGGTGAAAGCTACCGCGGCGCTGAACATAGAAGGCGGCCGGGTCTACAGGCTCGGGGGCGACGAGTTCTGCGTCCTTCTCCCCGGACTCTCTCACGCCGATGACCTCATTGAAGACCTGCGCGCCAGGCGTACCCTGGCGAAGGTGCGTTACGCCGTCGTCACCTGCTCGTGCCGGGATAAGGACCTGGAAGAGGCGTTCCTCGAAGTGTGGCCCCTGCTAATTGACGCCTTGGAATCCCAGGCCGGGGCGAGGGGTACACAGATGAAGAGGTTGGCCCGCGTGCTTGTGGACGGGGTGCGGGAAACCGTAGAGCTCCTGAAAGCCAGCCGCAGGCTGGCATATACCGACGACATATCCGGTCTTCCGAACCAGAGAGCCGCGCGCCACCTCATCAGAGAGTACCTCGCCAAGCGCATGGACACAGAAGGGCCTCTGGGGCTCCTATTCGCAGACGGCGACAACCTGAAAATCTACAACGACAACCTGGGGTATTCGGGCGGCAACGAGATGATCAGGCGCCTAGGATACTTAATCTCTTCAGAGACTTCTCCGGGCGAACTGGTCGCCAGATGGCTGTCGGGCGACGAGTTCATGATCATACTGCCCGGTGTTGGAAAGAAAGAAGCCCTGGACAGGGCGTCAAACATATGCCGGGCGGTGGAGAGCCAGACGGCTCAATGGGTCTACCCGGTCACCATCTCGGTAGGAGTGGCCAGCGCGCCGGAAGACGGCAGAGACCTGGAAACCCTGGTCACGAAACTGGAAGAAGCCAACGCCCGCGCGAAAAAGATGGGGAAAAACTGCGCATGCGGAGCTTGAGCGCCGGTGGCTCTCGAGATTACACGTTGAACCTTATGTTTAGGATGTCTCCGTCCTTCACCACGTAGTCCTTTCCCTCAAGGCGGATGGAACCCATGTCCCTGCATGCCTTGACCGTCCCCAGCTCACGGAGGCTGTCGTATGCTATGACCTCCGCCCGGATGAACCCCTTCTCCAAGTCGGTGTGGATCTTCCCTGCCGCTTCTCTTGCCTTGGTGCCGTTAGTGATGGTCCAGGCCCTTACCTCGTCCTGGCCAACGGTAAAGAAGGATATGAGGCCGAGATATTCGTAGCATGCTTTGGCGATCCGGGTAACGCCGGGCTCCGTAAGCCCATACTCCTGAAGGAAGGCCCGGCGGTCTTCGTCGGGAAGTGCGGCGATCTCCGGCTCGACTGCGCCGGAGAAGACGACCGACGGGTACCCCATGGAGGATGCCTTTGTGAGGAGTATCTCCTGTCCGGGATACTCCTTGGCCCCGAGAGACTCCTCCGAGACGTTCACGGCGACCACTATAGGTTTGCGCGTCAAGAAGGCGAAGTTGGTGACGAAGTCTTTCTCATGTGGCTCAAAGGTAACCTTGGAGAGAGGAATCCCTTCATCCAACGCCTCTTTGCACTTTTCCAGGAAAGGGACTTCTGCCATTGAGACCGGCTTGGCCTTATTGGACCCGATCCTCTCCAGCCTCCCCTCAACCGACGAGAGGTCGGCGATAAAGAATTCTGTCTCGATATCGTCCAGGAAAGAGACTGCTTCTCCGCCGTCCATAAACACGGGGATCACGGCAATCAGAGCATCCATGTTCCTCACCGCATTCAGGAACTCCTGGCCCTTGTGAGGTTGAATATCCTGAATGTCCATGCGGGCATAGATCGTCTTCTCAGGCTTGAAGAGGCGGCTCAGCCAGACCACCCGCTCGTCAGGCACCTCCATCACACCGACCGGTGAGGGAACACCTCTATGGGAACTCACACCACTGGACTGGGTGAGCAGTTGCATGAGAGTTGTCTTGCCCGACTTCGGCCGGCCTACGATACCGATTCTCATTTGGAGGACCTCCGCGCCTTCAGTATTCTATCATTCTACCTCTGGCAGAAAGCCCCGGCAACCAAACGATACGGTCCCGACGGTCCCGGCCACTTAGTCTTGGCGAGGTATCCGGGTTACTTCATACCCTCCCTTGGTATCCTTCACGGCGAACCCCATGGCCTTGAGTTCTTCCCGAAGCCGGTCTGACTTGACCCAGTCCTTGGCTTCTCGGGCCAGCCTTCTCTCTTCGAGGATGGCCAGAGCTTCCGGCGGCAGTTCCGAGAGGGCTAACACTTTGTCTTCTCTCGTGGCTCCCTTTAGCAGATCAAGCGCCAGTACCCGGTCAAAGTCATCCGCGAGCCGCGCCAACCAGGGACCTAGATCCGCCTTGGCGGCATCCCACAACACGGCGACCGCCCTGGGCATATTGAGGTCGTCATTTACGGCCTCCAGGAATGATGCCCTGAACCGCTCCGCCTTTTCCTGCGCTCCGGCCTTCGCCGGATCCTTGGAAGACTTCTGAATGATCGTCCTTAACGAGCGCAATCCGCTCTGGGCGCTTTCCAGGGCAGGCCAGGTGAAGTTCAGGTGACTCCGGTAATGGGCCGAGAAGCAGAAGTAGCGGAAAGCAAGGGGCTCGAATCCCTTCGCCACCAGGTCGTCGACAGTATAGGTGTTGCCCAGGCTCTTTGACATCTTCCCTCCGTCCACAAGCAGGAACTCGCCGTGCATCCAGAACCTGGCGGGAACCTCGCCGGTGCAGCTCTGTGACTGGGCTATCTCATTCTCATGGTGGATTGGGATATGGTCCACGCCGCCCGTGTGTATGTCAAACCGGTCGCCCAGATACTTTCTGGCCATGGCCGAGCACTCTATGTGCCAGCCGGGATACCCCATACCCCACGGGCTCTCCCACTGCATGATGTGTTCCTTGGGGGCTTTCTTCCAGAGGGCGAAGTCGGCGTGGTGCTTCTTATCCGGATTCTCCTGCACCCGAGCCCCGGCAAGCTGTTCCTCCAGTCTCGTTCCCGAAAGCTGCCCGTAGGACGGAAACTTGGATATGTCGTAGTAGATGCCGTCACCGGTCTCGTAGGCGTATCCCTTTTCGACCAGTTCTACGACCATCTCCAACATCTCTTCAATGTGCTCCGTGGCAGGACTCACGACGCTGGGGCGCTTTATATTGAGAAGAGCCGCGTCTTTCATGAACGCCCCGGTATAGTAGCGCGCAATCTCCCACGGTGTCTTCTTCTCGCGCCCGACGGCCACCAGCATCTTGTCTTCACCTTCGTCGGCGTCGGATACCAGGTGGCCTACATCGGTGATGTTCATGACCATCTTCACCGAAAGGCCGTTGTACTCGAGAACCCTCCGTAGAACATCGGCGAAAACGTAGGACCGCATGTTCCCTATGGTAGCGTACTGGTAGACCGTAGGGCCACACGTGTACATCCCCACCTTGCCCGGTACAAGTGGCGAGAACTCCTCTTTCCTTCGGCTAAGGGTGTTGTACAGGTAAAGGGGATGCACGCTTACCGCCTCCGTTCGTCTCATACAGTAACAGTATATCCTTACAGCCTGCTGACGGCCTCTTCAATCCGTTTGAGTCCTTGCTCCAAGAGCGACCGGGGGCATCCGATGTTCATCCTCATAAACCCTTCGCCTCCGGGTCCAAAGGTGTACCCGGCGTTCATGCCGACTTTGGCCTTCTCGTTGAAGAACCTCTGGAGCTCCTTCGGATCGTCGATCCCCAGTCCCCTGCAGTCCAACCAGACCAGATAAGTCCCTTCGGGCCTCACCGGCTTTATGGCCGGAATCCTCTCTTCAAAGTACTTGAGGAGAAACTCAACATTCCCCTCAATATACTCCAGGACCTGTTCGAGCCACTCGTCGCCGTGCCGGAACGCAGCTTCCATGGCTATAATGGCCAGGAAAGCCGGGGTGCCCTGCATGCCCGACCGTGCGTCGTTGAACCGCTTTCTCATCCCTTCGTCCGGGATAATGGCTACTGAACAGTGCATGCCCGCCAGGTTGAACGTCTTGGACGGAGCGAAGCAGGTCACCGAATTGGCCTCGAACTCAGGAGAAATCGAAGCGAACGGGATGTGCTTGTGGCCTTTCAGTACCAGCTCACAGTGTATCTCGTCAGAGATGACTACGGCGCCGGCTCTGAGGGCTATCTCGCCCATCTTGGTGAGTTCGTCCCTGCTCCAGACCCGCCCCACAGGGTTGTGTGGACTGCACAGGATGAGGGCCTTGGCTCTACTTTCGGTGAAGTCCTTTTCCAAGGCGTCAAAGTCCACTTCATACCTGCCACCCTCAAACCGGAGCAGGTTGGAGACCGTCCTGACCTTGTTGTTCGGGCCGGTAGCCCAGAACGGCGGGTAAGCGGGACTCTGCACGACCACCGCCCCGCCCTCTTCTACATAGGCGCGAACGGCTGCGTTCACCGCGGGGACAACTCCGGGTGTAATGACCACTGACTCCGGGGCAACCTTCCATCCGTACTTCGATTCCAGCCTGTCGACGACCGCCCCTATGGTCTCGTCACTGACCCTTGTGTACCCGAAGATCGGGTGGGCGATTCGCCGGGTAACCGCGTCTATCACGGGCTGGGGAATCCGAAAGTCCATGTCGGCTACCCAGAACGGCAAGACGTCATCGGAACCAAAAAGCCTCTTGACGTTGTCCCACTTGCTGCTCAGGGTGTTGCGGCGTTCTATGACCTCGTCAAAATCATACCTCACTGTCCCATGCTCCTTTGCGGCAAATCTCTCACGCTTTCACGGGTCTTGTCGTGGATCACTGGAAAAAGACTTCAACAACGTATCCGTCAAAATCCTTCCGAAAAAGGGGGGCCCCGCCGGATGAGGAGGCGACGGGGCCTTTGTATTGGTTGAGTCCCAATATTGTCAGTGTGATTGCCCGCGGTCCGGAAGGGCTAATATGTGTCCACGGTCACTTCCTTTCCGTGACCGCGCAATACACGGGCCAAGTCTTCCACGACCTTACTCTTCAAGGCAAGTTCGGAAGGCAGGTCCGGACTCTGGTGAGCCGGGTTGATGGCTCGTCCGACGATGAAACGTATCTCGTCGGCCTCCGCCAGACAATGAGCAAGCCTACCTGGGCCATCAGTCCTGTAGCGGAGCCGGTGTCTGGGCGGGATTCCATCTCTTATGGTCTCGAGAGCCCTGGTTAAGGTGAGGATGCCTTCGGTCACCAGGTCTATCCCCTCGATTCGCCCCGTCGGGGGCGCCGAGTCCCGGAGCGACCCCAGTTCCACCTCGACCTTCCTTCCGAGCTCTCGACCGACCATGAGGCTGGTAGTGCCCCCGCAGACAACTTTCTTGCCCGGACCTTCCATGAAGGAGCGGACCACTCTGGCATCGTCGGACTTTCTCCTTGGAGGCCCTGCCAGCACCGTCAGCCTTCTGGGCACCCGCAGCCTCACGACCACTGCGGTCGCGTCGTCGCCCGGCTTGCCTGCATACAACTTCCTAGTCGTCTCAACGAGTTCACGAGCCAGAGACTCGGCGTCTTCTTCGTACGGAGAGAGCCTCCGCAAGTAGTCACCGACTCTGTCCCAACCCCAGCCCAGGTTCCATACGCCGCCTATGCCGGCATGGAGGATGCCGTCGCTGATCATCACCAGCCAATCACCGTCTTCCAGGGTGAAACGGCTTTCCTTGACTATCTTCCCTCCGTACTCGCGACTCTCAGGGCGGAGCGGCAGAAGCTCCGAGCCCCTGCCCAGGAAGACCGCCGGATTGTCAAACTCGGCAAGATACGCCGAGTTATCGGGCATGATCCGCAATATCGAGAAGGTGCTGTAGGCCAGGTGACGGACTTCGCAGACGGGCAGGGTCTTGGACAGCGAGTCAATTACATCGTCCAGTTCCAACCCGCCCCGCAACATTGTAGAGATCATCTTGCAGGTCATGGAGGACAGGATGTGTGCCTTAACGCCGCTCCCAAGACCATCGGAAAGCACCACAAGGGTGGACGAGTCCTGCACCACCTGAACGCAGTCTCCGCATAGCTCCTCGCCGTGCTTAGGGAGTTGAGCTACCGCCACTTCCGCTCTTAGTTGACCCATCTGACGGCATCTCCTCTCCTATCACTTTCATGAGGGCGGTAAGAGATATCTTGGTTTCGGCCGTTGTCTCCCCCAAGAGGCCCGCGATTTTCTGAGCCACTTCCATCTGTTCCTCAATGACGCGCCTCGCTCGCTCCACGGCTTCTTCGGCCACTCGCTTCCGGCTCTCCATCTGGCGGCGCTCTTCGGTGATATCCATCAATACAGCGACGAGCAGTTGCACGTCCGGCATACATATGACCTGCCCATCGATAACAAGGTCGTTCAACGTCACTTCGCCCCGGGAAGGCGCCTTGGTGATTACGGCCTCGTTGAAGAGCGAAGCATCCATGATTTCTGCCACACGAGTGCCCAGGAGATCCTGCTTTGTCCTGCCCAGCATCGCTTCCGCCGCCAAGTTGATGTCCACTATGGTCCCATCCAACGTAGTGACGATGATGCCGTTTGGCGTGGCACTCACAACGATGTTGGCCATGGACTCGGCCCGCTGCCTCATGTAGGGGATACACATCTCCGGGTCGGCCATGCCGTTGAACACGGCCACTGCCTTATCCCTGCACGACGAATAACCGCACGCCCCGCAGTTGAGTTCATCTTCGGGCCTGTATTTGCCGATGTTCTCGAGGATCTCCCTCATCTGTCTCTCGGAAGGCTTGCCCAGCGGCACCCTTAGGTCGCGGAAAGACCTCTCAAGTTCTTGAGACGTTAGGAGGCGCTCATAGTCGACTGGGCTGTCTTCGGGATTGGCTTGGGCGGATCTCTGGTAATCAATCAAGAGCCTGCGTTTTTCAAACAAGTCGCGGTTGGACACATGGGAGGGTCCCGCGATGCACCCGCCGGGACAAGCCAACAGTTCCACCAGCCTGGGCACGTCATCGTTCTGGAGAAAATGCCGGACCATCTCAATGGAGGCCTCTACGCCCGAGACCGACACGTGTCCACTGCTCAATAGGCCGCAATCGATGGTTGCCCAGAGGAACCCGCCATCGGCAGGATAGAGACGCGCCCTTCCAGGAAACGGGCCGTCGAACCGGCCCTCTGCGCACTCCGCAACCTGTATGCCTTCTTCGCTTAGCCACGAAAGAGTCTCCTCAAACGTGAGCGCCACATCCACTGCACCCGCAACCATCGGGTCTTCTATCTCCTCTTTCTTGGCCACGCAGGGCCCGATGAAGACCACCTTGGCTCCCGGCATGGTACGCTTTATGTACTTGCCGTGAGCGATGGCCGGCGACACGACGGGAGCGAGAAACTTGAGGGCTTCCGGGTAGTGTCTCTCTACAAGGCTTACGACAGCAGGGCATGCGCTCCCGATGAACGGTGATTGGGACTCCTTGAGCAATCTCCTGTGTGCCGCCGAGACCATCTCGGCTCCCAGAGCAGCTTCCTGCACGGCAGAAAAACCTGCCTTCCGAAGTGCCGTGATGAAACCCATGGGATGCTCGAGGACTGCCGCGAAGGATGGGGCGACGCTGGCGACCACCCGTTCACCTTTCTCTAGAAGCTCACGGACCTTATGGATGTCAATCCTTGGTTTCTTGGCCTTCTGCGGGCATTCCCTGATGCACGTACCGCAATTGATACAGTAATCATCGTGGACGCTGGCATGCACCTCGTAAGGCCCGGACCCTCTCTCTACCTTGATGGCCTTCACCGGGCATGCCCGCAAGCACTTGTAGCAATCCCGGCACTTGCTTCTTACCGTCTCGATAATCGACATTAACGGCCGCACCCGCCTTTCTCTTCCAAAACGGGCAGCACGTGGGCGCGAAAAACCCTCTCCACGTCTTCGGCTCGCACGTCTGGGAAAACCCGGTCCTCGATCATGACCGACACGCCGTTGCCGCACTTCTCCATGCAGAAACACCCTTTGAGTTCCACCCTGCCGGACGCTTCCTCTTGAATGAGGCCCTGAAATGCTTCGATAACCGCAGGGGCGCCGCGAAGGAAGCACGAACTCCCGACACAGACCGTTATTGTCACCACAGATGATCCCTCCACGGCTATCTAGACGGCGATACCACCCAGAAGAAGACGGCCTCACCCGGACCCGGGTTTGTGAACCGCTCGGGGCTCTGGAAGTTGAAGTAGCCGACATCTCCACTGAAGAGGACATACTCCTCGGTGCCCGAGCTGATGATCACGGTGCCTTGGGTTACGTAAATCATGTCTTCCCTGTCGTGGGTGAACACGGGGTTTGTTCCCTCGGCTCCGGGTTTCATCTTCACAAAACATGACTGCATTGACTTGTCTCTGTGACCCAGAAAGGCTACATACTCTACTTCAAACCCCTCACAGTCGGTCACCAAGCGGCGGCGGGCGTTTTCCCTTACCACAACCCATTCTTCCGGTAGGTGGTCGTCAGTAAGGACACTTACGGTCGTTCCGAGTTGCTCGGCGATCCTCTTAAGGACAGAAAAAGAGGGCCTGCACTCGTTGCCCTCCAGTTGAGATATGTATGAACCGGAAACTCCTACGCGTCTCGCGAACTCTCTTACGGAAATCCCCTGAGTCAATCTGATTCTTTTGAGGCGGGCGCCAAACTCCATGAGATCGCCTCCTCGGTAATTTCACCTCGGCTAATGTTTGTGGTCGGTTTTGTGATTGTCTACACACATACTAAGCCTCGCCGGCTGCATGTGTCAAGACTGCCTTTACAATGATAAGTGGTACGTTCCGCCTCGGTTTTCGCCCTTCAGGTGCTTTGCTTCGTCGTTCATGTGCCTCTTCCCTCCGTTAGGTGTTCTGGAGGCCCCAAATGAAAAACCCGGTAGGCGGTGGACAAACACCACCGCCGCCCGGGTCGCTGGAAACCTACACGCTGCCTGTATTGGCTATCTTTTGGACCTCGATTGAGCCTTAAGGCCTACGAATTGAGCCCTTCGAGAACTTGTGCCGTACGAAGGACTCCCAATCTCGGGCTGGTCAACACTTTGCCCATGACTTCTTCGGTAAGCTCCGGCAGAATGTTTGTCATTGAAGCTTGGGCAAGCACAACGACGTCAAACTCTGACGCGCACTTCACGATGTCGCCGATAAGCAACCTGTTGTGCTCGGCCACATTGCCCGCGCTCAGCACGTCAAACGCTTTGTCGCTCAAGAAGGTCTGGATCTCAACCTCGGCACCCTGTTCTTTGGCTGCCTTCTCAATCAGGTCTCGGGTTGGCTTGAGCGTAGTGCTCACAGTCGCGAGTATGGCAATACGGGGTCCTCTGGTCACTGCTGCCTCTGCCATTGGCTCATCGATCTTGAGGACCGGGATCCGGACCTCTTCTCTGGCCATGTCGGCTGCGGGCCCGACGGAAGAACAAGCGAAGAGCACGCAGTCTGATCCGTGACTCTCGGCCAATTTCACATAAGATACGATGCGGTTTGCTACATCCTCTGTCATAAATCCCGCTTTTCTTGTATCTATCAGGAGGCTGTCGTCTACGACGTTCCGGACGACAACATCCGGCGGCAGGAGCTCCTCGAGCAGGCGGCCAATCACCGGAACTGTTGTGAGACCGGTATGAAGGACCGTTAGTATCTTTTTCATGATATAAACCTCCTCCGTGAGCGTTGCAGGCGATCTCAAAGGCCTGCTACAGATCAACCAAGCAATTCCCATGCCTCCGGCCGGTATGTTTGGCATAGGAGCCGGACAACGCCTCTATACCGAGAGACCCGGTTCACATGCGGGACATCCCGGGGGAACCGAATGTTGCGCAAGTGCAACAAGTGCTACTCGTGGCAACATGAGCCGGCGGCACCCCGGGCACACTAACCCAACCCCGGACCACGCCCCGGGTTCCTGCTATACACCCTACCCTTGAACTCCTCAAGCACCTCGACCGGGTCCAGGTTGCCCGGGCGCACCTCGAGGCTCACCACCGGCTGCCCGTAAGGGCACGGTCGGGAGAAGAAGCCGCTTCGCTCGAGGAGATCGATATATCTCACCGCGTCGTCCAGGCTGTACACTCCTCCCGGCACTCCGAAGGGCGGGTGTTTGTCCCCGTAAAGAGGGCTTTTTGGATCTAGAACACAATTGGCGATGTGAGCGTGGGAGAGACAATCTCCCGCGTCATGAATGGCTTGAGCCATGTCCTCACCGAGCTGCGCGACATGTGACATGTCCAATGTGATGCCACAGTTCTGATACCTCTCTCGGACTCTCGCGACCACGTCTCTGGCCAGACGCGTGCTCCCTACCAGTTGGCGGCAATCCACGTCGCGATCGAAAGGTTCAAGCGTGACCACCACCGGGTTTTCGGGGCGACACTCGCGGCTGTACCGGCAGATCTCAATGAGCGACCGCCGGAGGGCATCCAAAGCCGGCGATCGCGACTCCTCACCCGGATCGGGTCCGCTCGGGACCAACAGGTTCCGGCCGCCAAGCTCACACGCCATATCCACCAGGTAGTTGGCAAAGGCTACGGCCTGCAGCCGGTCGCTTTCGTCCACGCTGCAGAGACTGAAACCGCTACCGGAAAACGCAGGTCCTCCTGAAAACATGACTTGCAGGCCGCTCACTCTGAGCTTCTCGGCAGCCTTGCGCCTTATCGTTCCATCCTTTATCCACGTGAGCTCTATAGCCCCAAAGGCGTTGTCCTGGAGGACAACATCGAGAGACCCGGTCAGATCCCAGTCCCCCGAACAGGACTCGGGAAACAAAGCGTAGTGAACCACTCCGAGAAGCCCTTTCATGAGAAAAGCCGCCCCCTTTGTCCCTCTCGGACAACCCGGATCACAAGAGCTTGCCGTACACTTCTCTTATGTCTTCCACCGACATCTTTTTGGGGTTGTTTCCAAGAAGCCGTGTGACCTTCGATGCCGCTTCAGCGAGGAAATCAAGGTCTCCTTCGGTCACTCCGAAGACACTCATGTTCGACGGGATCTCCAGATCCTTGACCAGCGCCCGCAGTTCTTCCATGGCGGCCTTGGCGCGCGAATCGGTAGTCCTGCCGCCGGCGTCTATCCCCATGGCATCGGCCACTTCCGCAAGGCGCGGCTTTATGGCGTCGAAGTTGTACTCCATGACGGGTACCAGGAGCATCGAATTGGCTACACCGTGGGGTACGGCGAACTTACCGCCCAGGGGATACGCAAGGGCGTGCACGGCCGCGGTTCCCGCTGCGGTCAGGGCCATCCCGCCCAGGGTTGAACCTATGAGCATTGCGTGCCTGGCCTCCAAGTCGTCACCGTGGGAAAAGGCCTTGCGGATGCTCCGCCCTATGAGCCTCATTGACCTGAGAGCGAACGTGTCGCTCAGAGGGTTGGCCTTAGTCGATATGAAAGACTCCAGGGAGTGGATGAAGGCGTCCATGCCTGTCGACGCGGTGAGCTTGGGGGGCAGACCCGCCGTCAGCTCCACGTCAAGTATCACCAGGTCGGGCAGGAAGTACTTGGACACGATCCCCACTTTGAGTTCTTGATCCGGCAGCGTGACAATTGCGTTGGGGGTGACTTCGGAACCGGTCCCGGCAGTAGTGGGAATGAGAACCGTGGGCAATGCCGGCTTCTTCACCTTCTCGGTGCCGAGAAACTCTGAGACCGAGCAGTCGTTGGTCATCCGGGCGGCGAGAAGCTTGGTCATATCCAGAGAACTGCCCCCGCCGACTCCGATGAGCACCTCGTAGTCGCCGCTCCTCACGCGTTCGTACAGCTCATCCACCTGGTTGATGGGAGGCTCTGCCATGACCTCCGATAGCAGACCGGTCTTCACGCCGGAATCCTCCACCAGTTGCCTCACTCTGTCCGGAATACCCGTCTTGGCGACACCCGGGTCTGTCACGATGAGAGCTCTGGACGCCTCAAAAGCTGAAAGATGCTGGCCGATCTCTTTGATGCTCCCGGGACCGCCTATGATGCGTCCTGCTGTGTAGAACGAATAGACCTTTGTTGTCACGACTTAAACTTCCTTTCCTAGATCTATGGCAATGGTTAACCCGGTAGGGCCTCGCATGTATTGGTTCGCGGACGGTACCTGGGCACCGTCGAGCCTGCGTACGGCATCACCCACACGGTGGCGTCCGACCCCAGTACCGAGAACGCCCGGTCGAGGGCATCATCCAGCGTGGCGAACGGCAAGAGCCGGCATCGTTCCACTGTGGCCTTGTCCATGGCCGAGACCAGATAGACATCTGCCTTCTTCAGCACGCGGGCCACCGCCGCCGCCTTATGAGCGCCCAGGACGAACTTCCGGCGGACCGACTCAATGATCTCGTCAAGCCCCATCCCTGTCATGTACCTCTCAAAGTTGGCTTCTCCGAGACCCTCGGGGCACTCGGCCGTGAGGATGATGACCCCTCCGTCACGGACTGCGTACTTCGCGTTCTCCAGGCCTTTCTGTGCCTGGTACAGGTTCATGTCTTTGGGCCGCCCTCCTGCCGAAGCGATGACGATGTCGGCTTTCTTACGGATCTCCACCCCGTAAACTGCGTCGGTCACCTTGCGGGCTTCTTCGTGGGCGGCCACAGGATGACCTGCCACCGCCCGTACTATCCTCTTTCCCGGATCGAGCACCACGTTGAGGATGAAGTCCAATCCTACCATCCTGCCGGCTTCTTCTATATCTTGGCGGACCGGGTTCTCTTCGTATGAACCGGTCTCCGCGCCGGGTAAGAGCTGCATGGAGTGATTGGCTTCAACGGTGCGCCTGCTGCAGGCTCCCGGGAGTACGGCTTTTGCTCCTCCCGAGTAGCCGACGAAGTAATGATACTCCACGTTACCGGTAGCGATAAGCAGGTCGCATTCGGCCACCAACCGGTTGACCTCGACCGGAGTGCCTCTTGACGTAGTCCCCACCTGAACGAAGTCGCCTGACTCGGTGCTGTCCACGCACCTACAGCGCCGGAAAATGTCTGCGCCCACCAGAGCCTTTTTCTCTTCGGCCGTATGAGACCTGTGGATTCCCATCCCGAACATGATGGTGATCCCTGAGTCCTGGACCCCGGCTTTGTTCAGCCTGTCCATGAGCGGCGGCAGGAGCTTGTGTGTGGGCGCTGGCCTCGTGTTGTCGCTGGCCATGATCACAACGCTCATCCCGGGTTTGGCCATATCCTCCAGCCGGGGCGATCCGGTGGGATTGTCAAGCGCCCGTTGGATCTCCTCTTCCTCGGAGGGAGGGAGCCGGGGCTCGGACGGCGTGAGTATGCCGAGCAGGTTTCCGGTAGGGATCTCTACCCTGAGACCGGATGTTCCGTACTTCACCTCTATGGTCGAAGTCGCCATGGCAGTATCTCCTCCCTCGCTCATGAGCTCTGCTATCTTTGTCAAGGTATGAGCAGCATCTTACCCGGGACCTTGTCGGCAATGGCCTTGAACGCCGCCTCATAGTCCTTCATGTCATACGTTCCTCCCACGACGGGAGCAAGGTCAATCTTTCCGGACTTCAGCATCTTCTCACACTCAAACCAAGTGTCGTACATCCTCCGCCCTGTGACTCCAACGAGAGTCGCCTCGCGGTAGATGATGCCGTCCACCAGGTCAAGCTCAACCGGCTTGTCGGGGAGGCCCACCAGGACCATAGTCCCTCCTATTTTGAGACACTTAAGGCCTCCGGCAATGGCTATGCCGCTGCCCGAGTAGTCAATGACAACGTCGGCCCCGCGACCGTCAGTAGCCTTCATGACCACGTCTTCCAGGTCCTCCCGGGCGGAGTTCACCGTGATAGTGGCTCCCATGGTCTTGGCTATCTCCAGCTTGGCGTCGACTATGTCGGAAGAGATGACCTGGTTGGCGCCCTGAGCCTTGGCTATGCCCGCCGCCATCAGCCCGATAGGCCCACACCCTAGGAGCACAACATCCTTTCCGCCCACCGGCGCCGCCTGGATGCCGTGCATGGCCACTCCCATAGGCTCCAAGAGAGCACCTTGCTCGTAGGTGAGGTCGTCGCCGAGTTCCCAAGCGCAGCTCTCGGGAATGGCGATGTAGTCGGCAAAAGCGCCGGGAACATGCACTCCAATGATCTTCATGCTCTCGCAGACGTGCATGTTGCCGGTAAGGCACTGGTAACACTTACCGCATCCGATATGAGTCTCGCCGGCCACCCGCTGACCAACCTTGAAGCGTCTCACTCCAGGGCCCACCGCCACGACTTCCCCTGCGAACTCGTGTCCGAAGACCATGGGAAGGCTAAGGCGCGTCTGTGCCCAAGGGGTCCATCCGTAAATATGCAGGTCTGTCCCGCAGATGGCGGCGGCCTTGACCCTCACAAGAACCTCCTCTTCGCCCGGCACGGGTACGGGAAGGTCTTCCACCCAGGTGGCTCCCGGAGCCGGCTCTCTCTTGACTATCCCTCGCATCGTCGTCATTTCTCCTCAACCCCTTCGGTTATTGGCCATGACGGCCGCTATCTTTATGGCTTCAACCATGCTCTCGGCGTTGGCTGTACCCTTCCCCGCCTTGCCGAAAGCCGTGCCGTGGTCAACGGATGTACGGATAATGGGCAATCCCAAGGTCATATTGACCCCCTTGACCGATGCCCACTTGCCGGTCGTTGGGTCGATCTCGAACCCGGCCACCTTGATGGCTATGTGCCCTTGATCGTGATACATGGCCACCACGGCGTCGTACTGGCCCCCCCTGGCCTTTACGAACACGGTGTCGGGGGGAATCGGTCCCTCTACTTTGAGGCCTTTGGCCAGCGCGTCTTCGATGGCCGGGATGATTTCATTGATCTCCTCATCTCCGAAGAGGCCGCCTTCTCCGGCGTGGGGGTTCAGACCCGCCACGGCGATCCTTGGCTCGGAAATCCCCATGTCTTTAAGGGCAGAGGCCGTGAGCGTGATGGTCTCCAAGACCCTTTCGCGCTTGCAGAGGTCGCAAGCTCTTCGAAGAGATACGTGCGTAGAGACGTGAGATACCCTCAGGTTGCCGTGAACGAGCATCATAGCGTAGCGCTTCGTCCCTGTACGGGTGGCGAATATCTCCGTGTGGCCGGGATGAGGACACCCGGCCGCGTTGATGGCTTCTTTATGGATGGGACCCGTAACCACCGCTTCGACCTGTCCGTCCAGCGCAAGGTCGATCGCGCGGTTGATATAAGTGTAAGAAGCTTCGCCCGCCTCTTTGCTCACTTTGCCGAACTCCACGGGGCTTAGAGGAAGTCCGCATTCGACAACGTACACCGCCGGCTCGACTTCTCCAGAGGGCGGCACCGTTACTTCCTTGACCGGCAGATCCGACGCCACGACTCCCGAAATAGTGCGCAAGACCGATGCGCTCCCCACGGCGACGGGGGTACATGCCTCCCATATCTCGGGGTCGTTCAGGGCCTTCACCGTGATCTCCGGGCCGATGCCTGCCGGGTCTCCTACACTGATAGCGATATTGGGTTTGGACCTCATGATTCCACAACCTTTCCGTTAGTCGACATCCAAGTCAATATCCTGAGGAGAGCGCCGGCGTCGCCGAAACCTCCGGCTTTGGTGACGATACCCGTCCCGGCGAACTCTCCGTCGCACGCCCGACCGAACGCGATGCCCGGCAGCACTTCTTTCTCTACCGTCATGCATGTAATCCCCAGCCCGGAAAGCACAGCCCTTCCGACATCGCCGCCTGACAGCACCATCGACGAGAAGGCCTTCCCGCGCATGACTCTCTGAGCCACAGAGGCGAAGTACGCCTTCACCCGCCGGGCCATCTCATCGGGCGGCCCGTGTCTCGGGACGTTGTATGATACCACGGCCAAATCCCCGGCTACCTGCCCGCCGGAGGTCAAGGACTCGATCTCTTCACAGGTCGCGGCGGGGTCCAGGTCATGTGGGGCTTCGATCACCCGGCAGGCCGACGCCCGTTTCGCGTATTCGACTTGGGCGGCCGACGCCGGGTTGAGGCTACCGAAGAGCACGAGGGTGCGCCCCCTCGCCGGGGCGGGCCCAGAGACAGGCTTCGCTGCCACCGGAACATCCGACGAAGCAGAGGTGATATCTCGAGTTGAAGCCCACCCGGAAGCAGAAACCGGCTCCGAGGGAGGAGCCGAAATGAAAGCAGAAATGGTCCGGGCCAACGCCCTGGCCAGCCCAGCCGACCCGGCCCAGATAAGGCGACGGCCGAGCGACAAAGCCGAACGAACTACGAGGACCAGGTCTTCATCGGTGAGAGCGTCTCCTATGATGACCGGTTTTCCGGCCGCGATGAGCCGCTTGATCTCGGCCCTGATGCTCTCCTCTCCCTGTTCAAGGACGGAGAAGCACACGTTGCCCACCTTGTCACGCCACTTGGTGAAAACAGAATCCACGCGCGAGCTCCTGACGGGCGCAAGAGTGTCACGCCCGGCGAAGGTCTGGGAGAGCGGAACCCCCTGAACCAGAACATAGCCTCCGCTGACGGTGCGGCCGTTGGACGGGAACGCAGGCGAGAGGATCACGGGTGTGGATGGACCGGCCCCGGCAACGTCACAGAGGGCGATGAGTTCGGCCTCGATGTTGCCCCGAAGGGTGGAGTCGATCTTCTTGAAAATCGTTTGTGCTGGGAACACCGGGAAGACCTGTGAAAGAACGCTCCTCACGGCTTCATCCGCGCCGGCCGGGTCTGTATTCCGCGATTCGGTTGACACCGCGACAACCCTGGTCCCTTGGGCGATAGGTGAAGGACACGCCAATTCTCCGGGCTCAAGGAGTGTAACGGTCTCGAGACCCGTCTCCGCGAACTGCACCGCCGCGTCGTTGGCCCCGGTCAAGTCATCGGCAACTATAAGAACTTTTCCATCTTCAAAGAACTGAAACATAATGATTCCTCCCGGCGCGCTTTGTTGCGCCTGCTCCACCCTGCTCAACAAGCAAAAAACATGCCGGACACCGGGGAGACGCTCAAGGTCCTAATAGAATCAGGAGTTCTCCCGCTTAAGGTGCCGCCACAGAGTGCTCCTGTGAATACCGAGTACCCGTGCCGCCTTCGTCATAGAGCCGCCGCTTTGGGCCAGGGCATCCTCAATGTCTCGCATGGTAATCTCCCTCCGCCCGCTCACCCGCGGCATGCCGCCATTCTTCCCGCAGAAGGGCGCGCCGGTGAAGGCGTCGTCGTTGGTGGCGTATCTCCGGTCAGGCCTCAACACCCTGTCGATCCTCTCCGGGGTAAGCATCTGACCTGCATACACGGCCAGACACCTCTGCACGACATTCTGGACTTCGCGGATATTGCCGGGCCACGTATACTCTGAGAGGTACGTGACCGCATCCGGCGAGAGAGTGACGGGGGCCAATTTCAGTTCCCGCGAGAAGCGACCGACGAAATGCTTGAAGAGTGGCTCTACGTCCTCGGGTCTCGCCCGGAGGGGAGGTATGTTTATCCTCAGAACGTCCAGACGGAAGAACAGGTCTTCTCTGAACTCACCTTTTCTGACCATCCCCACCAAGTCCTTGTTGCTGGCCGCAAGGATGCGCACGTCTATGGGAATAACTCTTTCTCCACCGACCCTGCGCACCTGTCGCTCCTGCAACACACGCAACAACTTCCCTTGAAGGCGGGGAGAGAGCTCGCTTATCTCATCCAGAAGGAGCGTGCCTTTGTGGGCCATCTCAAACAAACCCGGCTTTCCTTCTTTTGTCGCGCCGGTGAACGCTCCTCCCACATACCCGAAGAGCTCGCTTTCCAGCAGGGTCTCGGGGAGAGCCGCGCAATTGAGCGCCACATAAGGTCCGTTGCGCCTGGCTGACGCGTTGTGAATGGCCTGGGCGTAGACTTCCTTGCCCGAACCGGATTCGCCCAATATGAGTACGGTGGCGTCGACCGCGGCGAACGCCTGGGCGCTCGCCACCGTGCGCCTCAGCACCTGTGACGAACCTATGATATCCGAAAGCCTCTTATTGGCCACGTGGCCGAGAGAGCGCAGGTTACCCCTGACCTTATGCTCAAGGGCTTCCACCCTGACCGCATCTCTTAAGCTGACCAAGACGCCGGGCGCGCCCTTCTCGGAGCTGACCGGGCTCACTGAAGCGACAACCTGGGCACCTGACGGTAACCTGATGACAGTGTCAGTTGCCGTGCCGTCTGTCAAGCTCGTCCGGATGGCTTCTTGAAGGGCCTCTACCTTCAGATCTCTGCCCCGGGTGACGTTGTGAGCCTGGAGCATGGCCTCCGCCCGCGAGTTCCAGAGCTCGGCGACTCCGGTGGCATCGGTCAGGATGACGCCGTCTTCCATCGAGTCAAGGACGGCGTGGAGCCTCTGATGCTTCTCTCTCTCAAGCTGCTGGATTCTGGCGATCCGCGAGGCTTCTCTAAGAGCGTAGGCAACTGCCGCCCGTCCTGACCGGATGAGCACAGACGGATACCCGTACTCTTGGGCGATTTCATGGGTTATGGCCCCTCCGACAAAACACACATCGTTACCCGCCGCCTGGCGTCTTATGACTTGCCGCACGTCAACGTCGTTTGTTATGGGAGTGACGGTGAGTTCGACGCCCAAGAACTCCATCACGTCATCAATGCCTTCAATCATGCTGGGAAAAGCTATGACGGATACCGTCGTGGCCATCTCCCGCGCCCGGCCGATGGCCCGTATCACGTCGTAAGCCGTTACGGGAATGTCTACAATAGGAACTCCCGACAGCCAGTCGGGTTGTTCCTGCTTCAGATGATTGGTGGTGCCGCCTCTCGTGAGAAGCACTGTTGCCCCCCAGCTCACCAAGCGGTTCCCAAGCTCCAGGGCGTCCGTGACCCGCGAAGGCAGGACTTCGATCTCTTCAGGGATCTCGCCGCGGAGGTCGGCAACAATATCCTCTATCTCTCGGTAAGCCGCAAGCACACCGATCATCCGCTACACCCTCCTTTGACATGGCTAACAGGAAACACGCATGTAAAGCGTGCCTTTAAGGATTCGACATCGATGCGCTCGACTCCTCCGGCATCCGATGACTTTCCCCCTGCTTAAGCCCAAGAATATAGCACCTGACCCGCGGGCATCGGCTTGTTCAGCGCTGCATGGCCCCACTCTAGTTTGAGGCCTATATGCCGAGATACGCCTTCTGAATGGCGTCCGATTGTAGCAACTCCTTACCTGTTCCTTCAGTCACTACCCGGCCGGTCTGCAACACGTAGGCGCGATCGGCCAGTTCCAGAGCCTCGTGAACGTGCTGCTCAACCAATAGGATGGTTATCCCTTGCTTCTCATTGATCTCCTTGAGGGTCTCAAAGATCTCGTCCACCAGCTTGGGAGCGATACCAAGAGAAGGCTCGTCCAGCATGAGAAGCTTGGGTTTCAGCATGAGAGCCCTGGCGATGGCCAACATCTGTTGTTCGCCTCCGGAGAGGGTTCCCGCCAGCTGCCCCAGACGTTTCTTCAGGATCGGGAACACCTCATATACCTTCTCAAGCACTTCCTCCCGATCTGCCTGGGACTTTCTTGTAAAGGCTCCCAGAGTCAAGTTGTCCTTTATGCTCTGCCTGTTGAAGAGACGCCGTCCCTCGGGTACGTGGGCGATGCCTCTCAACACCACTTCGTGAGGGCGGAGGGCGGTGAGCTCCTCGCCGTTCATTCTTATCGACCCTTGCGTCGGACGCAAGAGAGAGGAGACCGTCCTCAAGACGGTGGACTTCCCGGCTCCGTTGGAACCGACAATGGAGACGATCTCCCCTTCTTCCACACGGAAAGACACACCGTAGAGGGCCGGGACGCCATCGTATGAGACGTGGATGTTGTTAACTTCTAGCAACGTACTTCCCTCCCAGGTATGCCTTGATGACCTCAGGATCCGCCGATACGGCTTTAGGCTCTCCTTCGGCAATCTTCTTTCCCGAGTTCAAGACCACGATCCGGTCGGAGATAGGCATGATTACCTCCATCACGTGCTCTACCATGAGGATTGTGATACCCTCACGGCTTATGGCCCTTATGCAGTCAACGGCGGCCTGACACTCGGTGGGGTTGAGCCCCGCCATGGCCTCGTCAAGCATGAGGAGGGTCGGCCTAGTCGCAAGCGCCCGGGCCATCTCAAGCCTCTTCTTGTCCGCGATGGTCAGGGCCGAGGCGAGATAGTCCTTCTTTGGATAAAGGCCCGTGAACTTGAGCACTTCAAGGGCCCTTTCGCGCGCGTCGGCGTCGCTCTGGCTCCTCAAGTATGACCCGACCATAACGTTGTCGAGCACGGTCATGCCTTTGAAAACCCGCACTATCTGAAACGTCCTGGCGATCCCCGCCTGGCAGGCTTGTTCAGGGTTGTAACGCGTAATGTCCTCTCCCCGGAATAGGATCTTGCCCTGCTCCGGGTTGTAAACCCCGGCGATGGAGTTGAAAAGCGTGGTCTTGCCTGCACCGTTAGGGCCGATGAGACCCACGATCTCGCCTTCGTTGACGGACATGGTTACATCGTCGTTAGCTACCAAGCCGCCGAACCGCTTAGTTAGGTTGGTTACCTCAAGCAGCGCCATAGGCTATTCCTTCCTCGCTTTCAACTTGCCGAGCATGCCCATCAACCCCGTGGGTTGGAACACGGCGAATACGATTACCAAGAGTCCGTAAATCATTAGGTCTACAGCCTGGCCTGTCCCGCCCAGGGTGACACGGGTCGCTTCGGAAATCCCTATGAGAGCCATCGCCCCCAAGACCGGTCCCCACAGAGTCCCCAGGCCTCCCAGCACGGCCATGAGACACATGCTGACGGATACAGGTTGAGCCAGCACACTGGCAGGGTCGATAAACATGACGTACTGCGCATAGAACGTACCCGCCACCGACGTGAACAGCGCGCTCAACATGAACGCGATGAGCTTGTATCGCGCCGGATTTACGCCAAGAGCTCGGGCACCGTCCTCATCCTCTCTGATCGCCCGGAAGTAATACCCGAGCTTGGAGCGCTCAACTCTGTACACCACGAAGAGCGCTACCGCGAGAAAAGTGAGGATAGTGTAATAATAGGGAGCTTTATTGGTGCCGTGAAACTGGAAGTTAAGCAGGGAAGCGTCCCTTATGGGGATCGTCACCCCTACCGCCCCTCCCAGTCTTCTGGTATTGACGACGATGGCCGAAACGATTTCAGCCATGGCGATGCAGGCGATGGTGAAGTAGTATCCTCTCAGCCGGAATGTGGTGTATCCTAGCACCACCGCTGCTATCATCGAAAGAATCGTGCCGGCCAGCATGCCGATCCAAGGGTTCACACCAAAATCCCTCAAGAGCAACGACGAGGTGTAAGCCCCTATCCCGAAGAAGACCGTGTTTCCCAAAGCCACCTGACCGGTGTAACCTCCGGTGATGTTCCAGGCCACGGCCATGAGGGCGTTCATGCAAATGAGGACACCCACGTGCTGTGGATAGGGAAGGCTGAACACCTTGGGATAGGCCAAGGCGATGACGGCTGCCGCCACCGGCAACAACGTCCGGGTCCAGTTACGACCTGGATGCGCCTCTTCATGTTTCATGTGTCAACAACACCTTCCGACGATGCTCTAGTACTTGCCCAAGAGGCCTTGAGGGCGAACAGCGACGACCACCAAGTAGACGGTCAACACGACCGCGAACTTGAAGGCCGGCCCTATCAAGAAGCCTCCTACCACCTGAATGAGACCGACGATTATACCCGCCGCGAAAGCCCCTTTGATGCTCCCGAACCCACCCAGCGCTATGACGACGCTGGCAGTCGTACCGAAGACGAGTCCGATGTTGGGCTCAACGGAGTAGAAAGTTGTGAGCAGGCCGCCGGCCAGACCTACGCAGGCCGAACCAACCGCCCAGGCCAATGTGTACATTTGCTCGGTGTTTATGCCCATAAGGGCTGCCGCGTCCCGGTCTTCGGCTGTGGCCATCATGGCCCGGCCTACTTCGGTCTTCTCCACCAGCCAGTGGATGACACCGAACGCCAGGATCGCGCCGGCGGCAGCCACCAGTTGAGGAGCTCCGATATACACTCCGCCCAGGGCCACCCTGAGGTCGCCCACCCACGAGTTCTGAATCATACGGGAGTTGGGCGTCCAGAGGAACTGGGCGAGGCTCCGTAGGAAAATCGACAGACCGAATGTCGCGAATATCTGCGTCAGTCTCGGGGCATCGAGAATTCTCTTGGTGATCAGTTTGTAAACGCAGACGCCCAAGAGCGCGAGGACGCCGATGGAGATGGGCAGAGATACCAGAGGATCCAGACCGAAAAGGGCCCACATCCAAAATGCCGTGTACATGCCCAACATCAAGAATTCACCGTGAGCGAAGTTGATGATCTGCGCCACGCCGAGAATCAGCGATAGTCCGACCGCGACGAGGGCGAACACGAACCCCATAAGAAGCCCGTTGATAACCGCCTGAGCCAGTATCTCAAATGTCATTGCTTGCGGATCACCTCTGTCCGGGGCAGAGGGGAGGCACTAAGAGCCCCCCTCTGCCGCGCATGGGACATATTCGTGCCTACTACTCTAGTTCAGACCAGTTCTGCCTCGGCCAGATGATCTCTTCGCTGGCGAAGTCGAACGGCCATACTGTCCTGTGGATACCGTTGAAGACCTGGGTGCAAACACCCGAGGCGTAGATGTTCTGACCGCTAGAGTCGAACTTGATGCCTTCCCAAGGCATGATCAGCTGGTCGCCCGGGATATCGGTCTCTACGAGGGCCTGCCGGATCGCCTCAGGATCGGTGGACCCTGCCCTGTTGATGGCTTCGGCCAGAGTCAAGAAGGCGGTGAAGTTACGCGAGGAGTTCTCCGTCATCTCCTGATTGAACTTCTCTCTGAACATGTCCGCGATCTTCTTGGTGTCTTCCCTATTCTCGGCGATGTCAAGCGCCCAGGCAGCCTTGGTGATGACGCCTTCGGCGTTCTTTCCAAACACCTCGAAGAACTTGGGGTCAACGAACCCTGCTCCGTAACCGAGTACGGCGTCGGGGTTGTAGTCGAACTGCTTCATGGTCTTCATGAACAGCACGGCGTCAGGAGTCTGAGCCTGCATGATGATGACATCGGGGTCCTTGGCCTTGAGGCTCTGGACTTCGCTGGTGACGTCGTTGCTGCCCGGCGGGAACGGGAACCGGCAGACCACTTCGTAACCGCGCTCATCGGCCAGCTTCTGGGCCATGTCGCCCATGTCGGCACCCTGAAGGGTGTTCTCGTGAATGAGACCGATGGTCAGGATCTCTTTGCCCTTCTCGGCGCGAACGTCGTCCATGAGGTCAAAGAGGTTCCCAACGATGTGGGCGTCGTGGGGTCCGGTTCTGAAGAACCACTTAAGGCCCCTCTCAGTGAGTCCGATAGCCGACGATGAACCGTTGACAAAGGGGATGCCCAGCCTCTCGGCAGCCTGGCTCGCCGTCTGGGTGACCGAGCTTAGATAGCAGCCTACAACTCCGACAACGCCTTCCTGGGTCACGAGCCTCTCAACTTCGCTCTGGCCCTTCTCGGGAAGACCCTGGTGGTCGGCAACTACGAGTTCAACCTTGGCTCCACCCAGTCCGGGAAGCCCCTCTTCCTTGGCAAGGGGTAGGTTGAAGTCATACGACCCGTTGATTATCTCAACCGCGAGCTCAATCCCGTACTTAGAGTCAAGTCCGACGTTGGCAGCTACCCCTGAGAGCGGGTACAGGATGCCGATCTTGACCTTATCCACTTCGCCCGTCTGGCCGCCTGGCTCGTTTGTCTGAGGGGTGCATGCCCCCAAGACCATTGAGGCGATAACCAACGATAGCGCCAGGACAACTGGCAGACGTCTCTTGATGAAACCAGTTCTCAATCAAAACCCTCCCTCTAGATTCTGTAAACAGATAACCTCAAACAAGTGCCTCAAACAGTCACCTCAGTGACACGACTCTGCGAGTGCTCTCCCCGACATCCCCCTCTCGGCTCCCGTATCCCGGTCGTCTGCTACTCTCGGTCGGATTAAGACCCACGATGGGTTCTGTCCTCTCGCCCCGCAACTCGCGCGCCTTCTACTGAGCCCTGGCGACGCCGAAGAGGTTGGCCAGGTTGTCTCCAAGAAGGAGAGCCATCTCCGACTCACTCAGGAAGTCACAGTGCCGGAAGAACTCATACGACTGGCGGTAGGTGCAGAAACGGATCACGTTGGGCATGTCCGAACCCCATACGAGTCGTTCGGCCCCGAACCAGTCGCGAAGCTGGCGGATGAGGGGACGAGTCTCTGCATAGGGATACTCCCACATACCTCCGTAGCTGATGGGGTACGCGATTTCCACCAGGAACTTAGGCAGTTTGGCCAGCCGGTGGGCCACGTCGGGCAGCTTGTACTTGCCGTCAGGAGCATAATACCCGAGAGGAAAAGCCTGGACCAACACCGTGGGTATCCCGGGGTGACGCTCAAGTACCTTGTACATTCTCTCCATCTGGTCGGTGTAGGCCTCGGCCGATGGGAAGGCTACGGGCGCGGGGTCCCAGAAGAGCACCAGCCCCGCCTTCTCGACGATGTCCCAGAAAATCTCGTACTTCTCATCGTCGACGTTGTCCTTATACCCGTTCTCCCAGAACTCTCCCACCTGATAGAAGAGCCCCTTCATGTTGAGGGTCTTTATGCAGCGGTCCAGTTCGGCCAGCTCTTCGTCAGTGTGAGCCTTTCCTTCGTGCACGTTGGCGAGAGCGATGAACCGGTCGGGATACTGGGCCACGCAATCGGCGAAAAAGTCGTTGAGCCTTCCGTAGATGGGGTGGTTCTGAAGCACGCAGCAGTCGACCCCGGCGTAGTCCATCTCCGCCACCATGTACTCCGCAGTGGAGATGTTGTCCATTAGGCTGGGCGCGAAGTACTGCAGGGCCACGTCGCCTTTATCGGTGGTCCACTCAAACCGCCCGTACCTCACGGCCTTGAAACCTACATCGGCCATGCCGGCCGGTGAGGGGTCCTTGCCGTCCCACAGGGTTCTCTCGGTCACGGGAGACTTGTCTCTCTTCCAGTACGGCGCGTTAATGGACGAGTAACAGCCGCGCTGGAGCCGCCTCAAGTGCTCCTGGGCGGAGCGATGGCCACTGGCTCCTCCCATGAACGGAAACGTGTGCACGTGCGAATCGATGATCATGACCGTACCTCATCCTTTCCTCTCTCAAATGAGCCAACGCCCAAAGACGAGAATTCCATCAGGCAAACTTGCCTCTTCCGGTTATGCGCCACACATCTTCTACAACTCCGTTGCGCACGGCGTAGAGGACGTCATGAAGGTTCACCGTGGTGCAGCAGTGGCTCGGGATAAGGAGGATCTTGTCCCCTACCTCAAGCGGCTTCTTAGCCTGCTTGGCGAACTTCTCGTCCAGAGCGCCGATACCGGGCAGCCTTTCGGGAGTCTCGGTGGGCTTCAGAGTCACGTGCTCCTCAGACATGTGGTGGACCACAAGGCCGTAGGATGGCAGCGTGGAGACCATGCCGAACTCCTTGGTCATGGATTTCAGCCCTGCATCGGTAAGGTAGATGTCGGGTTCGGGATGGCTGCCGATGGTGGCCACCACCGCGAGAGAGTTCATGAAATCAACGCCGGCGGTATTGCCGTAGCGGACGTCCATGAAGATATATGAGCCTGCCTCGATGTCGCTCAGCCCTTTGCGCTTCCCGGCGAACATATGGGTACCTGATCCTGCGGCGCTGACTATGCCGGAATCGAGACCCGCTCCTTCCTTGATGGCGTCGCGGTAGCCAAGGAGGATGTCGTAGGCGCCGTCGGCGGCCGCTCTCCGCTCCTCAAAATCAGGCATGAAGACCGCGAAGCCTTCATAGCCCATGATTCCCGCATACCAGATGCCCGGCGTGGATGAGGCCAGCTTGGCCAGTTCGATTGCCTCTTCGTGAGTGCGTACGCCCCCGCGTCTGTTGCCTACCTCGACCTCGATGACGATGCCCACGTTTCCGCCGACCGCCGCCGACTCTCTCGCGATATCCAGGAGGTTCTGTTTCGAGTCAACAGCGACTTTCAGGTTGGTCTTCTTGGATAGGGCCGCCAGTCTCTTCAGCTTGTTGGCTCCGACGGTCTGGTTGGCTATCAGGATGTCGGGCACTCCACCTTCGGCCATGGCCTCGGCCTCTCCCAGTTTGGCGCAGCAGATCCCGAGAGCTCCCTTGGCTATCTGGAGATTGGCGATCTGGGGAGTCTTGTGGGTCTTGGCGTGGGGGCGGATACCCACTCCGGCACCGCTCTCTTTCAGGAAGGCCATCATCTTGTCCATATTGGCTTCCATGATGTCCAGATCCACCATGAGGGCCGGGGTTTCAATCTCGGTCCAGGGCTTGCCTATCACGTGCTTGAACTCTTCACCGCAGCATCCCTGCTTCTCCTTCGTCACTTTGCTCATCCTCCTCACTTTCTACTTGAGGCGCTGCCCGGAGGTGGCCCTTCGGGCGGCGCCGTGAGACCGTAAGACAACTGGGAACCACTGAGCCTGACTCCTGACCGGGAGTCGGTCCGGCGCATCCGGCGCGTGTCCCAGGGCGGGTGGTCACTCAACCGGAACCGGCTTGGCCTCTCCCGAGCCAATCCGCTCCCTCACGTAGTTCACCAGTCCGCCGCACTCCAAGAGCCGGATGACCCGGTCCGACGGTCGTTCTCCCTGCAAGACCTCTTGCCTTTTCGGTACACTGACAGTGCCTGCGGCGAGGTCCACGATGACCGTGTCGCCTTCGGCCACAGCGCTACGTATACGATCGCATTTGAGGATTGGCAACCCCACATTTATCGCGTTTCTGTAGAAGATGCGGCCGAATGACTCGGCCACGACGCATGAAACGCCGGCTGCTCGAAGACCTATCGGCGCGTGCTCCCGCGAGGAACCGCATCCGAAGTTCCTCCCTGCCACTATGACTGAACCCGGCACGAAACGGGCCGAGAACCCGGGGTCTGCGCCCTCCATGACGTGAAGGGCAATATCCTCGGGTCTTACAAGCTCCAAGTATCTACCGGGCACTATCTGATCGGTGTCCACATCGTCACCGAACCGGTACACCCTGCCCTCAATCACCAAAGAAGCAAACCCCCATCACAGGTTTTTTCTGGGATCGGCGACCCGTCCCTCGATAGCCGATGCTGCCACCGTGGCAGGTGACGCAATGAATATCTCAGCCTGATTACTTCCCATTCGACCAGGAAAATTCCTGCTAGAAGCGGATATGCATCTTTCTCCAGCCGCAAGTACCCCTTGGTGAGCGCCGAGGCAAGGTCCACACCCGGGCGACGCCAGCACGGCACCGGCGTCTATCAACGACTGGACATAGCCAAGGTCGATGGCTCTCCTGAGGATTTCCGTAGATGCGGGGACCACGATCAGCCTGCAATTCTTGTTGACTCGCTTACCGGCGAGAATGCGGGCCGCTACTTCCAGGTCTTCCAGCCGTCCCCCCGCACACGTCCCGATGACGGCTTGGTCAACCCGCTCGCCCTCGACCTGGGTTACCCCGTAGACGTTGTCGACCCGAGAGGGGCATGCTACCTGCGGTTCCATCCCCTCGATCCACATACGGTGCTCTTCGTGATATCTGAAGTCAGGATCGGTGAATACAGGCCGGGGCTCCTGGCCGGTCCTTGCCCTGACATATTCAAGCACATCGGGTGTCGGCTGTATGTAGGACGTCTTGGCACCCATCTCAACAGCCATGTTGCAGAGAGTCATTTTGTCGGCCAAAGGAAGGTTCAGTACGGCCTCGCCTGAGTACTCGATGGCCTTGTATCCGGCGATTTCAGTTCCCAACTGCCCTAGGGTGTACAGCGCCAGATCTTTGCCCATGACGCCCTCAGGAACGCTGCCCTCGTAGGTCACCCTGATAACCTCAGGGACTCTCATCCACATCTCCCCGGTGGCCAAGATGCCTGCCATATCTGTTGCGCCGCAACCGGTACCGAAGGCTCCCAAAGCTCCGAGAGTGGTTGTATGGGAGTCTGTCTCGACAATGACCATGCCGGGTCTCACCAGTCCGGCCTCGACCATAATCTGGTGGCAGACGCCGGAGTTGATGTCGAAGAAATGCTCTATCCCATGGGAGGCACAGAACTCCCGCATCACTTTCTGATTGGCGGCCGACTTGATTGTCGGGGCCGGTGCGTAGTGGTCCATCGCAAAAACCACCCGGCTCGGGTCCCACACTTTCTCGGCCCCCATCTCTCGAAATGAGATCAGGACCTGCAGATAAAGGTCATTCACCTCGGCCAAGTCGACTCGGGCGCTGACCGTCTGTCCCGCTTCTACGACGGCTTGCCCTGACGCGTTGGCAAGGATCTTCTCGAGCGCATGCACGGCACGAAATCCTCCTTCGGCTTCCACTGCCTATCAATTCATAAGCAAAACTCGTGCCATCACTTCGTCAGGGGCCCGGCAAAGACTCAGACCCTCCACCGGCGTCGTGATGTAGGTCGTGCCGCAGCCAACTTCCGGCCGTCTGCCCATGAGGGGCGGGAGCGATGGACGCGGTCCGACGGGGCGATCTGCCATCGTGTGTCGTACATGTCGTTGCATATCGCGCAACGCCGCAACACTTTTCGAAACAATTGTAGTCGTCACTGTATTGCCCGGTACGCGACAGGCATCGCGCCTTGCGCATATCCCCACCTTGGAACCGATAACCATAGCGTGCCGTCTCACGGTTTGGAGGTGTTCTTGCCTTGGCAATTAAGCGTATGCTGCGCCTCACCGGGCTCCTGGCTTTCACCATGGCCCTAGTGGTAGGACTGGCCGCAGGCTTAGTCACTGGATGCGACCCTCCATCGACTCTGCCGCCGTCAGCTCCGGCAGCGTTTCCGCCCGAAACATCCCCGACCGGAGGTCCATCAACGACAGCGGAGGTAGGCGATCTGGTCGAGCTCATCGACCTCAGCGACACCTTCGTCATAGACCTACGGTACGCAACAGAGGACAATTTCGCGGGACAGAAGATATACTCGCAGGCCAGGGCCTTCCTGGTGCGGGGAACAGCCGAAAAACTGGTCGCCGCCAACCGCGAGTTCATCGAGATGGGCTACCGGTTGAAGATATGGGATGCGTACAGGCCGCCATCCGCCCAGCGCACTCTGTGGGAAGTCGTCGCCGACCCCTCCTTTGTGGCCAATCCGGAGAAGGGCTCAATCCACACCAGAGGCGCAGCGGTTGACGTCACCCTCGTAGATGACGAAGGCAACGAGCTGCCAATGCCCACCGGCTTCGATGACTTCAGCGAGAAAGCCGCCATCAACTATGATGGATGCACGGAAGTTGAAGCCAAGAACAGAGATCTTCTGGCCGAAGTCATGGTCAGAAACGGCTTCGTTCAGATCCAGTCCGAGTGGTGGCATTTCGCGGACAGCCAGGCGAAGGACTATCCTCTTCTTGACGTGGAGTTTGAGGATATCGAGTAAAGAGGTCCTCGATGGCATCGTTGAGCTCTCGTGATGCCCTTTCCCGGGAACCGGGCGACACCGTGATGACGCGAACCCCGGGCATCGCCCTGACCGCGTCGAGAAACGGGTTGGACTCGTCTTTCAGCACGCCCGCAACCGGTACCGGACCGGCGAGGATGTCCAGAACTGCCGTGGTGAAGAGAGGCACGCCCAACTCGATCTTGCCGAGTTCATCCATGACCACGATGTCCGCCAACCGGACGGCTCGCTCTATCGCGGGCAACCCAATCTTGACGAATGCCTCACGGTACATGGTACGCTTCCCATCCGGATGAATGGCAACGAGCCTCGCGCGTTCCCGGGTCAGAAGGTCTATCATGTCGAGCCCCACCCGCCCTTCGCGGCTGAAGACCCTCTTGACTCCGAATCCCCCGACTTTGAGCCGGCGCAGGTTCGGGGCGCAAAGACCGGGCCCACAGGGGCTTTGCCACCGGGTGTGCCGCACACAGGAGTTCAGCACAGTGAACAGGACGGTCGTCTTCCCAACACCTTTGGGGCCCTGCAGAAACACACCGGGCACTCGCAATCGCTCCTCCCCAACGTCCACTCCCCAGTCTCGGTTCCACACCCTAGAGACACTATCCTGTGTGGGTTGGAAAACAAAGCTTCCTTATTTCAGAAGTCCGGCCAGACGCGCTATCTCGTCCGCAACGCTGTCAAGGTAGTAGAGGGGGTCCCTAGAGTGGGCATCCACGCACCGAATGACCTCTTTCCCCTCATCATCCAGGACACACACCCAGATCGGGCGATACAAAAAATCAACCTGTTCATCCATGTACGTGGGAACTCGCCTCAGCTTGTAGACGAAGAAGTCCTTCACATGCTTCTGCGCGCGCTCTCTCACCTGGGGCCAATCGAAACGGACGGGCAGGAGGAGATCCCCCTGAATGTCGCTGTTCACGGTCGATACTGACCCGGCTATCAAGGACACAAATCCGGAAAACGCGTCGGCGCCCGCTGCAATCACGCCTCTCTTGGGAGGAAGTAGCACCCTCTTGACCTCACACCGAAATTTCGCTGACCAGAAGGGCGAGTACATGAGCCTGCATCTAGCCTGGATGCCGCCGCTCTCGGCGGGCCTTCTGCCCTTCATCTGGGCGGTCTTGAGAGCCGTTTCAACCGCATCTTCTTGTTCGATCGTAGTCTGGACAACGCTGCATTCCATCCGGGCGTCCTCCTTGTTGAGCCGTCGAGGAAAGCCGCCACCCCCTCTTCTCCGGCCGGGAGAAGGCGATGGCGGCCTTCGAGTCATACTCCTTGTCTGTCACTCAGTCTCGGGTGACAGGCTACGTCTGTCTTTCCCGGGTCTCGCAGGCCTGATATAGGTCCGATTACACCCGGTAGAAGTCGTCCAGAGCCTCAGGAGGATGGGGCTTCGTGGCCAGGCTCACCATAACGGTGACGATGGCGGAAACCGCAACCCCCAGTATGGACGGCCAAAGGCCTCCTGGGAACGTACTGAAGGACTGGAACCGGGCCCAGCTCAGCCCGTACCAGAAGAGGCAGCTTGCCGCTCCGGACACCATGCCCGCCACTGCTCCGGCACCGGTTGCTCTAGGCCACCAACAAGTGAAGATGATCGGGAAGGTAAAAGCCGACGCTCCTACCGAGAAGGAAAACGCTACCATCCACTGCACCGCCGCGATCGGCCTTACGGCGAAAGCAAAGCCCAAGACTCCCAGGATCACCGTAACCCAACGGGCTATCTTCATCTCCTGTTCAGGCGTCATGTTCGGGTTCACAAAACGGTGATAGATGTCGCGAGTGACGGCCGACGAACCGAGGAGCAGCACAGAGTCAACTGTTGACATAACGGCGGCAATGATTGCCGATAGGAGGATGCCGGTGAGCGCAGGGTGGAGATAGGTCGCCGCCAGAACCGGAGTAGTGAGATCCCTGTCTTTGAGATCCGGGAGCAGAACCCGTCCGGTCGGACCGAGAATGCCTACGGACATGAAGATGATGGACTGGAAGATCACCGCCCAAAGCAGCGCCTGCCGGAGGACCTTGATATTCCTGGCGGCCAGGAAGCGGAAAACTGCGTGCGGAGCTCCACCGATCTGAAGGAAAGACCAGCTCACCACGTTACCGAAGACCCACATCCCCGTGACAAGCCCGGAGAGCTTGATGAGGTCAGGATTTATGGCCTTGAGCGACTCGTGCATGGCGCTGAGGCCGCCGGCCTGGTTCAGTACCGTCGGGATAAGGAACAGGAAACCGCCTATCATCACAAATCCCTGAATGAGGTCGGTGTAGGCATCGCCCAGCATACCCGCTGCGCCGGTGTAGACGATGGTGACAATGGCCGCAATGACGAGCGCGGGCACATACTCCCACCCTATAAGCACCTGCATGATGTTGGCCGCGGCCTTGAACTGGGCTGCCAACAGAGGTACGTAGAAGAGGACGACAAGGACCGCGTACACAAGACGGGCAGAGGGCGAGTAACGCTTTTCGAATATGTCGCCGTAGGTCAGAGCGTTGATCCTCTGGGCAATCTTCCTGATACGCTCGCCGACGGTGATAAAGGTTGCCCATGGGGCGGCCGTCGAGCTGATGGACACGGGTACATAGTTGTAGCCCAAGTTGGCGCCGGTGCCGACAGAACCTATGACCGTACCGGCGCTCATCTGCGTCGCAGCGTAACTGAAGCCTGTAGTCGCCGGGCCCAACGTCCGACCGGCCACGAAGAAGTCATCCGATGACTTGTTGCGTTTGCTCAAGTATAGGCCCAGAAGAAGAGTTCCGATCATGTATATGACCAGGACAACGCTGGTCCAGATCCTGCCTTCGCCTATGATATCAGTCATCGTTTTCCCCCCTGTTCGACCGAACGACGTGGACGATACTCCAGACAATCAGAACACCGTAAGAAATGTAGCAGACGAGCCATACTCCCCAATCCAACCCCATGGGGCCCATGGGCCATTCGAAGTTGGAGGCAAGCGCTAGGAACAGGATAAAAGCAATCATGGCGATGAAACGGGACCAAGGGACCTTTACCCAGTTTCTTTCCAAACCTTACACCTCCGTGTGCGGATGGTTTTATGAAAAGCGGATCGTTCTTCGCGGGCGGTGCCACCCCCCTCCGCTAAATAGGACTGGAGTCGCCATGTCGAGGGCGGTCAGAACCGGCCACTCACCCCATCTCGGTGATGAGCCTTACCAGGAGAGCGATCCGCCCTGGGATGGCGTCGATCACCATGTGCTCGTGAATCGCGTGACTCCCGTCGCCTACTGCGCCGAGACCATCGAGCGTGGGGACTCCCAATGCGGCGGTGAAGTTGCCGTCACTTCCCGCGCCGGTGGCGGACTCGGTGAGTTCGAAGCCCAGTTCGGCGGCGAAAGCCTTTGCCTGTTGGAAGAGGCGGGCGATCCCTTCAGACCTCTCCATGGGCGGCCTCACCATGCCCCCGGTGACATTGACTGAGATCCCGCTTCTGGTCGGCTTGAGTCCGAAGAGGGCCGATTCCACCCTCGCCGCCTCAGAAGCGTTTGCCACGCGGACATCCACCTCTGCCGAAGCCCTGGCGGCGACCACATTGGAACGGCTGCCGCCGCTTACGACTCCGACGTTCACCGTTGTGCCCGTCTGGAAGTCGGTGAGGGCGTGCAGGGCAAGGATGTGATGGGCCAGTTCGCCTATGGCGCTGACGCCGCGCTCGGGGTCGGAACCTGAGTGAGCAGACACTCCCGTTACCTGAATGCTGAAGGTACCCTGACCTTTTCTCGATGTCTTTAGCCCGCCCCCTCGGACGCTGGGCTCCAGCACAAGGACAAACTCGCTCTTCTTGGCTTCCTCTTCAATGAGCGCCCTAGAGGACGTGCTCCCTATCTCTTCATCTGAGTTGAACACCATGACGAGCTTCCGGTTCATCTTGATACCCAACTGCTTGATAGCCCTGATGGCTTCCAGCGTGTAGAGGAACCCGGCCTTCATGTCGTAGATCCCGGGACCCCATACCTTGCCGTCCTCAACCCTGAACGGGCGTCTGGCTACCTCTCCCACAGGCCAAACGGTATCCATGTGGCAGAGGACAAGTACCTGCTTGTCTCCTTGCCCCCAAGTCAGTTTGAGGTTGTCTCCACGGTCGGTTCCGGGAAAAACCTCGCAGGTTGCCCCTTCCGCCTCGAAGACTCCCCGAAGAAACGCGGAGAACCGGTTGACTGCCTGCGGGTCGGTAGACGGCGACTCGTGTTCCACCAACTCTTTCGCGAACTCGAGCATCTCTGGGATGCGATTTTCAAAGTGCCTAACCAATGCGTTGTCTGCCACCGTACAGCCTCCTAAGCCCGGACTAGTTTGCCACCTTTGATCACTGCGACTACGTTGGCCGAATCCTCGATCTTCTCGACCGGGTTTCCGTCAAACACGGCAATGTCGGCCAGTTTGCCCGGGACCAGGCTGCCGAGTGTCGAATCCAGACCAATGCAGCGTGCCGCGTTGGACGTCACTCCCACTATGGCGTCCTTGGGACTCATCCCCGACTTCACGACTTCCTCCAGGCAGAAAGAGAGCTTGCCGTGGGGAGCGTAGGGGTTGCCGCCGGCGTCGGTGCCAATGGCGATGTCCAACTCGTGCTTGAGGGCGATCTCCATGGTCTTGGCCGCTCTCGACCTAAGAGGCATCATCCTCCTAATCCAATCAGGGTCTAGGTTGGGAAACATGTTTTCGTGGCCAGGAGTGACCACCATAAAAGTCCCCCGGTCTTTCATCATCTTGGCGCCTTCCTCGTCCAGTAGGCTGCAGTGGTCGACCATATCAACGCCGCCTTGGACGACGCGCTTGATGCCGTCGGCACCGTGGGCATGGACGCCGACCCGCCTGTAGTTCGAGTGGGCTACCTCACAGGCAGCCTTGATCTCATCCAGTTCAAGCTGAATAGCGTTGAGGTTTTGCCCGGGAGTAGCTCCGCCTCCCGTGGCCATCAGTTTGATGATGTCCGCTCCGGCTTTGATCTGTTCCCTAACGGCCTCTCGGAACTCGGCCGGTCCATTGGCTTCCCGGGCGATAATCCAGCAGTGACCGCCGGTGGCTGTGACCATCTTCCCCGAAGCGAGCATTCTGGGCCCCAGGAGCACACCTTCGTCCACATACTTCTTCATTGAGATGTCCAGATGCTCAAACCCGCCAACATCCCTGCAGGTGGTGATTCCCGCAAGGAGAGTGACTCTGAGACTTTCGATGGCCTCAAACGCCATTTTGTCTCGCGGGTCCTTGGCCAGCTTGAACAAGCTCTCTCTACCGTTGAACGAGAGATGGGTGTGAGTGTCTATGAGTCCCGGTAATACCGTATAGGCCGAGTAATCCAGGTTGAGGTCAAAGGGTCCTTCAGGTTCCTGGTCCGATACTGACTCGATGATCTCATCCCGGAGAACGACGTAGACGTTCTTCCGGACTTCGGAGCTCTTGAGCCCGTCGAAGAACTTACCGGCTTTGATGAGCGTTCTCGCCACAACGAATACCTCCTATGCGTGATCTTGACCGCAAAACCAACCCGGGCCTGGCGCTTGCAGAATGTTGTAGCAAGACCCGTGCCACTCTTGACCAGTCTTGGTGGTCCCTTACCTATCATGGCACGATGCTGCAGTCTTATTAGCGGGGTGCCCACCCAGGTCAGACGGAGAATGCTGCTATGGAGTATCGGACTCTGGTCGTGACACCTTGTGTTGGAGGGGCTGCTGCGGCAGACAAGTGACAAGTCAGAGGAAATGGAGCTAAATAGGTTCTCTGTCTTCGAATTGGGATGCCCATTTCGCCGGGGAATCGCCCAATCAAGACCCATTTGCGGGCCCGGTCTCCCATTGACCTGGGAGGTACCTGCTTGGCCTTTAGTCTTGGCAGGTGGCGCCGGATCATCCGGCGTGTGTCGTTCAGCGGGACAGATGATGCTGCACCAATCTCCAGCCGAGGTCGGTCAAGGTTGACCCGCTCCGGCCACGGACGGCCTTCACCAGACCTATCTCACCGAGATACCGGAGTCGATGCCTGACCTGCCCGGGAGTCAGATCAAAACCGCTTCCGGCCAAGGCGGCGGCAAGACTGGATCGGCCTGTGCTGCGGCCTGAGCGCTCGCCGATGGCCTTCAGAACGGCAACCAGCTCGTCGCTCCGGCCCGATCTCCTGATGGACTCCAGGGCACGGTTGGCGACACCGGCAGTATCATCCGGGGCCAATGGCACGTGAGGGAAACCGGGCTGCCCGCAAAGTGCTTTGCCTTCTGCGTCCGCTTCGCCGTTTACCCGCGGTACTCCGACCAGGTTGCGCGCTTCCGGCAGAGCAGGGATGTCCATAGTCGCGGTGCCAGCCAAGGGCATGAGCTTCCGGAGATTGGCGACAACCTCGCTGTCGTCATCGGCCATGCTGACCGAATACCTTACCAGTTCCTCGAGTTCCCGGACATTGCCCGGCCAGTGCCAGTCCATCATTCTCTTGACGGTGGCTTCATCCACACGAACGAGTCGCTTCAGGTACTTCATCACAAAGTGTTTGAGAAGGAGCGGGACGTCCTCGGGCCTCTCCCGAAGAGGAGGAATCCGCATAGGGAAAGCGCAAAGCCTGTAATAGAGGTCGCGTCTGAAGCGCCCTTCGCGAACCGCGCCTGACAGGTCCTGGTTGCTCGCCGCGATCACCCGCACATTCACGGGGATGAGCGCGGACCCGCCCACCCTTGTGATCTCGCGCTCCTGCAGAACGCGTAGGAGACTCACCTGAACAGACGGGCTCATGTCTGCGATCTCGTCAAGAAACAAGGTGCCCTTGTCTGCAAGCTCAAAGAGGCCTGCCTTCCCTTCACGCCTTGCGCCCGTGAATGCGCCGCTTTCGTACCCGAAGAGCTCGCTCTGCACCAGTTGTTCCGGGAGGGCGGCGATGTTATGGGCGACAAAGGGCCCATTTCTCATCGGAGAGGCGTTATGGATAGCATGAGCGAAGAGCTCTTTGCCCGTACCCGTCTCTCCCTGGATAAAAACATTGGTGCTTGACATGGCCAGCCGTTTGGCGTTTCTGATGGCTCGTTTTATGGCAGGGCTCTCACCTATGATGTCTTCGAAAACGTAACGGGCGGTGCGGTTCCCGCTGTATATCGCGCGGACAAGCGCTCCCCGGGCCTTTTCCACCGCTCTGGATTCCCGGGCGGTGACAATCAGGCGCTGCCCGGTTCCACGGGAAGTGGCCCGAAAAGTGACCACAAATCTCTTCCCTTTGATCTCCTGGACACGGTCCACCTCGGCAACGCCCGTACGCAGGACTTGAGCCATGATCGCTGCGGGGAACCATTCCGTGAGTCTCCTCCCCGCCCCGGCGCTCCTATCTAAGCCTAAGACGAGGGCGGCGGTGGTATTGAGTGTGTGGATCCTGAGGTCTTCATCGGCCATGATGACTGCGTCGTGGACGCTGTCCAGTATGGCCTCCAAATCATTCCTGGCCGAGTCTACCCGCCGGAAAAGGTCGGCTTGTTCTCTGATAACCCTGACGACTCCCTGATAGTTCGAGGCGTTCTCCTTGGCTATGCCGTCCAAGGAAATGCCCAGGACCAGCCCGACCTCTACAAGGCTGGAAGCGTCGATGGGACGGGTACCTACATCGTACACGGTGGCTATGGAACCCGGGACGATGCCGGGCAAACCGGGAGTCACCGCGATCGTCGGGCGAGGCTTGGTCAGGACAGCGCCCGGCCACCACGGGATGAGATTGAGCATGTCCAGCCCAAAGGCGGCGATAAGCTGAGCGGTTTCCCTGGAGACGTCTTCTGCGTTGTTCACCACCAGCACGTTGGTCTTGGGTTCGAGGGTGAAAAGGGGCCCCAGTCTCGAAGGGTCAAGGGTGCGTCTGGAAACCAGTACCTTCGGGTCCGAGCCTCTGAACCGCAGAACCTTCCTGCAATCTGCGCTGGAAAGCAGCACTACTTTGGCTTCGCCGCAGTCAACGCTCTCGACCGCGTCGAGCGAGAATCCCTTGACGGATATGTGCTCTGGCAAGAACGCCTTAAGCTGGCGGTCGAATACATCGTAAGTCTCCTGTGACTTGGTGACAAATATGAGATCGGTCAACGGACTCACCTCGCGGACAACGAATAGAAGAGCCTCCTTCCCCAAGTTTACCAGGAAGGAGGCGTACTAAGATCACGCTTCCAGACGATTACCTGTCGTTTGTCGCTACTCGACCACGGGGCCCTCTCCAGGCGCCTTGTCTCCGTTCTCCGGCTTTGGGTTCGGGTCGTCGGGGCGGACTTCCCCGGTAGGTCCTTCGCTCTCCCCGGGTCGGGCCTCTGCCTCACCGGTAGGAGCCCCGGCGTCAGCGACCCCGGGTTCAACCTGATCGACACCGACCACAGGTTCGGCGACACCGGTCTCGGGACCCCACGGTAAGCTAAAAGGATACCCCTTACGCACGCCATCGCGCCATACGAGGGCGGCAATCGTCAGGTTCGCCAAGAGCACTATGGTTGAGACCGTCCTTATCGTCGCGATCTCCCTGGAAACGTCCGACCCCGCGATCCAAAAGGAAATGGAGAGCAAGAGCGGGTAACCTATGAGAACCGTTGAGCCCATATACGCCATGATGTCGTTCTTGAGCCTGCTCCGGGACCACTCACCCCTTACCTCCAGAGCGTACACATACCCCAACAAGACGGGCAGGATGTAGGGAACTAGACCCCGCACAAGATTGGGCTGTCTTATCCAGTAGAGTACCATCTCGGTAACATTCCTGATGGCGCTCTCGAAGTAGCATCCTGCGACTACCAGCGTGATTCTGTAGAGCCATTTCAATGTAAGAACCTCCCCTGGCTGGAGCTGTACCGCGCGGGTCACAGCCGGCCGCCGTACCGCCAGGTGGAGACCACTGGATGCAACCCGGTAACACGTCTTCATGTTATCATTTGCAGGCCAAGTCGCTACTCCGATAATGTTAACAATTCGTTCCGTCCAACACCCTGCCTCACGTTGTCTCAAAGATCGTCTTGGGCCTTCGGCTAGGACGCATCCAGCCCGAAACGGCTCCTCAGCCTGGCCACCCCGGCTTCATCCAAGTCGCAAAGCAGGCGCAACGCCTCCATTAGGCGCACGGCCGCGTCCACCGGAATGGCGTAGACGGAATCACCGGGTCGCCCACGCACCTCCAAGCCGATTTCAGCAAAAGACACCCCATCGGCCTTGGGTCCGATTATCCACTCCATAGGGACCACCCAAGGCCGCGAAGGAGTCACGTCGCCCCGGTACTCCGCGGGACCCATCGCTTGCGCCAAGCCAATGACCCGCCGAACCGGCGAAGTCACGTATATAAAGAACAGGGTGCCTTCCTGTATTTGCTTGGCCAGTCGTTCCTTTCCCGACGGGAAACTTACGGTACAGTACGGAATGCCCACGTCCAGTGACCGGTAGAATGTCGGATACACCAGTTTGATGGAGTAGGGGTCCCCAAGTGAGTTGTGGACGAGTCCGGGAGTCTCCGCCGCGCGACCGGCGGCCTTTCGTCCGGACCGGCCGATTGCCTCCCGGGCGTCAGCTTCGGCGACCGGCCTTGTCTCGCCTCCGCCTGTGTCCTCTTTTCCGTCAGTCTCTTCACCGGACACGGCGCCTACCGGTGTGGTGACCTGCCGGTTCTCACCGTAACCATCGTCACTCAAGATCAGTGCCTGGAGCACTGCGATAGCCTTTTCGATATCGTCCAAGCGGCGCTCCACCGCTTCGATCCGCTTGCTCATGAAACACCTCCAGAAGTCGTTGACGCTACACCAGTTCCGCCAGGACCCTTCCAAGGATGGACCGGGCCAGTATCACCGGCGCACCTGTGATGGACTTGACTGTCTCCTTCATGGCCATGGTGTACCCGATACAATCCATGACGACCAGTTCGGCGCCCCAATCCCGGAGAGCGACCGCCGCCTCTTGGACTATGGCCGGGTCGCCGTACGGCGAAGCGGCCTCGATCCGCAGGAGCTTCTGGTCTTCTAGCCCGCCGCTTCCGCAGACCGAAGACCACCGCCGGTATCCCTGCGGTTTCTGATCCTCGTCGGGCAAGAGCACGCCGCACCTTCTCCCCTCCGCCAGAGCCATAACCACGTGATGGAGAACTCGCTGGGGCCTGACGAGAAGCTTCTCGCAGGGAAACTCAGGAAACTCACCGGTACAGACCAGAGCGATTACATCGGCGCCGTCAGTGACAAGCCTGTCGATCTGTGATCGCATCCTGGGAAGTATGTGTCGTTCCGCGATCTTCACAGAACTGCCGTCGGCCATTCTGGTGACGAGCACGTAATCGCCGGGTTCCGGACCGAACCGGCGCACCTCTTCCAGGGTTAAACCGTCCAGCGCGCCGGCCTCTATTATCCTGAGCCGCCGGCTCGTCCCGGCCCCTTCTCCGGGCTCGAAACCCATCGCCATCCTCAGTTCAGGAATCAAGTCCTGCCTGGGCGATTGCCCTATAGTCAACGTGCCTAGCGTCCCGGCGCGTCCGCCTCCAGTCGTTCTACCCGATTCATCGCCAGGTCTCTCCGGGACATCACAGTAACGGGTCACGATGCTCACCTCGCGCTCTTCACAAACCGTGATAATGTGCTTCGCTTCGCCCTTGTCCAACAAATAATTACCATATCTGCCAAGAATTCCGCAAGAGATTTGGCGACTCACGGGCCCTTACAGAAGCGGCACCCTCATGCCTCTCTACCCATCGTCCTCAAGTGCGTCATGGGCCCATACAGACGCACCAACGCCGCGAACTCGTTCTCATCGTAAAAACTGCACTTGCCGGCTCCAAAAGCCTTGGCAGCCTCTATCACGAAACGTGTCGCCTCCTCGATATCGGCGGGATGACTGGCGCCGGTCGCGCATCCGGGCACCACGCTGCACGCGGTGATGGCTACGCCCACAACCGGCGCGTCGGTGGCCGTAGAAGGCTGCAAAATGCTGTTCAGATGGAAGAGCCCGTTACCGTAAGGGGTGATGTCCTGGGTGGTGATCGGGAATGTCACGGGCGCTTTCCCGGTGGTGACACACATGATATCCAGGAGGTCCTCGCTCACCCGCAGTATATAGCCCTCTTTCACGGTGGGCGATATGGCAAAGCCCCGGACGTTTATAATCCTGTTGCCCTTGGTTGTGTCGATGGAAAGCACCGCGTCCATATCAGGGTCCACTTCGTACCTGTTCATCGTGGCCATATCCACCGGGGCGGCCATAAAGGGCACCGGGTCGTGAGGAAGCGTCGGCGAGTTTGGACACACATGGGTGCTGATGATGACGTCTCCAAGGAGGGTATCCCCTAGGGCCGCCATCCGGGAGATCTTCAGAGCAGCCGCGACGGCCGTAACCGCGCCGTCGGCGTCCGAGACCATCCCGATGGCCTCGGGCCGGGCCCCAACGCCTCCCAATCGCCCAATAATGCCGAGGGTAGGCGCATTGCCACCCGAGCGCTTCCCTTGCCGCCCGGGGATCACTATCTTCACGAAATCGGTCTGACCTTTCTCGCCGTGGATGGTGGTGGACGACGCCTCGCCCCCTCCTGAAGCAGTCACCGCCTCAACCACTGCCTGCCCGTCGGCTTTCGGGCTGTCCAGCAAAGCCAGTGCATCGAGCACCGCTCTAAAGCTCATTGTGCTTTCCTCCCAGTACGTTCGTTGCCAAAGACGTATCGGATGACATCCTTCCCTACCGTCTCCTCCACCGCCTTATACAGTCCGGGATCCTTCACACCGGCTCCCAGGAGGAGTTCGGACGCCGGGACAACCACGACGGCGATCCCCTGTCCTTCCTTCACATCGGCCGATGACACCGGATCGCCCGAGTCCAGGTCCAAAGTGGCGATCAGATCGGGGAACGTTGCCAGACGGCCCGGTTGCCCTAACCCTACCTTTTCCAGCGTTATGTACTCGTTCCAGAATGTGAGTTCAAAGGACTCATCTCCTGACTCCACCTGGAGCACGCCGGTATCGAACCCTCCGGCGCTCACGAGAGTCTTCCTGGCAACCACGCCGCGGAGCGAGACAGTACCCCGGGATGCTCCGGCAGTACGAGAGATGCGCTCTTCTCCAGGATGAGCCGCCAGCATTGCCTTTCCAACTTGGATACACCGGGTGATGGCTCCTATGGCGTTGTGCTCTCTGGCGTATGAGACGGTCACGGGGTTCCTGGCGACGGCAACCAACCCTCCGGTATGAGCAGCTGCCTGCCGGACTACTCCGTCCGCGAAATCCAGACTCCCGTGTATGAGCACTTCTAGGTAAGTGCCTGCCTCGCGACTGCCTCCGACGACCGCCTGAACCGACTCATATCCCTCTATCAGGTGGAGCCCCATCGACCCCATGATCCCGGTGGGATGAGCGCGTCCATTGCACGGGGCATCTACCAGCGGCAGCCCCGTTCCAGCCGACTGTATCCATCCGTTGACGGTGGCCAACCCGCCGCACTCATTGGTGATAAGGCCCGCCACTTGGCGCCCGGTCTGATCGCGGAAGAACTCGACTGCCCTGGCGTACTCCTCAGGACCTGCATGGTGTCCTTTTCCTGCCGGTGAGCCCACGGCCGAAACCGTGAGCAGGACGGCGTCGTCCGGCAGGTCGTCGAGGTCAACCAGAGTAAGCCCCTTCACCTCTGCGCCCGAACCGGTGGACCCACTCATGGAGAGCGCCATCTTTCCCAGCCGCATACCCAGGGCGGGCGATCCGCCACCCCCGCCTCCGTAAAAACTACCCCCGATCACGGCCGCCTGAAGGATCTCTTCGTTGAGAATCGTCGCCACACCGACCCCTCCTGTTCTCATGATTGCTGCGATGGATGCTCCGATGCTTGCTCTACGACAGTTCTGGTGCCGCTCTCGGACACCTGCCATCTGGAACTCCCCGGACACATGCCCTAGTGCCCGTCTCTGCCTATTATCCCCACCGAAGATTTCAAAGCGCCCGCCCGCCACTCCTGTCTGGACGTGCAAATTTGACAATAGGTATTGGGCATTCACCCGTCATGCCACATAATGTGACTCACGAACACCCAGTACTACAGAGAGGTGATATGGATGTCAGGAAACAAGAAGCTCGAATCGCCGGCAGGGTCGCTCCCTAACGGCGGCCCAGGTCAGGCGCCGGATTCCAAAGCGATCCCGGTCGCGCCGTTGTCACTTACCCACTCGAGATGCCCGCGGGTGGATATCGGCCAACACGACCTCCCTCCGCTTCCCTACCCTTACAGCGCCCTGGAGCCCTACATAGGCCGGGAAACGGTCCGGATCCACCACGACATTCACCACAAAGGCTATGTCACAGGACTCAATCAAGCCGAACTGGAGCTCTCTAGGCAGAGGGATGGGGGCGACTTCGCTCTCAACCGTTACTGGGAAGAGCAACTGGCCTTCAACGGGAGCGGGCATATCCTCCACAGCATCTACTGGACCAACATGGCGCCGCCGTCGGCGCGCAAACCAAGCCCGGGTGAGGCGATGCTAGCCTGGATAAACATATCCTTCGGCTCCTTAGACGGCTTCAAGGGCCAACTTACCGCGGCGGCCGAGCAAGTGCAGGGGTCGGGGTGGGCGGCCCTTGTGTGGAACCCGGCTTGGCAGAGGCTCGAGGTACTTCAGATAAGGCGCCATGAGAACCTGACTGAGTGGGGAGCCATCCCTCTCCTGGTCGTGGACGTCTGGGAGCACGCTTATTATCTGGACTATCAGAACAGGCGCGCGGAATACCTGAAGGCCTGGTGGAACCTGGTGGACTGGAATGATGTTGAGCGAAGGATGGCTCTGGCGATGGACTCATGTGTCCCATTGGTCCGGTGAGCCGCAGGTAAAGGTCCCCACAAAGATGCAGGAGAAGTGTACCGCGGCTTGCCTATCGCGCTCAGGCAAACCAACTCATACGGGAGACATAGCGTCTCCCTTATGTCTTGGTGTCCGGCCTGGCCCCGGGGAGCGCCGCTACCTTGCCGACCTCGATTACCTCCACCGGCCGGCGGCTGCCGCGTCCAAGGATCCTCATGGCCGCGGCGTCGTCTCCCGGCCTCACCCTATCAACCATGAGAGTCAGCACCGGCTCACGACTACCGTCGCCCGGGCCGCATGCCGGCCGCGCACCAATCCCGGCACCCACAACGCGGGGCACGTCCAACGCCCGCCGGATGACTTCCCTGAGCTCCTTGGTGGGAGTCATCATCCGCCACCTCCCCTATAGAATCGCGGCATATCTTATGTTTACTCCGGGTCAAGCGTTCCTATGAAGGTTGATGATGTTTCCGAAGGCCTGGGGCTGCGCCCAGACTTATTCCAGGGCGGGAGCTTGCCTCACGGGTTCAACTTCCTGAGACGACTGAGCGCCTCTTCAGCAGTGGCCATTATGTCCTGAATGATCTCGCGGGCCGGCTCCACTCTCCTTACCATCGAGGCGATCTGGCCCGCCATCACCGACCCGTTCTCGACATCACCATCCACTGTCGCAGCCCTAAGACGGCCCGTACCCAGCGCCTCCAGTTCCTGTACCCCGGCTCCCTTGGCCTCGGCAGCAAGGAACTCCCTGGCAAACTTGTTCTCTAGAACCCGGACCGGATGCCCGGTCGTCCGACCCGTGACTACCGTATCCCTATCCCTGGCCTTGATTACGACTTGCTTGTAGTTGGGATGCACTGTGCACTCGGAAGCGCAGACGAACCTGGTCCCCATCTGAACCCCGGACGCGCCCAGAGCCAGGGCCGCGACCAAGCCACGGCCGTCGAAGATCCCGCCGGCGGCAACGACGGGAATGTCAACCGCGTCCACGATCTGGGGGACCAAAGGCATGGTGGCGATATCGCCGATATGCCCGCCGCACTCCATCCCTTCGGCCACAAGACCGTCAACGCCCGACCGTTCGAGACGCTTAGCCAGGTTGACGCTGGCTACCAGCGCCAGGACCTTCATCCTCGCGTCTTTGAATCTGGGAACGTACTTGCCCGGGTTGCCCGCGCCCGTCGTCACTACGGGGACTCCTTCTTCAACCAGGACGTCGATGACCTCAGCGGCGAACGGGGACATGAAGTAGACGTTCACGCCAAAAGGTTTGGATGTAAGGGCTCTTGCCTTCCTGATTTCATTGCGGACGACATGAGGAGGCGCGCTGCCCGCCCCAATCACTCCAAGGCCTCCGGCCTCGCTGACCGCTGCGGCCAGCTCGGCCGTGGCGACCCACGCCATCCCGCCTTGGATGATCGGATACTCGATGCCCAGCATGTCACATAGTCGTGTGCGGATGGTCATGGCACTCTCCCCGAAGATTTTTGCCCATTCTACCACCAGGATCAGGCGATGCCAACGACTATGTGCACTGCCCCGTGCACAATGGTTTCGGCTCTATCCTTCTGCCTTCTGTCCCTCCAACACTTCCTTTAGCCCGGAAAGCGCTCCGAAGATCCCCGCCGCGTCGGCCGGAACGACTATCTTGGTGGCCTTGCCGTCCGCCACTCTCTCCATGGCCTCAAGCGACCTTATGGCGACCACTTCCTTGGTTGGGGCAGCCGCTTTGATGGCGTTGAACACCATTGTGATCGCCTCGGCTTTGGCACGCTCCACCGCCAAGATGGCCTCCGCCTCGCCTTGGGCCTTGAGAACCGCCGCCTGCCTTGCGCCTTCGGCGATCTGGATGGCGGCTTCCCTCTCGCCCTCCGCCTTCAAGATCGCCGCTCTCTTCTCACCTTCTGCCCTGAGGACGGCCTCACGCCTCTCCCGTTCCGCCCGCAATCAGAGACGTGTGGTGAGCGCCTTATTCGAACCTTATGAGGTCTCTATGGGTCTCCAGATACCGGGAAACGGGCTAGAAGTCTAATATTCTCCGGATCCCGCCGCAAACAGGTCGCAATACCCGGAC
>DUUV01000131.1 GCA_012841375.1 Candidatus Fermentithermobacillaceae bacterium
CCGTCTGCCCGGCGTAGTCGACGAACATCTTTTCCCCGGCGATATGTACTTGTCGCATTGTCACGTCGACCGTCTTCGCCCAGGTTCTGTACAAGTGGCAGAACTGGGTGCGCTGATATCCGTTGGGATGGGCCTGCTTGTACTCCTCCCAGAGAAGCTGGAGCGTAACGCCCCTCCGGCGAAGTTCTTGATGGATGTGGGCCATGTCAGGCATGGGCTTCGCATCCTTGGGCTTGGGCGATGCCGGGTACAACCTGGACTCCAGGGCAGCCTCGTCCAAGTCTTTCGGCAAAGGCCATGAGAGTCCGGCGGTTTCCGCCCTGGTCAGGATCTCGCTCACTGTGCTGTGAGACACTGAGCAGCTCCGGGCAATCTGGCGCACTCCCAATCCCAAACTCAGCCTTAGCCTCAAGATCTCTTTCGCTTTCCGCATCGACAACCTCCGATTTGCAGCCATAGGCTCGTTCACTCCTCCGTACAAGTAGCGATCCTTGTACACTTGGAGGCCAAAGAACATAAACCCTACGGCCGGATTCGCCGGCGGCGGAAGAGGCTTCCGATCCGATTCCGGAAAGCCGACAAAGTGGTCGGACTAGACCGGATCTACTGGTCGGACCGTTCCGGATTTGGTGGTCGGCTCGCGCCGGATTGGGTGGTCGAGTGGGGCCGGAATATGCACTCGTACTGCTTCTCACGGATCAGTGCTGTGGCTATCCCAGAAAGCCTTACGTCGACCGTCGCTACGAAGCAGGATAGCCATCAAATCTGGACGAAATGAGCCTTCAACGGTTCTGCGTTGGGGGTAGCACAGTGGGACGAGTCCTGGTAACGGGTGCGAGCGGCTTCATTGGGTCGCATATAGCTCATTACCTGCAGGCACAGGGATGGGCGGTACGGGGAATGGTGCGGGCAAGAACACACGGAAATACGGTGCAGTTCCCCTTGGTGTATGGAGACTTGCTCGATAGCGATTCTTTGGACCGAGTAGCCAGAGGAGTAGACACGGTCATACACTGTGCGGGACTTGCGCATAGGCCTTCGGCGACACTTGATGAGCACATCCGAATAAACGTACACGGTACTCGCTCACTCCTTTGTCAGGCCATCCGGCACGGAGTGAAGCAGTTCATTTTCATGAGTTCCATATCCGTATATGGCAAGCATGATGAGCCATATAGGGAGGAACATGTTCTTAGGCCTGTCACTCCATACGGCCATGCAAAAGCTAGAGCGGAGGACGTTCTTCAAGAGATGGCTGCCAGCCAGCGCCTTCCGCTGGTGATTCTACGACTAAGCACTGTGTATGGTATGGGAGGACCAGGAAATGTCAACCGCTTGATTCGGGCTGTGCGAACGTTTGGACCCATAGTGATAGGTGACGGCAAGAATGAAAAGAGTCTTACCTACGTTCAGAATGTAGCCCAACTCATCGATCATGCGATGACAAACCATCCTGGAACTAGTGCTATCTGCAACGTCAGCGATCCTCGCCCCTATACGCTCTATGAGATCACCGAGACGATTGCGAAGACGCTTCAGTGTCAAAGAAGAATTGTCCGCATACCCAAGAGTGCGGCTGTTTGCGGTTCGCAGCTAATATCCTTGGCCTTCAGACTAGTGAGGAAGCAAAGCCCGATTTCACCTCAGGCTATCGGAATACTGACCGAGTCGTCAGTGTGCGATGCGAGTCGCCTGAAGCGTGAACTCGGGTTTGAGGCACGAATTCTGCTGGAGGAAGGTTTGAAATGCACTATCGCCCGCTGAGAGAAGCCATGAGCGGAGTGAGGCTGCTAAGTTGTCAAGTCCTGCGGCTGGTTTGCAGCCACTTCGTTTCATGTCATGTTCCGCGTGCCGAACGCTGCGATGCAGACCATGCCTGACTAACACATGGATAGACGGTTTTCCCTGTTCTCGACCGGGTCTAGTATGTGTGACGTAAAGATTGTCAACGGCCATTTGTCTCTCCCCATTTGGGGGTGCGGACAAAAACCTGGACTCGAAATGAGACAGGAGGATGTCCGTGTACTCACTCGAAGACCGCATGAAAGCGATTCACGCTTCCTGAAACACGATCGCAATACTGCTGCCGTGATACGCGAGTTGGGTTTCCCGTCTAGAAGGGCGCTAAGGGAATGGGTCCGGGAGTATGAGACAGCGGGCGCGCTCCACGATAGGCAGAGTCGCAGGCACCTAGTTAGCCCCCTAACTGATTTGGACACTGTGGTGTGTCTAGATTACAGTTCAGAACTCCGGGCCATATCCCTCGATCTCCACCAGAGAGGAAACGCAGTCTGACAGGGTAACGACCACGTGGGGAGGCCCAGGTGTCGGTCCTATTCTGGGGCTTACAGCCACAGGGCAACATCGGAAGGAGTCCCCCATCCCCCTGACCAATACACATACTTGGGCACCAGGAAAGGGCGGATAGATGAATGGACCTACTACTGACCTTCGGAGCATCGCTGCTTCTCACGGTATTGTCTCATCGTTACGCCATCTCGAGAGGAGTACTGGATGTGCCTAACTCGCGCAGCTCACATATCCA
>DUUV01000032.1 GCA_012841375.1 Candidatus Fermentithermobacillaceae bacterium
GGTGCGCAAATACGAGCAGGCAGCAGATTTGCTGAGGGTCTTACACCAAACCCAGGAAGCGCAATTTGACACCCAGCGATCCACGGTCAAGGAGATGCAGGCGGTGTTCGACACTCTCCGCCCTCTAATCCAAGATTCTGAGTTCGTGGCTGACTTGGAGCGTGCCCTTAGCCGGGACCAGGCGGCAATTGCCGACCTTCTTAGGACGGTGGTCGAGCCCACAGAGAGCCAGGCGGACCTCTTAAGGACGCTGATTAAAGAGTGCGAGGAGAGGTTCGACACCGTAAGGGAACTCGTGAAGGAAGAAGAGTTCATAGCCGACCTACTCCGCATACTTTTTTACTGGCCTTTGGGGTTAAGAGCGGTCATGAAGTCCCAGGCGACTACCGCCCACTTTGTAGGCCCGGATTCTCACGCCAGGGTGGAAACAGCCGAGAAGCGTGTCGTGATTAAGGATACTTAGACAAGAGCCAGAGTGAAAAGCACCATTCGCAGGGCGGTGATCAAATGAGCATCTACCATGTGCGGTGCGGCGACACAAAGCCGCTGGAGGTCGTGCTCACCGATGAGCGGGGAAGGCCCTTGAACCTTACCGGGGCGACAATAAACTTCATGCTCAAAAAGCCGGGGGCCACGTCCTTAATTGAAAGACCGGTGCAGGTCACGGCCGCCGACAAAGGAGAGGTCCTGATCCCCCGTGAGGCATCGGACTTCGACGCGCCAGGACACTACTTCGCCGCCTTCGAGGTGGGATACCCTGACCAGTCTGAAGAGACGGTGCCGACAGTGGAGGACATGGAAATCATCGCGCACGCCAGGCTGAAAGCGGGAGGAGGCTAGGCATGACATACGAGGAAATTACCAGGCTGGCAAGGAGCCTCTGCAAGGAGACCTATACTCCAGGGCAATGGGTTCTCTGGATTAACGCCTGGCTTGACGATATGTCGAAAGAGGCAAAGGTCATAGGGCAGGCGACCATAAATCTCTCAGAAGGCACACATGAGTATTCGCTCCCGGACGACTGCCGGGAGGTCCTTATCGCCCACCGACTCTCAGGAGACACAAAGCAAAGGCTCACGAAACGCCAGCCTACGGACGTGTTCTTCGACGGGTGGAAGCATCTTGGCGGGCAGATTGTCCTTCAAGGCATCGACATCCACGCGGGCGATAAGCTCTCCATCATCTACGCCAAGAGGTTCAAGCACATAACCGCAGATGACTTCGAGAAGGAACCTGAAGACATACCGCCTGAGTTCCACAGCGCGGGAGCATACTTCGCGGCGCACAAGGCACTTGTCCGCGAGAATCTGGAAGGCAGCGCATCCCAGAGGGATTACTGCCTCTCCCAGTACCTCGACCTGCGTGACAACTTTGCGAGATCCCAGGAGCGGCTCGCCAGGACAGGGCGCATAAAGCCGCGCCCTTACTACTAGGCGGGAGGCGGAGCAAGTGGCGCAAGTTCCCTACACCATAGACAACTTCCGGGGAGGGCTCTGCGAGACCGCTTTAAGCGGCATGAGCCAGACGCCCGATTGCCGGAATGTCATAGCTCGCGTGACGGGGCTCCTGGAAAAGCGCAAAGGCCAGGAGAGGCTAAACCTCTCGGTCCTGCCCGGTCCGATTAACGGTGCCCACGCCTACTACAACGGCACGACGAGGATCCTGGTGGTGGCAGCCGCGGACAAGGCATACCAATACAATCCCGTCACAAGAGAGTTCACGGATATAAAGAGCGGGCTCTCTGACGACAACCCCGTGCAATTCGTCACTTGCGCCAACTATATGGTGGCCTTCGACGGAAAGACGCCGCCCTGGAAGTTTGACGGCCTCCAGGTGACGAACCTGGAGAATGCGCCGGCAGACGGCTACCTCGCCTGCCTCTACAAGGAGAAGCTCTTTAGCGTCTCCAAATCCGACCCCTCGATACTCTTGTGGTCGGATTCTTTTGAACCCGAAACGTGGACTCCCGAGAATCATTGGGCGGTGGGAGACGGCGACGGAGACGTGATTACCGCAATCTGCCCATACGGCAAGCAGAACCACCTCGCGGTGTTCAAACAGCGGGCGGTTTACGCCCTTTACGGCACGTCGCTTGATGACTTCGAGATGCCGCCCTCTCGCTCCGGTCACGGCGCTGTGGGCGCGAACGCGGTTGTGGAAAGTACCTCGGGCCTCATGTACTACGTGTCGTCTGACGGCATTTACGCCTACGATGGGTACTCTTCGACCAAGATCACCAAGGTCATTCCTCTCACCTGGGGCTCTATAAACCAGGCCGCACTTTCAGGAGCTTGCGCCTGGGAGTGGGACGGACTTCTATACTTCGCGCTCCCCGTTGGCGAGAGCACACACAACAACCTGGTTCTCTGCTTCGATCCGGATACCGGTGCATGGTGGCCGTACTCCGGGATAAACGCCTCGTGCGCTACTTTGTGGGAGGAGAAAGAAAACTCAGGGGCGGCGCTCCTAACCGGTTCTTCGGCCGACGGCTACATGGTAAGGCAGGAGGCGGGCACAACCGACTTTGGGCATCCCATCGAGGCTTACTGGTGGACTCCGCCGATAGGAGCCCATGAACCTTTGAGGCGGAAGAAGCTCCACTCGTTATACATCGCAAACGAGCCGGACGCCGGGGCGGATGAAGTCTCGGTCTCCTTCGTATCCTCGCAAAAAGAGCGGGCGATCCCCGTGTCTCTTACGCCCGTATATGACGAGAGCGACCCTTACCGCCAAAGGTATGACTTTGCCGACGGCACCTACGCCCACAGGTTCCAGGCAAGGATCTCCCACGGTTCGGCCGACAAGCTCATGCAGGTAAGGCAGATGAGGTTTAGGATACAGGCGGAGGTGAGGCACTGATGCCTTCCAAGCCCTTCAAACTGCCTCATACCATAACCAGCCTGAGTGAACCGAACGCCGCCATGAAGCTCATGGAGAACTTCCAGGCACTTGCAAGGCATCTTGACGGCAAGGTGGGTTCTCTCACACCTGGGGAAGTCGAAGATGGAGTGCAGCACGCCGAGGAGGTCTACCAGGGCACGCAAATCTACAGGAGTGAAGGGGCACCTAGCACCAACCCTATTCCTACGGGCATTGAGCAGCTTCACGCGCCTAACGGGACCATGCTCCTTACCCTAGGCTGGACATACGAGCAGGGCGAAATCCCTGCGGACTTTCTCATGCTTTTCAAGGAGTGGAGCGTCGCGGAGAATCCGGGCGTTCCCGAGCCTTCCGACCCTGCCATAGCCTTGAGTCCGGTGGAAGGTGCAACAACCTTTACCTTTGAGGGATTGAACCCTTCGTACAAGTGGTCTTTTGCCATAGCGGCCGGGAGAAAGACCGAGACCGGCTTGGAGCTAGGATCTATCCAGTCAATCCCCTCATGGCAGAACGTCACCATCGGCACGCCCGACTTTCAGGGCACGGTAGACGGGAAGCCCGCGGGAGAGGTGGCGGGAGCCACCACAAACTTCTTTTCTCGGAACGACCGTAAGGCCACGCCTCCTGCAAGCCCTTCTTTCACGGTGGACGGCACGGCTGTAGATCACGTGATAAACGACGACGGCTCGGCGGACCTCTCTCTTGAATGGACCTTCTCAGGGCTTGGCGACGCAGCGGACATCGACGGCTTCATAGTCTACATGCGGATGGGTACCAACAACACGCCCTACTTAATCGGCACAAACCCGAGCGAGGAGCAGATAACCTACCTGCCGGCATCGGCCAGAGCGTACATCTGGAAGGGTGTCAGGGCAGACGGCTTTTACACCTTCGGCGTCCAGGCATACAGGGACGTTGACCAAGACATTGACTCCACGGGGCGTATTGAATCAAGCGTAGTCCAGCCGTCAAGGGGGGAGGAGAATCCCTACCAACCTTCTACTTCTGTGGAGTTTAAGGGAAACATTACCGGCACCATAGACGGTGTGCCCGTTACTGTACTTCTTGACGACTTGGGTACGGCCTTGCAGGAGATAGCCGACCTCCACGACGAGATTGACGGCAGCATATCCACCTGGTTCTACGAGTACGCGCCTACTACCGAGAACTACCCGGCAAGCGAGTGGACAACGGAGGAACTAAAGGCAGAGCACCTAGGAGACCTCTTCACCGACCTCACGACAGGCTACTCCTACAGGTGGGTTGTGCAGGGCACGACCTATACCTGGCTGCGCATCACTGACTCGGACGTGGCAAAGGCCCTTGCCGACGCGGCCGAAGCCCTGAATACTGCGAACAGTAAGCGGCGGGTGTTCTTGGCGCAGCCCGAACCGCCTTACGATGTGGGAGACCTCTGGCGCATCGCGGGATCGCCCGACTTCAAGATATGCGTCAACTCCAAAGAGGCAGAACAGTATTACCACGCCGATGACTGGGTATTCGCCACAAACGCCAAAGACTACACTGACCAGGGCTTGGCGGCTCTCAACACTCTTGTACAGCAGGCTCAGGCGGCGGCAGACGACGCGCAGGCAACCGCCGACGGCAAGGTAACGACGTTCTGGCTGCCGAGCACGGAGACTCCTACGGCCGAGGGCATTGGCGACCTGTGGTTTATCACCGACCAAGATAACGAACCCCGCCGGTGGAACGGCTCTAAATGGGAGGACATAAGAGACCAGGGTATAGCGGAGGCCCTTCTTGCGGCGGCGGGCGCTCAGGCGACGGCAGACGGCAAGATCGAGACGTTCTACCAGGACAATCCCCCGGTAGCCACGGCTGAGGGCGACCTGTGGTTCGACACCGACGACGGCAACAAGCCTTATAGGGCGGCGGTGAAAGGTGCCGATCAGATCGCCCCCGGAGAGTGGGAGGATGCGAGGGACAGGGCGGCGGCCAACTTCGATAAGAGAAACGACCGCATAAGCACCATTCCCGCGGGGCCCTCGGTGGCAGCCGACGGCACGGCCGTAGATCATACCCTAAATCCGGGAACGGGCACCGCCGACATTTCCTTCGAGTGGACTTACTCGGGAACGGGCGCCGCCTACGACATAGACGGCTTTCTCGTGCACGTCGTGGCTAGAGAGAGCAGCGCGCCTTACACCTTTGGCACCGCTCCTCACCTTGAAGAGATAGTGATGCTCCCCAAGGAGAAGACGTTCCACATCCTGCGGGGCGTTGACCCCACGCTCTACTACACCTTTGGCGTGCAGGCATACAGGGTGGTTGACCCCGACATTCACGGTTCCGGTGTCCTAAAGTCCGCAATCGTCAAGCCCACACTTGGCGTTGAAAATCCCTATCACCCGGAGGCAAACACGGCGTGGCCGGGAGATGTCACGGGTACTGTGGGCGGGCTTCCCGTTGACAAAGTAGCTCGCATCGTGGGCTGCGGAGATGGTTCTGATGGCGCGCTCAGCACCACGGGCAACCTCACTTTCCCCGTTGCCCTTGACGGAGAACCGGTCATCAAACAGTACACGTCGCTTATCGTGAACAATGGCCACACCATCACCACTTCCAACAGGTGCAAGGGGCTTATATTGCTGGTTCAGGGAGATGTAGTGGTGCACGCGGGCGGCAAGATACACATGGACGACAAGGCGGCCTACGTTGGTTCGGGAATACCGGGCGGGGCATCGGCCAACTTCCTCCTGACCATGCCCATCACCAGCCTTTTCGCCTACAGCCTGATTCCCGTAGGCGGTGCGGGAGGTAAAGGGGGAAACGGTGCCGATGGTCAACTCGTTGTTTCCACTCCTAGCGGAGGCGCTGCCCTGAGAACAAGCCCTGGTGGGAAAGGTGCGACAGGTGGCATGAACTCCGCTTTTGGCGGTTCGGGAGGCGGAGGGGGCGGTTCAGGACAGTGGTATGAGTGGTACAGCGGCTATATTGACGGCTGCTCTCCAGGAGGCGGCGGAAAAGGAGGGGGCAACGGCGGCCTTGGCGGTTCAGAAGACATCTACAGCAATCCCGCACAAAGCGGGCAGCCTGGTGAGTTTGGTGGCGGTGGTGGGGTTCTTGCGATTATCGCAGGTGGCAACATCACCATAAACGGTATTGTCTCCGCTTCTGGTGTTACACCTGGAGAAAACGGTGGAGACGGACAAGTGAAAGATTCGAGGCGTGGCAGAGGAGGGGGCGGCGGAGGAGGTTCAGGCGGTGGAGTCGTGGTCCTCGCCCGTTATGGGAACTACACGAACAACGGCTCTGTCCTGGTGAACGGCTCAGATGGCGGAGCGGGAGGCGGTCCCTGGCAGTACCCAGGCGAAGCCGGGCAGCCCGGGCAGGTTGGCTCCATAATCGAGGTGAAGCTCACATCATGATGAAAGCACTGTTCTTCCATAACCCGCACCAAAAGGAGTCACGTGACCTCCTTTCCCAACTGGGAGATTTGCCCGTTGAGGTTATGGACTTTATGAAGGCCAGGAACACCTATTTCTTCAGGGGTACTCCCGCCGTCCGGATTGGCACGGAGGAGGCAGTTGCGTGGGAAAAGCCAATCGACCTCACGAAAGAGGAAATCCTTGACGCCATGGCGCAGGCGAGAGAACTCAAGATCACCGTCACGCCGGAAGAACCTACTGTGGGCGTTCCCGCCGTTCTTGAGGTCACGGCTTACGACATATCCGGTCAACCTGCCTCCCTACCCTCTGACTTGAGGGTTTTCATTGACGATACGGAACTAAGTGGCGCCGAGGCCGAAGTCACGTTCACCGACCCCGGCGTGTACCGAGTCAAGGCGACGGCCGAGATGAGCGTTCCGGCAATATTGGAGGTGACGGTTCGTGCTTCAGCGTGAACCTGATATAATTCGGGTGACGGTAGGCAAACACAAGGCGCAAACGCCTTTACCCCCTGCCGTTACACTAGAGGACTTGGCGCAGGAAATCGAGAGCCTGAAGAATAGGCTCGCAAAGGTGGAGGAGAAGCAGGCGAAGAAGGAGGGCGATCCCCGTGGCGTATGATATGAGAGACCCGGGCGGCGGAGGTTCCACCACAAGCGGCCTCCTCTACCGTGGCTCCAAAGGCCAGAGTGTCAGGGAACTCCAGCAGCAGCTCAAGAACCTGGGGTACGACGTGGGCGAGATCGACGGCGACTTTGGTCCTAAGACCGAGACCGCACTCCTCCAGTTTCAGAAAGACGCGGGAATAGGAGTAGACGCTATTGCGGGGCCTGAGACTTTCGCGGCCTTGCAGAGCGGGTCCAGCAAGCCGAAGAGCCAGCCTACCCAACAGCCCACTCAGACTCAGACGGGCGGCGGTTCCAAACCACCGCCTCAAGCGCAGCCCACATACCAAGCGCCGCAGGGCAGCGCGTCGGGCTTGGAAGGTTATATGGCGCTTATGGGCAACACGGCACAGAAATTGCAGAACCAGATGATGGAGTTCTCACAATTAGGGAAGCAGGCCATGGCACCATACGAAGAGCTTATTAGGTCTTACCTCACCAGCCTGCCTGGATACGCCCCGAGACCTGAAGATGAACTACTCGCGTTGGCGAGACAGCAGGCGCAACTGGTGTACGACCCGCAGAGGCTTGCCCTACAGCAGCAGATCGAGGAACTGGAGAGACAGGCGGGGAGCCGCAAGCAAGAAATCGAGGCGGCTTACGCTGGTGCTGAGGAGTCCACGCAGAGGATGCTCCAAGAAGCCAGGAGGCAGGCGACCGAATCCGCCATAGCCAGGGGCGGAGGACGTTCCGGACAGGTTGACTATTTCACAGGGAAACTCCAAGAGCCCATCATGACCGGTTTCCAGCAGCAGCAGGCTCAGCGGGCGGCATCCCTGGCGGACATTGAGAGTGCCCTTGCCACAGGCCAGAGCCACGCGGCACAACGACTTGAACAACTGGCACAGCAGGAAGGGCTTTTCACGAGTCAGCAACTGGCAGCCATGCGTGATACCGACTATTCTCGCACCATGCAGGAGTGGCAGCAGGGACTTCAGGCGGCCATGGGCTTAGCGGGACTTGCGGGCCAGCAGAACATCTACAACATGGGTTACGCACAGTCGCTCCTCCCCTATCTCTATCTCACGGAATCGGAGAGGCAGAGGCTGCCTATGCAGTGGGCTGACCTCATGGGCCAGGTTCCGGATACCCTGCCGCAGGCGCCGTCGCCGGTAGTCTCTGGGTCATTAGTGCCCGTTAGGGCCTACGCCGCGTCTCAAGGGAAGGGCAACCTAATTGACTGGGACGAGAAGAACAAAGAGGTCGTCGTCGGGAACGTCAGGATCCCCATAGCGGATGTTGAAAAACTAGGCGGCAAGGTCGAGGACGGAGTGGCCTACCTGCCGCAGAACATACTGAATTCCTTCCTGGGGGTGGCGTAGATGGGAGTGAGTCCGAAGTTTTTGCAGCGTCAGGGCACCGAAGGCCGGGGGAGTTGGGTTGACCACCTACAGAGGCTCGGGCAGGTAGTTTCGCAGGCGCAGGCACAGAACCCCGTTTACTCGCCGTTCACTCCTGGGACGCCTACGCTCGGGGGGCAGCATCTTATTGAGTCCTCACGTCAACATGCGGCGAGCCTCGCGCTCGAACAGGAGAGACTTAACCGGCAGCAGGCACAGCCCGCCATACCCGACCCGAAGATCATGAAGTATTCCCTCTCCAACGCCTTGAAGGCCCAGGCGGAGGAAGAGTGGGCGAAGTACATGCAGGAGAAGGGTCTAGGAGTGGGGGAAGTGCCGCCTGACACCCATGAGTCCGAGCAGTGGATTAACAAGGTCATGCCGGGACTGAAAGCGGGTATCTATGACCTCACGCTCGGGTACGGCGGTGATACCAAGGAAGCCGAAGACATGGCTTTCACAATCGAGAACTTCCTCCGCTCCAGGGCGGGGCTTGCCACAAGACTCCCGGACGAACAGGGGCAATCACCGGAAGATATTCTCGCGATCTTGCAGCGGAAGTAAGCGCGGTAGGGGGTGCGCAGCGTGTCCGTACCTCTCCAGGAACTCATACGGCGAGCGAGAGAGGAAGCCCAAAGGCAAGCCCTTACGGGCCTAAGATCCCCGTCTCCCGCGCCCACTTTGCCTATTGCGGAGATGCAGGCGACACTGAGGGCATATTCTCAAGCCCACGAGGCGGCGAGGAGACTTGCCGAGATGCAGATGCCGCAGCCCACTTCCAGGACCGGCGTCAGGAGCCTTCTTAGTAGAGGCGAGGGGATCGGCCTCCTAGATCCAATACAGCCGCAAGAACTAAAGGGACTAAGACCAGAGGCTCAAAAAGCACTTGAGGGCATGACTTTTGAAGAACTAAGCATGACTCTCCACCAACTCACTCCCTTGCAGAGGGAAGCGGCAGCGTCTCAAACGGCAGGCTGGGGCGACGTGCTTTCCACCATAGGCGGGGCTATAAGCTGGAAGGGCGCAGACGCGGCTCGTGTGGCAGGTGCTGTCGCAAGCGTGGCAGGTCGGAAGGAAATCGGAAGGCTGATCGCGGAACAGGCACCGGCTATGGGGGAAGTTGGAAAGAAGATTACGGAACGAGCGGCAGAATTGCAGGCGCGAGCACCCCAGGACGTGCCCGAATTGACATCAACGTGGAAAGACTACTTTAACCCGCGCTTCTGGACAACCAAGGTGGCTAGGAGCGTGCCGTTCACGTTGGCTCTCCTTCCCATCGGTCTTCTAGGCTCTTACGCCGCAGGGGCCGTCGGGCTTACAGGCGCGGTAGCGAAGGGCGCGGCCGCTCTTGGAGCGAAAGCCGCAGGCATGGGCACCTTCGGCAAGGCGGTGGTTGGGAAACTCGCCCAGTACCTTGCCGGGGCAGGTACTTCAATGGGCGCAGGCGCCTTGAGCGGCCTTGCGGAGTCCGCCATGGAGGCCGGTGGCACCTACAATGAAGCCATAGCCATGGGCTACTCTGCAGAGGAAGCCGACACAATGGCGGATGAGACCTTCAAGAAGAACCTGGCTCTCCTGCCCATGACCGAAACCCTTGAGTGGATGACCGGTGTGGCCAAGGTCCCGGGATTGGATAAGATCATGGAGACCGGCATTGGCAAAGTTGCCGCCCCCATGGTGAGGGTAGGCCTCACAGGCGTTATGGAAGCCGCAGAAGAGGCTTATCAGGAATGGGCGCAGGCGACTTCTCTCGGCAAGGAGTTCTCGCTCTCCAGCCCTGAAGCCAGAGAGGCTATGATGGTCGGTTTCGCCATGGGCGGCGGCCAGTCGATGATCGGTGTTGCCCGGGACGTGGCGAGCATGACCGTTACCAAGACCATGGAGAATCTGTCTCCCGAGACTCGGGCGCAAGTTGAAGAATCGGTGGCCGAGAAGGTGAAGACCGGGCAGCCCCAAGAACAGGCTCTCATTGAGGCGTTGGATGAAGTTGCCGAGACCGAGGAAGGAAGGCAGGCCATAGAAACGGCCGTCCAGGAGGTAGTGCAAGAGCAGAGACAGGTCGCCGGGCTGCCTGAAACTCCTCCTGTGCCCGAAGTCCCGAAAGTCGAAATCAAAGTGCCTACCAAAGGCCCAAGGGCCGCATTCCAGGTCGGGCAGGTTGTCTACCACCCGACAACCGGTGCGGCGTTGACCATCACTGACGCATCGGACCCGGCGTTGCTTGTCACGCAGAACGCCGAGGGCACCACCGTCAAGATCGGGAAGGGCGCTGTTGTGTTGGAACCCCCTTCGACGGACGCCCAGAGGACGGAGGCAGAGGTTCAAAAACCCCCTGCCGTGGCGCCGCAGGTGACGCCTCCCGTTGTTTCCCCACCCACCAAAGGTATTTCACCGCAGGCGGCCGAGATCGCGCTTCCTGAGGCATCTGAGGGCATTTCGGGAAAACAGCCTGACGCCATAAGGTCAAAGGTACCTGATGAGCCGAGCTTCACCAAGTTTGGCTTGGGGCCTGCGGTCAAGTTCAGTAATCCCGCATATCTTCGCCTGTACGCGTTTGGTGAGAATATCGTCGATGATTATCTTGAGTGGGAAACTCAGCCCATCATAGATCGGCTGGCAAATGAACTCGACCTCCCAGAAGGCGCAAGTGTGTGGAATGCCGCTAGAGCCTACTTCGAGCGGATAAACGCAGAAGCTAAGGAACACGCCAAGACAAATCGTGATGTTCCCTATGAGGCTGGACCCTTGCTGAAAAGCGATGTGCGGATGAGCCCGGAGTCCTCCGTTGTTCCTGTTACCCCGAAAGGAGGGGATGCCGATGCCACGGAAACAACTGAAAGAACGGGTGATCGAGAAGCTGGAACTGGTCGCACGGCTATCAAAACAATTAGACCTCGGCCCTCAACTGACATCTTCACTGCTCCATCAGGATTCAGATACACTAAGGGCTTTAGAGAGGACGCGCAAAAGATCGTAGACGGTGTAATGGGCGAGTTGCCGACGCCGATCCAGGAGTTCGCGAAACAGAACTCTTATTTCTTCTGGGCGGCGGACTTGTTTGAAGGCAGACCTCTTGATGAGCAACACGCACTCATGTTGCAGCTTGCCGATGCCGCAGTTGTGACGGTGCGACTGGATAACGGACTCAGCGCCATTGGAATTATGGGTAATCACCCCATCGAAGCGGATAATATTGTCCACGAATTGGGGCATGTGCATTTCAACCGCATTGCGCCCGAACAGAGGGCGGCCCTGATAGCTGAGTACGAACCCGTTGGGGACAAGTTGATGGCCGCCATACAGAAAGACTCCAAATGGCAGAAAGTCTATGGGCGGATCGTGGACATGATGCGGGACAAACCGCAGGGCGTGCTGAATATCATTAACGGCCAGATAAGACTGATGGAATCTGAGATCGCTACCCTTGGCAAATCCCTGGATGCAGGCGATTACTACCCCTACTTCTATGAATACTTGTTATTTGACCGCGCCATGCGCCAGGTGGGAATGGAAAAGTTCAGCCCCGAGCACATCCTGACCGTCCAGAGCGAGTTGTTCTGCTACGACATAAACCGGGACCATGATGTGCTGGCAAAGGCTTTGAAAGAGTTTGCCACCCAAGAACCCGAGCCCACCAGCATACCCGGCGAAGAGCAACCCCTTCGCGTCGCGCCTGAGCCCAAGGCTGAGGAGAAACTTTCTGAGACTGCCTCCGCCGCCAAACCCGTCAAGGGCGTCGTCATAGAAAACAGGAACCAAAACGGCGTCGAGATCCGTTTTGCCGCAAAGCCCGATGAGTCGGTGCTCAATACGCTTCGAGATTCCGGCTTCAAGTGGAACGGCAAGCGGAAGGTTTGGTATAAGAAGGGGCTTAA
>DUUV01000122.1 GCA_012841375.1 Candidatus Fermentithermobacillaceae bacterium
AGTCTCCTTCCTGCCGGGGGTGTTCGAAGGACAACCGATCCGGCGTTTATTGATGGGATGAGGGGAGGTACCCGCAGAAAATGAAGGGTGGACCGGGGGCATGCGGACAGAATCCTGGACTCAGATTTGAGAGGAGGATGTCCGTGTACTCACCAGAAGACCGCAAGAAGGCAGTTGATCTGTACCTCAAGAATGGTGGTAACGCGTCTGCTGTTTGTCGGGAGCTGGGTTACGCATCGTCCAGGTCAGTGGAACGATGGCTCAGGGAGTTCCAGGAAGCAGGCAACAATGAATACCTGTCTCCCGCGAAGAAGTACTTGCGGGAGCGGATGAAGGCAGCCGTGAAGCTCATGTGTTCCGGAGGCTACACGGCCGAGGAGGTTGCCGAGAACTTTGGTGTCAACCCAACCACTGTGTACCGGTGGAAGAAGCGTCTGCTCGGAAAGGAGTATCCCATGAGCAAACGAAGACGCGGGGAAGCGAAAGACGTTGACCACGAGGACGTAGAGGCGCTGCGTGCCGAGGTGCAGTCGCTTAGGGAAGAACAGAAGAAGCTGAAGGAAGAGAAATACTGGCTCCAGCTTGAGGTAGATGTCTTGAAGGTTACCGCAGAGATACTAAAAAAACCCTCATGTTCGCCCCGCGAACACAACGTAGGATGAAAACGGCTAGCGCCTCTAGAAGTGTCCACTGGGCCGGGGCAAAGGCCGACAGTCTTTGTGGTATCCGCAACCCGTAAAAAAAACTGGCCCCGCAACCTTCGAGCACAACGTAGTGTGCCTACGAGCACGTGTAATAAAGTTCAAACTGTTCAGGTTGCAGCGTCTCGGCCCCCATTAGGGATGAGAGGGGTAGGACAATGGAGGCAATCATCGAGCGCTGTGCGGGGCTGGATGTACATCAAGAGAGCGTAGTGGCATGCGCAATATGCGGTTCCTTGGATCGAAGGCCGACCATAACGGTGGCGGCTTACGGAACCACGACAGCTGAGTTGCTGGCGCTTGTCGATTGGCTAGAAGCGCTAGAGATCACACATGTGGCTATGGAGAGCACCGGAGTTTACTGGAAACCAGTGTGGAACCTACTTGAAGGCCACGGTTTTACGTTGATCCTGGCCAACGCGCAACGGATCAAGAACGTGCCGGGCCGGAAGACCGACATGAAGGACGCGGAATGGATCGCTCGACTACTACGGAGTGGTCTTATCGAGTCGAGTTTCGTTCCGCCGACCGACGTGCGTGATCTTCGCGATCTTACACGGTATCGGAAGAAACTGCGGCAAGACGCCACTTCCGAAAAGAACCGGATTCACAAGGTGCTGCAGGACGCCAATATCAAACTGTCATCATACATGTCCGACCTATTCGGCGTCTCCGGTAGGGCGATACTAACCTCCCTGATAGGTGGCGAAGTGATCACCGAGACGGCGCTTGAACTCCTTGTGCACGGCCGTCTACGATCTAAACTCCCGAGCTTGGTTGAGGCGCTGAATGGACGCCTGCGCCGCCACCATAGGGATATGATTCGCTTTTCCTGGGATCATCTCTGCTTTCTGGAGCAACAGATCGTGACCGTGGAAAGGGAGATCGAGTCACACCTGCAAGCCTATCGAGAGAAGGTGGATCTTCTGTCCACCCTACCAGGTGTCAAACCCACAGCGGCGGCTGCCATCTTGGCCGAAATCGGTCCGGATGTGAAGCAATTCCCATCAGCCGGGCAATTGGCATCTTGGGCAGGAGTCAGCCCCGGCGTCTACCAGAGTGCGGGGAAGGTGAAGCGGGTCCGTACTCTGCCAGGGAACGCGATGCTCAAGGCGACACTGTGCGAATGCGCGTGGGCGGCGTCGATGAGTCGCGATACCCGTCTGTCCGCCTGCTATTGGCGGCTGGTCAAACGGATGGGCAAGAAGAAAGCCTTGATTGCCTTGGCTCACACCATGTTGCGCATTATCTATGCCATGCTACGCGACAACAAGTCCTATGAGGAGTTCGGCCCGGATTTCGGTACTAAGAAGCGCTTGAATCACGAAGACAGGATGGTCAAACAGCTGAAAGCGCTTGGGTACACAGTATCCAAGGTCGCCTAAGAGTGAAAGTCGACGAGCCGGCGTTACCCATTTTCGTAATAAAGGCCGGGGCGCCGATCCCAAGAAGGTGACCAACCGGGAGAAGGCCAAAGCGAT
>DUUV01000086.1 GCA_012841375.1 Candidatus Fermentithermobacillaceae bacterium
CCGTCTGAGGACAGCGACCCGGCTACGGGCAAGTGGGCCGTGTACGAAGAGGTCTTCGACGGCCTGCCGTATGCCAGCGAAGTCGAGCTGAAAGCAGCCTTCGACGACGTTGTAGCGGACGAGCTGGAGGCTCAGGCGGTTGCCGTCGTCAATGCTGCCGAGGACGCCAGCGCAATGAGCGCAGCTCTATTGGCCTACGCTGACATCTTGGAGATCGACGTGGGTGAGGGCAGCGACTATGCTGCGCTGGAGACCGAGAAGCAACTACTGGCACTAGAGGCCATGGTGTCTGGCCAGCCCTACGTCGATGTTGCCGCAGTCAAGACTGCATTTAACGCCGCAGTGGCGGCTCAAGGCGAGTAGGTGATGACAGTGAGCGTTAGTAGTACAAACCTGTCGGGCAACAATGTAACTGCCTTCAATCGTTATCGGAGACTGGCGGCGGAGAAGGCCAGGGCGGAGGCCGAGGCGCAGAAGGCGCAGCGGAAGCCCAAGAAGCAAAGACCCAAGGACGGTGAGTAGCCATGCCGGCTTACGCCACAACCGAAGAGGCCAACACCTACTTTGCGTCGCGGCTCCACATTGAAGCCTGGATGCGAGCCTCCACTTGCGACAAGGGAAAGGCTCTGGACATGGCGACTCGGGCGATAGACCGGACTCCTCTCAAGGGTGTCAAGGCGAGCTACGACCAGGCCAACCAGTTCCCGCGGTACCCTGATGCCGAGGTGCCGCAAGCCGTGAAGGACGCTTGCTGTGAGGAAGCGCTGGCTCTCCTCGAGAGAGGCAACAGCCAGCGGCGTAAACTCCAGCAAGAAGGAGTGGCATCGTTCAGCGTGGGCGGGCTGTCGGAGACCTACGTGGCCGGTGCTAGAGGCGGAGGACTTATAAGCCAAGAGGCCAAGGAATTGCTCAGGCCGTGGCTCCTGGGGGCGGTGAGCATCACGTGATACGTGGGTACCTGAACCAGAACGCGAGATGGAAGAAGCTCATCTCCGAGGGCGGGTACCCGCCACAGCCGGAGGAGCCCGGTACCGAGATCAAGGTCCGGTGGGAGGCCAAGCGGCGGCTTGTGCGTAACACTCAGGGCCAAGAAGTGGTATCCGAGGCCCGGGTGTTCTGCCTGGAAAGCATCCAGCCAGGCGACGTGCTCCAGTACGGCGACCGCGACTGGCCGGTGATAGCGGTCAGCGAGGCGGTGACTCTCGATGGCAAGACAATGTTCCGAGAGGCGGCGGTGTGATGGCCCGCAAGAAAACGTGGTTCGATGCCGGACCGGCCCGGGATCTGGCTCGCCGGGTAGCCATGCAAGCCCTCCATGACGGAGCGGAGGCGATCCTCACGGAGAGTTTGAAAGAGGTCCCCCTTGCAACAGGCGCCCTGGCGAGATCGGGGACTGTGACGGATGTTCCAAAGGAGACCGCGGTCTACATTTCCTACAACACGCCATACGCGTTACGCCAACATGAAGACCTAACCTTGCGACACCCAGACCCGAGGAATCCGATTTCGACTCCCGGTCGCAAGGCCAAGTACTTGGAGGACCCGTTCAACAGGCTCAAGGCTAAGGTTATGAATCTTGTCAGGCTCAGGGTTAAGAAGGCACTCAAGGGCACCAAGTAGGGAGGTGGTCGGGTGCTCGACGACATAGCATCATACCTACAACAGCAAGGTATCTCCGGTGTCCACAAGGGTTTCATGCCCGACAAGCCGGACAACCTGGTGGCACTCTTCGAATACGCCGGTGAGCCTATGGAGATGACCATGGGCAGCGAAGACGCAGTCCTAGAGCGCCCAGGCCTGCAAGTCAGGGTGCGAGACAAGTCATACTCTGCTGGCAGGGCCAGAATCCAGGCGGTAGTTGACGCCTTGCACGGCCTAGCTAACGAGGTTTTGGGCGACAGGCGGTATCTGCTCATTCGAGCGAACCAGAGCCCCGAGTCATTGGGGCTCGATGCGAACAACAGGTCGGAGTTTGTCTGCAACTTTTCAGTTCTCAAGGAACGGTAGGAGGGATCAAAGTGGCAATAGCAGGAAAAGGCGGCTCGATAAAGTTTGATAGCGGCAGCATCGCGGAGATGGGGAATTGGTCGCTCGATGTGGGTGTTGACGAGATCGAGACCACCAACTTCGACTCTAGCGACTGGAAAGAGTTCCTGGCTGGACTCAAAGAGTGGTCCGGCTCGTTCGAGGGCAACTTGGTGAAGGGTCATAAGGCTGCGCTCTTTGACAAGATCGGCACAATAGCGAGTATCGAACTCAAGGTGACGGCGACAGACGGCTCGCTCACTTTTACAGGCCAAGCCTTTCTGACGGCCCTTAACGTCGAGGTGCCTGTTGAGGATAAGGCGAGCATCTCGGCCGACTTCAGGGGCACGGGGGCGCTGACCCCGACCACGACGTAAGGGGCTGATGGTATGGCCATGGCAGGCAAAGTAGGGGCGGTATACGCGAGCAGGGCAGATGCCGCCCCTGTTCCCTTCACGAATGAAGCGACAACGCCGGACGCGGTGAGAAAGCGGTATCAGGTCACGGATCCCGACTGCAGGTATTGGGACCCGGAGACGCCTGTCACCGTTCGGGTCGATGGCGACATCGTCTCTGCCGGCTTCACTCTCGAAGGCGCCGGCGGTTTCGATGTTTTCGACGAGGCCCAGGACCCCGAAGCCGAAGTGACGGTATCCGGCGCGGCCTTGACCGTCGACCAGGCCGGCGGCTTCTTCAACTGGTCGATAGATGCGGAGGTGGACGAGGAGGACGCGACAAC
>DUUV01000011.1 GCA_012841375.1 Candidatus Fermentithermobacillaceae bacterium
TCCCCGTTGCTCTGGCTTGTGCATCGGCCGGAATAATTGTCGGGTTCATAGGCTTGACCGGCATTGGTGTCAAACTGAGCGCCATGGTCAGCATATGGGGCACACACCAGATAGTGGCTCTTATCCTGGCCATGCTGGTTTCAATAGTGCTAGGTATGGGTGTCCCGGTGGCTAGTGCGTATATATTGTCTGTGTCGACCGTTGGTGGGATGCTGATCAGGACAGGAGTTCCCATGGTTCAGGCACATCTGTTCCTCCTGTACTTCGCCACGATCTCAGCCATCACTCCACCGGTGGCACTTGGTGCCTATGCCGCCGCAGGTATAGCGGGCGCCGATCCGAACCGTACCGGTTGGCAGGCATGCAAGCTGGCCCTCTCAGGGTTCATAGTGCCTTATATGTTTGTGTATGGTCCCGCTCTTCTGTGCATGGGCACGCCTGCTCAAGTAATCCAGGCCGCGGCGACAGCGGTGTTCGGGGTCTTTTGCCTGAGCATAACTGTTGAGGGCTGGTTTAGAGGCCAAGTCTCACTGATTGAGCGCGTGCTTCTCATGGTAGCCGCATTGAGTCTGATCCATGCTGGTGGGTTCACGGACCTGATCGGTCTCGTGATAGGTGGAGCAGTATTGATCAGAAGGTTGCGTATGCCTGTACCAACGACGGAATGACAAGCCAAGGGGATAACCAGACCAATTGACGTATCGGAGGCGATAACTTTGAGTACCGAGAAGAAGTGGCTCACTGACGAATACTGGGTAACACCGTTTAACTACCTCGAGGAAAGCAGATCGATGCTTGCCTTGCCGCCTGATAACAGGGTTTACATACACGATGTCACTATCCGCGAGGCCGAGCAGGCTCCCGGCATCGTGTTCACCAAGGATGAAAAGGTGGCGATCGCAAAGGCCCTCGACAGGCTGGGTGTCTACAGTCTCGAGACTTTTCCGGTAGTATCGAAAGACGACAGAGAAGTCACGAGACAGATCCTCGATCTGAAACTCAATGCGAAAGTAGTCTGTCTTGCGAGATGGCTCAAAGAGGATATAGACACGGTGGCCAACTGCGGCGCGTACGGGGTTATCGTTGAGAATGTGGCAAATCCTTGGACATGCAACGTGATGTGGGGGCTTTCAGAGGACGACATCATCCAACGGTTTGTCGAGGCTGTCCGCTACGCCAAGTCTTTAGGACTGCATACCGTGGCCATGCCATGGGACGATTTCAGGGTTCCCTTGTCGTTCCTGGAGAGGTTGTACAAGGCGATCGTTTTCGAAGGAGGTGCCGATGCTGTTGCCATCTCGGATACTTCCGGAAACTCCCTGCCTTGGACCACTATGATGATCATCAAGAGACTCAGAGAATGGATACCCGGTACCCCGATACACATGCACGCCCACAATGAGTTCGGCCTTGCCACCGCAGCCATGCTGTCAGCTGTAGCGGGTGGTGCTTCGTTCGTGCATACAGCCATTAATGGGCTGGGCTCAAGGGGTGGCAATGCTGCAACTGAAGAGGTGGCAGTAGGGTTGGAACTGCTTCTGGGCGTTGACACCGGCCTGCGCTTGAACCAGCTATATCCAACTTGCCAGCTGGTCTCAGAGATCGCGAAAACCCCTATTCCTAGAAACAAGGCTATCATCGGAAGCAACCTATTCACTTATGTGGCCGGTCTTAGCGTCTTCATGTTTGAGAAGGCACGTGCTGCAGGAAGGCCTTTCGCTTATGTGCCGTTTCTCCCCGAGATGGTCGGGAAGGACGGATATGAGATTGTCCTCGGCAAGCTCTCGGGAAGGACTGCGGTTCGCCTGTTCCTCGATGAGATAGGGGTCGAGCTCACAGACGACCAAGTAGCAAGGCTTACCCAGATCGTGAAGGAAGAGGCCATCATAAGGAAATCCATCATTTCCCGACAGACATTCAAGCAGTTGGTTAATAGAATCCTGGAGGAGGATTCACATGCCTAAGATCCTTGATCTCAGCACCACACTAGCCACCTTCGGTTTTGATCCGAGACCACCGCAAATTGTGTATTGGGAGCATCGTGAGAATGCCCGCTATTATTGCAGGTCATCAAATGTTCCGTTGAGCGCGTTTCCGGACCAAATGGCTCTCGCTGTGGAAGAGGTTCATGCGATCACCCACACAGGCACCCATCTGGATGCACCCTGGCACTTCGGACCGACTGCGGAAGGTAAGCCTGCGAAGACCATAGATGAAGTGCCTTTGGAGTGGTGTTTCGGTGACGGCGTGCTATTGGATTTCAGACATAAGAAAGCAGGTGAGGTAATCACCAAGGATGATCTCCAGGCAGAACTGGACAGGATCGCTTACACCATAAAGCCAGGGGATATCCCGCTTATAATGGTCCTGGGAGGAGACTTGTACCTTAAGGACCACAACTACCCCAGTCTGGGTGCAGGTCTGGACGGAGAAGCCGTGCTGTGGTTACTGGATGAGGGAGTCAAAGTCATGGGAACCGACGCATGGAGCCTCGATGTCCCCTTGAGCATAATGGCGCGGGAGTATAGGGAAGGCAAGCGCGAGCACATCTGGCCTGCGCATTTTGCCGGCAGGATTCGGGAGTATTGCCACATAGAGAAACTGGCCAATCTGGACCAACTACCTGCGCCTTTCGGCTTCAAGGTTGCTTGTTTCCCTGTGAAAATAGCCAGAGCCAGTGCTGCCTGGTGCAGAGCTGTGGCGATCCTTGAAGACTAGAGAGTGATCCGTCTGTGCTCGCTTCCTGCGGGTCTGGCAGGAGAAAGCGAGTTGTGAGGTCCGCGACCGCGGTAAGTATCGTGACAAGTAAGGGACAACGCCGATCTATGGCGGGCATGGAGGAGAGGACCCAGGGTGTGTGCTCTGGGCCCTCTCTGTTGCTTCTGGGCAGTGCGGATCGAACGGCCAAAAGCTCTGAGATGTGCTGGGCACTTGCGTCCTTGTACAAATTTTGATAGAGATTGATCTGGGTCTGGCCTAATCTTGGAGATCCCGCCGGTTACTCTACTACCTTCATGGACTCGGCCATCTTGATATTCCGAAGTCTTGGGGCCATGGCCAGCTGCACGATAAACGAGTACGCAAGTGTGAAGGCGCCGGACAAAGCCATGCTTGTGGGAGATACTTCTCTACCAAACATGAAGTCGGGGGTCTCTACGGTCCTAATCACAAAGCCGTGCAGCAAGAGCCCGAGTCCGAACCCCAGGATGATGCCTATAACGGTGAGGATGGTTATCTCCCGGAAAATGTAGGCGGCAACCTCGTCACCGTGAAAACCCAGTACTTTCAGGGTCGCAAGCTCCCTCTTCCGTTCTGCAATGTTTATATTGATGAGATTGTAAAGCACGATGGCGGCCAGGGCACCCGATGAGACGATGAGGACAATCACAATAAGGCCTATGCTGTTTAAGACTGTATCCAGGGATTCTCTTATTTGGGATATGAACTGGGCGCCTAGAACGGCATCGGAAGAAAGAAGCGCAGTCAGCGTATCGTCCTGTTCCTTTGAGCCGACAATGCTGGTCCTGGCCATGAGGACGTTGCACGACGGTTCTTCTCCGAAAACCTGGGCGTACTCGTTCTTGCCCATGTACGCGTAGCTCCCGGCGTAGTACTCGGCTATTTGAGACAGAACGAACTCTCCGACCTCTCCGTCACCGTTTTCCAGAGTGAAAACATCGCCCGGCCTAAGACCCAGATTGGCGGCCATTTTCTCAGTGAGGACTACGGACGAATCACTGAAAGCGATGCCCTTCCCGCTCCGTCTGTCTCGGAGAGTCACCACCTTGGCAAGGTCCTCTGACTTAATCGGCACCATGACGGTTGTTTCTACTCTCCTCCCGTTAGCCATTACATACCCGGTCTCGGAGAAGCCCTCCACGTATCCAGTGACCTTGGGATCGTTTAGGAATCGATTCAAAATAGGATCCATCACGATGGGGTTATAGTAGACGGATTCTTCGTACGAGCTGTCCAAGGCAATGTACAGGTCAAATTTGGTTATTTCGTCAAACTGAGTCTGGGCGAGGTCTCCTATGGAGTCCCGAAGGCCAAACCCGGTCACGAGCAACGCAGTGCAACCGGCCACCCCCAA
>DUUV01000138.1 GCA_012841375.1 Candidatus Fermentithermobacillaceae bacterium
ATGAATGTCCACGGAGTGAGGCCCGGAGACTCGGTCCTCATGATAGGATCCGGCAACATCGGCCTCATAGTGAGCTACCAGCTACTTCAGGCGGGCGTCCGTGTCGCGGCGGTGGTCGAAGCCATGCCTACTATCGGAGGTTACGCCGTTCACGCCTCCAAAATCCGCAGGCTCGGAATTCCCATCATGACCAGGCACACCATCAAAGAAGCCTACGGCAAGGAACAGGTGGAGGGGGCCATCGTTTGGGAACTCGATGACAACTGGACCGGCATCCCCGGCACCGAAAAGGACCTCAAGGTCGATGTAGTCTGTCTTGCCACCGGGCTTACGCCCCTAGGCGAGCTTCTGTGGCAGGCCGGAGCAGAGATGGCCTATATCCCCGAACTCGGTGGATTTGTGCCCCTCTACGACGAGTCCATGGAGACCACCAAGAAGGGTGTCTTTGTGGCAGGTGACGTCGCCGGTATCGAGGAGGCGTCGACGGCTATGGCCGCAGGCAGGATGGCCGGACTCTCGGCCGCACGCAGCTTGGGCAAAGTGCCGGATGCCGACTACGCCAGGCTAAGGGACGAGATAGCGGGCGAACTGGAAGGACTCCGGTCCGGGCCGGCAGGCGCCAAGATCTTGAGCGGCATTGCCAAGATGAGGGCGATGGTGCGGTCGGTGGAGACAAGAGGTCTTGCGAAGACGAGTGACCCGGGAGACACGGGCTCCAAGTCAGAGAAGGCGGTGGGAGCATGAGTACGCTTGTTACGACCGGAGTGCCTTCGGCCCAGGAAATCGCCGGGGTGACTCCACCCGAGGAAAGGCGCGCCAGAGGACCCTACGCGACCATAGAGTGCTTCCAGCGCATTCCGTGCGATCCGTGCCACCACAGCTGCCGCTTCGGAGCGATACAGGAGTTCGAGGACATAAACGACATACCCAAGATGGACTGGTCTAGGTGCACGGGATGTGGTTTGTGCGTCGCTGCGTGTCCCGGACTGGCCATTTTCGTGGTGGACGAGACATACAGCGAGACCGAATGCCTAATCGCCATTCCGTACGAGTTCGCTCCTTTGCCGGCTAAGGGGCAAGAAGTTGACCTTACCGATAGGGCCGGCATCGTAGTCGCGGAAGGAGTCGTGCAGCGCGTCGTGGCCGGGAAGAAGCCTTCGGGAACCCCGGTCGTCTGGGTGAGCGCGCCGAAGATCATGGCCACCGTTGTCCGCGGGTTTGCCCTGCGAAAGGAGGCCGGGGTCCATGGCTAAGACCGATGACGACATCATCGTCTGCAGGTGTGAGGATGTGACTCTCGGAGAGATCCGCCGCGCCATCGCCGAAGGCGCGACGACAATAGACGAGATACGCCGTATCACGCGGGCGGGGATGGGCCCCTGCCAGGGCCGCACGTGCCGCCAACTCATAGCTTCCGAGCTGGCCCGGAAGACCGGCAAGCCGGTTGCCGAAGTGTGGCCTTCCACGGTCAGGCCGCCCATGAAGCCCATCACCATGGGTAGCCTCGCCAAGATCGGAGAGGAGGGTGAAGAATGAGAGGCACGGCCGATGCCGTAGTGATAGGAGGGGGCGTGATCGGCGCCTCCACCGCGTACAACCTCCTCAAGCTTGGCATGAGGGACGTAGTCTTGTGTGAGAAGTCGACTTTTTGCAGCGGTTCGACCGGACGCTGCGGGGCCGGTGTGCGAGAGCAGTGGGGTTCCAAGGGGAACTGCCTGTTGGCCAAGGCTGCCATCGATAGGTTTGAGCAACTGGCAGACGAATTGAACTACCCCCACGACCTTGAGTTCAAACAGAAGGGCTACCTAATGCTCGCCCACACCGAGAAAGAGTGGGATCAGTTTCAGAAGAACGTCGAGCTGCAAAACTCTGTGGGCATCAACGCCAGGCTCTGCACCCCGGAAGAGGCGCGCCAAATCGTACCGGCGCTTAACACCGAGGGTATGCTCGGAGCTACCTTCAACGCCCGCGACGGGCACGCTAATCCGTTCCATGTGACCAGAGCATATCTCACCGCCGCCGAGAGGCTGGGGGCAGACATCAATTACTTCACCGAGGTCACCGGCATAGAGGTCAGCGGTGGCAAGGTAAAATCGGTGATCACGGACAAAGGAGTCATCGAGACCCCTCTCGTCATAAATGCCGCCGGGCCTTGGGCGAAACCTGTGGGTGAGATGGTAGGCGTAAATTTGCCTCTCTACACCCAGCGGCACCAGATCCTCGTCACGGAGCCTGTGGGATGGCTGCTCGATCCGATGGTCATGTCATTTTCCATCGGCATCTACTGCCAGCAGACGCCTCATGGATCCCTCGTCATGGGGATCGGAGACCCGCAAGAACCCAAGGGTTACGACATAGGCCATTCCTGGCAGTTCCTCCAGGAGATGTGCAGGATTATGACCGGTTTGTTGCCCGTCCTCAAGGATGTGCGTGTAGTCCGCCAGTGGTCTGGGCTGTACACCATGACTCCCGACGCCCACCCGATTCTGGGCGGAGTCCCGGGGCTGGACGGCTATCTTCAGGCAGTCGGATTCAGCGGTCATGGTTTCATGCTGGCACCCGTGGTCGGTGAGATCATGGCCGAGATGGCCATGGGAAGAGACACCTGCCTCGACGTCAGGAACCTCGATGCGGGGCGGTTTGAGCGAGGAGAGTATAACGTAGAACCGTCGGTGGTCTAGGAAGAGGTCACTCCGGGGAAAGAGGTCACTCCGGGCAAAGAGGTCACTCCGGGCAAAGAGGGCACTCTGGGAAAAGAGGCACCCGGGAAAGAGGCACCCGGGAAAGAGGCACCCGGGAAAGAGGCACCCGGGAAAGAGGCACCGTAAGGAAAGACGCCGGGCACTGATCGTCGAGTTTGGTCGCGGACATATCCGTCCGGGTCCTTTCTCGCGCCGTTCGGTGCCCGGCTTGTTTTGGCATGAATACTGCACTTCTACTTGTGAAGAGTGGAGGAATCCGATCTACCGACATCGAAGTCTGACTTCATAGGATAGGCCCGTTCTACAAAGATTCGAATGTAGGAGGGAATCCGGTGGAGGTTCAGGCTATAATCGACGAACTGGCGCAGGCAATCCGGCGCCCCATAACCCTTGAGGACGCAGGAGGGCGGTTGGTAGCGTATTCAGCCCATGAGCAGCCTGTGGACTCCGTCAGAGTAGAAACCCTCCTCAGAAGAGGCGCGTCAGAGGCGACTCTGAAGTCGCTCAAAGAGCGAGGTGTGTATGAGTCAATAGAAAAGAGCCCCGGCGTAGCTTTTGTAGAAGGCATTGCCGAGATAGGGTTCTCTCCACGAGTCGCCCTTGCCCTCAAAGCCGGAGATACGGTCCTCGGATACCTCTGGGTGATAAACGGGAAAACGCCGCTGGCTACCCACGTTGAGCACGCGCTCCTTCGCGCCAGGCAGCAGCTGGTCCAGGCTCTTCAGAGGCGCGGGGTTACACTTGATGTCAGGCAAAAGCAGCGAGAGGATATCCTCTCCGATCTGGTGCGCGGGGGCCAGAGAGATATGGACGGCCTTCAGTCGGCCCTCCGGGCCGAGGGATGGTACGGTGAGGCGCCTTTCCAGGTCATGATAGTGCGCGATAAGAAAGGGGGGCGCGCGCACCAGGTATTCAAGGAGACCGAACCCCTCCTGGGCGAAGCCGTCCCGGCCTCGTTGAGGGGTGTCTTGAGGGATGACGTGGTCGTGATGCTCTCGGGCGCCGACGTCCAGGGCGTAAATCGCCTGGCTAACGCCATAGCCGACCGGTATGCAAAGATGGGACGGGAAGTCTCGGTCGGCATTGGTGGCGAGTGCGATGAACTGGCTCACCTCAAGCGAAGTTACTCGGAAGCCTCGGAGGCCATTGCCTTGGGTGCCAAGTTTCGCTCGGAATCAGGTTGCTTCGACTATCGAGCCCTGGCGCCCTACGATCTCTTGTCATGCTTGGCGACCTGTAAGAAGCACTCATCATTCGGCAGGGATGCCGTATCCAAGCTTGTGACGTACGACGAGCTCCATAGATCCGAGCTTTTCGATACCCTCGAAACATATCTGGACTTCTACGGCAGGCGCAAGACGGCTGCCGAGAGGTTGAACATCCACCCAAACACACTCGACTACAGAATCCGCAAGGTCCGGGAGCTCACCGGGATGGATCCCGATGATCCTGATTCACGGCTGGTGCTTCATGTGTGGACAAAGGCCATGCGTTTCTCCCGCCACAGTGTTTTTGCCGAGACGTAATCAAGAGGCGACATTCCTTGAGAGGACCGGGCGGATGAGAACACATTCTACGGTATGCTGGAGTATCCCATGCGGGTGAAAGCCTACGCCTGGAACAACTATAGGAGCGCCTCTCTGGCGGCCCAACTCGCGAGCCTATCCGGACGGGCGGTCAAACCGGATTTACGTACTAGTTCTTCTCAAGATGATTTTCGTTTCACCTAACTGGAAGGAAAATCTACCCAAATTGGAGTAGGGGAGAGTCTGAGAACGGGGGGCGGTACTAATGATGATTGAGTCCCATGAGAACTCAGGACCGGATGAGGTAGTCCGGCAGGAATCAAATGGCCCGGAAAATAGGCCAGAAGCTTTAGCGCAGGTATTTAGGGAATTTGACGCGAAGTGTGCCGATCTGTCTTTCCGGCTGTCTTCCAGCCGCAAGTATGAGGAAACGGCAGTTATCCCGGGTATCGGGGAGAGAGACTGGGCGAGGTCACAGTGGCAGGGCCTTCTCAATGAAGCTCAAGCCCTTGAGGCCACCGATCCCGTGCTGTCGCTCCTCAAGGACAATTTTCTAGAGTTCTTATCCGCCAGGATTTCGGGCGTTGACACTGCCTACAGGCATCCCGCGCGGTTCATGAGAGGTCAGACTTACTTCATTGACCGGCTGTTCCGGCAGGATTCCCGCTCGGCCAGCGAGCGCTTTCGCATATTCAAGAAGCGGTTCCGGCAGATCGACGAGGTCTGGGAGGGAACCAAATCGTTGATTGGCACTGTACCACCTGACAAGAGGCGGGAGGTCGCAGTGGCCTGCAGGGTAATGGGCAGGGTAGCCGGCCAACTCGCCGGCAGAGTCCCGCAGTATCTTGGTGGCCTGTCTGACAGCGAGGCGCAGGATGTTAGAGCAATGCTCCGGAGACTTTCCGCCAAAGCCATAGGATGGGAAGCCGAAGCGAGCAGGGGACGCCTTGGGGCGGTTTCACGCCCCATTCAGGATAAGAGCCCCGCTCTTGGGCGGGCTTCCGGTTCGGCGTCCGGCGCGGGCCCTCGGGACGAATCTCTTGGCAACCGTTCCTCTGACGAGGCCAGGGCCGCGTACGAGAGGGTTCTCGGGGAGGAACTCGGTGTTCAACTAAGCGAGCTCTTGAGATGGCACGAGTCGGAGATAGAGGCCACCCGGCAAGAGATGATGGAGGCAGCCGCCAAGGTGGATGGCAGCGTCAGGACCCCAGGCGATGTATCGGAAATGCTGCTTCGCGTCGCCGGCCCGGCAGACACCGTCGAGGAGATGTTCCGGCGGATGGAGGAGTATGTCGCAGTCGCCAAAGAGGCCTCAAAGCAGGGGTACGTTGACCTCCCCGAGGAGACTTGCCTGGTAAGGCCAACTCCCGAGCAGACCCGGGACGACTACCCGTGGGGAGGATACGGTGGGGGCTGCCGGCTGAGACGTCCTCTTGTGGGTGAGTGTTTCTTGAACGACACCAACTTCCGCGCAGTGACCGACGGTTGGCTCAAGATGATGGCTATCCACGAGTGCTATCCGGGCCATCATGCGCAGTTCGTAAGGTCGGTCCTGGATCCCCTTCCTGAAACGGTGGCCATGGGGGCAAGGTCGGTTCCCCTTACGGAAGGTACCGCCCACAGGTCCGAGAAGCTTTTGGAAGGCATATTTCCCGATCCCGCGTTCCCTGTGTTCGTCCGGCTCCGCCGCCACCATACGGCTGTGAGGATCAAAGCCGATCTATACCTGCACTATTTTGGGAGGCCGGTAGAAGACGCGGTTCAGCTGTATGTAGATGAGCTCGGGTTCGATTGGAACACGGCCAGGGGCCAGGTCCTGTACCAAGAGAGGAATCCCGGGTATATGACCTGCTACTACTATGGCATGAAGCGCCTTGAGGAACTTCAGGCCCTGTACATGCCGGACGACAAGGAGTTCACGCGCACTCTCTTCTCGGTCGGGCGGATTAGTCTCGCGAGTCTGGAGAAGTTCCTGAAACTCGAGCCATCAGACCGGCTGAGATTCCAGACGGGCTTCAGCAGTCTATTGGGCCAGGACGGCCGTGAACCAGCACTCGTCTGAGTAGAACTCCGGCTTTGGGTCTTCCATGAATCCGTGGTTCCTGACGAGTTTCAAGAACCCGTCGAGGAACGGCTCCTTACCCAGCGGGGGGGCGTATGCCGTTTTGGTGTTTGTCACCTCGAAGCCGGCCTCTTCGAACCAGAGAAGTACATCGTCCGGCGCCGCGCAAGGGCCCCAAGCCGGACGAGGGTAGGTGGGAGGAGGCGCCGTAAGGAGGAGAGGCAAGAGGCGCGAGAGAGCCCAAGCGTTTCGCACGCACGCCAGCAGTACCCCGCCTTCGGCCAGAAGCGGCTTTAGGCGCTTGAGATAGGCAACGGGATTAGTCATGCACTCAAGGTGCCAAATGGCGATGACTAGGTCGTATGGCCGGTGAGCCGCCGCTTCCTTGAGACTCTTCAGTATGTGGAGGCTCGTTCCATCACAGGTGTCAGATTGGCTTCCGGCCAGGCCCGGCTTCCCTGACTCGTGTCCGGCCGGAGTTCCGCAATAGGTGAGTGCCACCGCCCGGAGGCGGCGGTCCTCCTCTACTCCGGTTGCCAGCCGGGCACCCCTTGCGGCGCACTCCAGTAGTGTGGCGCCTGTCCGGGCTCGTACGTCCAGCACTTTCTTGCCGGCCACGTCCACGAGGCCAAGGACGTCCCTGCGCGGATGCGCGGCCATCGGGTCATCCAGCCCCCACTTGGTGCACATCCTCCTGGCTTCTCCGTCAAGTATGCGTACACGTTCCGGCTCGCCTTGCAGCGGGTGTCTCGGACCATTCCTGTGGATATAGACATCGCCGGCGATGTATGCCCTCCGGCCGGAGTGAGCAAGGCGCAGGCAGAAATCGTCATCGGCAAACCCTTCGGACCCAAACCGCTCATCGAAGCCGCCCACATCAACGAACGCGTCTCTTTTCACCAGCATAGGTGTGATCGCGATCCTCACCGAGGGTCTCCACCTCGTGGGGTCCGGCGAGAGGACGGTTCCCGGAGTAAGCGCCACCGACGCGTTCTGCAGGCCGGCGGCCATATTGCAGAGGGGACCGACCGCTCCCGCGCCCGTACCCTGGGCGCAGGCGATCAGCCGGTCGAGCCATCCGGGACCCGGGACGGTGTCGGCCGTGAGGAAAACCAGGTACTCTCCGGACGCGGACGAGGCGGCCCGGTTCAGGGCTTCGGGCAAGGTGAGAATTCTTCCGCGGAGGCTCCGGGCAGGCGCCTCCAAGACCTCATGCTCTTGAGACGTCACCGACTCAATGGTCTCGACACAGTGAGCCAGTTGTTCGCTTCCGTCGAACGAAAACACAATGATGCTTACCATATATACGATCCCTCTCGAGGGGCATTCTGCTGCGCATCCGCCACGAGGTCGCGGACCACACTATCCTATGAACCCTTGATCGGCATCGTTACGGCGTTTCGGTCCCATTTTGGGATTTCACTTCGCCGCTCAAACGTGGTATATTCTTCGAAAGCCGATGACGGGAGAGTAGGCGCGTGGTTGGGCCTCAGAGAGCCGCCGGACGGTGAGAGGCGGTGCCGGACACGCGAACGAACAGCACCCTGAGGCGTGAGGAACAAAGGGACAGGTGGCGGCCGTTGCTACCACGTTCGCGAGTATTCCTCACCGGGTGTTCCCGTTATAGGACATAGAGGCCGCCCTTACCGGCGGCGAAGCAGGGTGGCACCACGAGAGCAGGCGGGTCTCGTCCTTGAGACGGCCTGCTCCTTCATTTCAGGGGGGTCTGGTCATGTTCGACATAGAGATTCTGAAAAACGACAGGGCAGCAGTAGAGGAGATGTTGAAGAAGCGTTCAACCGAGGCGCCTCTCGACCGCATACTGGAACTGGACCGGAAGCGCGCAGAGCTGGTCCGGACTGTGAATGTCCTGCGTGAGGAAAGAAACAAGCTCTCAGGACAGATTAAGGGCATCAAGGACGCGGCCGAGCGGGCAGAGATGATCGAACGCACGCGCGGGATCCGCGACCGGATTTCGTCGGTGGAGAGTGACCTGGCGGGCGTCGAGAAGGATCTCCGGGACCTCATCGTCTGGATGCCCAACATGCTGGCTCCCGAAGTGCCCTTCGGCGAAGATGAGTCCGGGAATGTGGTTGTGAGGACCTGGGGCGAGCCCCGCGAGTTCGGGTATAAGCCTAAGGACCACGTAGCCATCGGTGAGAGTCTCGGCATCATCGACATAGCGAGGGCTGCCAAAGTATGGGGTACCAGGGCCTACTTCCTCAAAGGCGATGCGGTCTTCCTTGAGTTCGCCCTGGTCAGATACGCCTTGGACATACTGGCTGCCGAAGGATTCATCCCGGTTGTCACTCCTATCATCGTGAAGGCCGAGATACTCGAGGGTACCCGCCACTACCCGTTTTTCAAAGACCAGATCTACCGCATTGAAGGCGAAGATTCGGGCCTTGTGGGCACTTCCGAGATACCTCTCGGCGCCATGCACACCGGTGAGATCCTGGACGAGAAGGTATTGCCCCTGAAATACGCCGGTTTCTCGTCCTGCTACCGCACTGAGGTCGGTTCGGGCGGGCGCGATGTCCGTGGTCTCATCAGGACCCATCACTTCGACAAAGTTGAGATGTTCGTGTTTGACAAGCCCGAGGACTCCGCCAAGACCCATGAGTATATGGTGTCAATCGAGGAGCGCTTCTACCGCGACTTAGGGATCCCTCACAGGGTTGTGATGATGTGCTCTGGAGACCTTGGGCCGGTCGCCTACAAGAAATACGACGTGGAATTCTGGCACCCGTCAGAGTCCAAGTGGAGAGAGATAACGTCTTGCTCCAATTGTACCGACTTCCAGGCGCGGGGGCTCAATACAAGGTTCAGGCCTGCTGCCGGCGGCAAACCCGAGTATGTCCATACGCTCAATGGAACCGCCATCGCAATAGGTAGGACTTTAGTGGCCATACTGGAGAATTATCAGGAAGAAGACGGCAGCGTGACCGTACCCGAGGTTCTGCGTAAGTATATGCCGGACGGGCTTGCCAAGATCAGGCAGAACCCATAGGTGGCCCGTGCCGAAAGGACGTGCGTGTCTTGAGCGTCGCTATTCCCGTGCACATGAAGAGAGGGTTTCTTGGACCGGTCCCGTTTGTGGTTATCGTTGACACATCCAGGACTGCCCTCATCCATGTCGGTAGGAAGCGCTATGAAAACATAATGGCTCCCTTGAGACAAGCGACCTACCTCGACAAGTTGTCCGGGACCCAGCACGCTTTCGCCGAATATGCGGATAGGCTCGCAGGTGACCCGCTGGAAGAGGTGATCTCACGCCACCCGGGAAGCATAGTGGTCGATAACGACGAGGTCTTGTCTTTCGCCCTGTCCGCCGGCCATGATGGAAGCACCGGCAGGCCTCAGGATCACTACGGTTTCGCGATCAAGTGCCGCCGCAGGCGATACACGGGAAGCGTGGACAGGGGGACCGATGTCTCGGGAAAGACCCCGGCGCTCAGGGAGGTATTCGGGGAGCGTTTCCGGCTGGGTTGACTCGGCTCTGTTTCTCGATATCGAAATACCGGAATATCGAAGGGCCCTGGGTCCTCTTAGGAGCAGGGCCCTTCTCGAGTCCTTACGCTCTTGCGATTGCGCTTGCGCTCCCGCGCTCGCGCGCCGGTTGCCGGTCTTCTGACGGCGCCTAGGAACTAAAATCCGAACAGCGCGAGTTTGGCGATGAGCGGACCGAACAGGCTGGCGCTCAGGCACATGACGGTGATGAGAGTGTTCAGTGACGGTCCTGCCGTGTCTTTGAACGGGTCTCCTACCGTGTCGCCGACGACCGCCGCTTTGTGGGCCTCGGAGCCTTTTCCGCCGTGGGCACCGTCCTCAATGAATTTCTTGGCGTTGTCCCAGAGCCCGCCTGAGTTGGCCATGAACAGGGCGAAGATGATGCCGGTGATGATGGAGCCCGCAAGGAATCCTCCCAGGGCGTGAGGGCCCAGGAGAATGCCTACCGCGATGGGAGTCGCGAGACTGAGGATCCCCGGAACCACAAGCTCCTTTAGAGCCCCCTTCGTGGCTATGTCTACGCACCGGTCTGAGTCAGGCTTCGCTTTGCCCTCGACAAGACCGGGGATCTCTCTGAACTGCCTCCTGATCTCTTCTACCATGACAAAGGCGTTCTTGCCGACCGAGAGCATGGTGAGAGCGGCGAACAAGGGAGGCATGATGGAGCCCAAGAGCACTCCTGCCACAACTCCCGGAGACCGGAGGTCGATGGCAGTGATACCGACCGTCTCTGAGTAGGCCGCGAACAAGGCCAGGACGGTGAGCGCCGCGGCGCCTATGGCGAACCCTTTCGTGATGGCTTTTGCCGTGTTTCCGGCGGCATCCAGGCGGTCGCAGATCTTGATGGTTTCCTCAGACTCGTGGCCTGCTTCCGCGCATCCTTTGGCATTGTCTACGATGGGGCCGTAGGCGTCTGCCGAGACGATCATGCCTGTGATGGAGAGCATTCCTACCGCCGCGATCGATACGCCGTATGTACCTGCGACTCCAAAGTGCTCGGCCGAGAACCACGCCACGATCATCGCCACAACGATGCCGATGACCGACGGGACAGCGCTCACTAAGCCATAGGAGAACCCTCTGATGATCAGGATTGCCGGCCCGGTAACCGCGCTACCGGCGGTGCTTTGGACAGCCTGGTTGTCTATGTCGGTGTAGTGGTCGGACGTGAAGCCGATCACGATGCCGGCCAGGAGTCCCGCGATGGTCGGCACGATAAGACCCCAAGGATTGGGTATCTTGATGAGGAACGTTCCGCCGATGGCCAGTATCGAAAATATGATGGTTGTAGCGATGGTTCCGGTGTTAAGGGCTTTGCCCGGATCGTCGTCCTGCCCAGGACGCACGAAAATCATGCCTATGAGTGAAGAGATGACGCCAATCCCGCCCAGCAGCAGCGGAAACACTACGTACTGCTCTGTATAGAGGGCCGCGCCCAAGAGCATGACTGCCACGACGCTCGCAACGTAGGAGTCAAAGATGTCGGCTCCTACTCCTGCGATGTCGCCCACGTTGTCACCTACGTTGTCGGCGATAACGGCGGGGTTGCGGGGGTCGTCTTCATCGAGGTCGAACTCAACTTTGCCCACAAGGTCGGCCCCGATGTCGGCCGTCTTGGTGTAGATGCCCCCGCCGGCTTTGGCGAGGAGGGCCAGAGAGCTGGCACCAAAGCTGAAGCCGAGGATAACAGAGGCATCCCTAAAGATCATGTAGAGGATCGTCATCCCGATGAGGGCCAGCCCAACTACTGAGAGCCCCATGACGCCTCCGGCGAAAAAGCCTACGGGAAACGCCTTGCCCAAGCTTGTCCTTGCTGCCCAAGCAACTCTGGCGTTCGCCCTTGTAGCGACGTACATCCCTGTGTAGGCTGCCGCTGCCGAACAGCCGGCGCCAAGCAAGTAGGCCACAGCGTTTTCCCAGCCGAGCGCAAAAAAGATGATTACGGCCACTATGAACGCCAGGCCACCCAACGCTTGGAAAAGCCTTCTGAGGTAAGCCGCCGCGCCGCTCTGGATTGCCCCCGAGAACTCAGCCATCGCTTCGTTCTCGTTGGCTTGAGTCATTACCCATCTATACAAAAAAACCGCCGCAATAATGGAGATTCCGCCCGCGACGAGGGCTGTGAGTTCCCAGACCATTTTCGGCCTCCCGAGGGTATGTAATTACCTGTTGCTTGGAAAACCCTTTTTCAATACTACTTGACGGGCAAATGTATGTCAAAATGGGAGTGAGATGATCTGGCGAATGTCCAAGAGTCTCGACAGCCGCTTGAGGGCGGATGAAACACGGCGCGGCTCAATGAGGCCGCTGCCACCCATGGACGGAGGAATGATGGAAGTGGCTTGGAGAGGCGTCATTGAGGAGTACCGCCGGTACATGCCGGTGAAGCCCACCACCGGGATCGTCACACTCTTGGAGGGAGGGACACCTCTTATCAGGGCGAGGAACCTGGAGAGGCTCCTTCCGGGCATCCGGGTCTATTTGAAGTACGATGGGCTGAACCCTACCGGGTCGTTCAAGGACCGCGGGATGACAATGGCCGTGACTGCTGCCGTGGAGTCAGGGGCGCGGGCAGTGATCTGCGCCTCCACCGGGAATACATCGGCATCGGCGGCAGCCTTCGCCGCGCGGGCGGGGCTCGACTGCGTGGTCCTCATCCCCAACGGGAAGATAGCCTTGGGCAAATTGGCCCAGGCGATCGTTTACGGCGCCAAGGTGCTGGCGATTCAGGGGAACTTCGACGACGCGCTGGAAATGGTGAGGAAGGTATCGGACAAACACGGACTCACCATCGTGAACTCGGTGAATCCCTTCCGCATAGAGGGTCAGAAATCAGCCGCTTTCGAGGTCTGCGATACTTTGGGGCATGCTCCCGACTACCTGTCGATCCCGGTGGGCAACGCGGGCAACATCACCGCTTATTGGAAGGGATTTAAAGAATATCTGGAGGACGGTCGGATATCCTCGCTTCCCAGGCTCCTGGGTTTCCAGGCCGAGGGCGCGGCGCCTATCGTCGAAAACCGGGTGTTCCCAAATCCCGAGACTATCGCTACCGCCATCCGGATCGGCAATCCGGCCAGCTGGAAGTCCGCGGTCCTTGCCCTCGATGAGTCGAAGGGCGCCATAGACAAGATCAGCGACCGGGAAATCCTCAGAGTATACGGCCTTTTGGCCAGCACTGAGGGGGTGTTCGCCGAGCCGGCTTCGTGCATATCGGTTGCCGGGCTCATCAAGGCCTACGAGGAGGGAAAGGTCGCGGAGGGAAGCAGCGTCGTCTGCGTGCTCACGGGAAACGGCTTGAAGGACCCGGATATCGCCGTCGGACTGGAAGGCGAGATCAAGCCGGTGCCTTGCGAGCTTCTGGAGATTGAGAAGGCGATTGAGGCGAGATGAGAGGGGTACCGCGTTTCAGGCAGGTTGGGTTCGTGATGCCCGGGGATGAGCGAACCCCACTTCACATCGCGCCGTTCTTTAGAGACCGGGGTAAGTGCCCCGAGATGGGTGCCGGACGCAAGGGAGGCGGTCTACCAGATGAGTATTAGGGTGAAGGCCAGAGTGCCTGCTACCACTGCGAATATGGGACCCGGCTTTGACTGCCTGGGGATGGCCCTCGACTTGTATAACGAAATGGAGTTCGAAGTCGAGGTGGGAGGGGGGAGCCCGGACATAAAGTGGCCTCCGGTGGACTCTCCGGGAACCGGGCTGGGACCCGGGTTGGAGTGCCAGGCCGGAACACCGCCCGGCAAGAACCTGATCTACCGCTCTTTTGCTCTCACCTTGGACCGCCTGGGTGTGGCTTGTCATTCGACAAGATTGAGGACGCTGAGAACCGACATTCCCATAGCCAGAGGACTGGGCAGCAGCGCAGCGTGCATAGTAGCAGGCGTCTTGGCCGCGAGGGAAGTCGCGGTGCAGGTTGGCGCGGGGACGATGAGCCTCGCTCAGGCGATCGACCTCGCGGTGGAGGTTGAGGGTCACCCCGACAACGTGGTCCCCGCCACCTTGGGGGGCATGACCGTTGCCGTCTGGACGGAGGAGTCGAGTACGGCTCTTGGGGAAGGTCCGCCTACGGATGAGCACCGACGCCGTGTGGTCCATTGCCGGATGGATCCTCCCAAGGACCTCACCCTGGCGGCTTTCGTGCCTGACTTCCGGTTGACCACCGAACAGGCCCGGGGCGCGCTCCCTGCTACATACAGCCGTGAAGACGCGGTCTTCAACATAGGTAGGGCGGCCCTCCTCACCGCCTGTCTGGCGTCAGGAGACTTGAGTCGTCTGAGGACGGCCGCGGATGACCGGATCCACCAGCCATATAGGTTGCCGCTCATAGCTCATTCGAGGGACGTGATCGCGGCCGCCAGGGCCGCCGGCTCCGAAGCCGAGTTCGTCAGCGGGTCCGGGCCCACCATCATGGCCCTGGTGAGAGGAGACGGGAACGCCTTCGCCGCCGAGGTGGCCGGCAAGCTGGCCGGCATTCCGGGAGGATGGGTACTTCACTTGTTGAAACCCGCGCTCTCGGGAGCGGTGGCCTGGGTGGTGGAGTAAGGCAGCCGGCGTTCCGTTTGGGTCGCGGGATGTCGTGGGATGACATGGAAGGCCGCGGAATGACGATGAAGGCTATTGGCCCGGCAGATGTTTCGGGTACAGGAGGAAACGGTTCCCGGTCGGGCGAAAGTATCCATCAGCACAACTGGCCCACTGAGGTAAGGCACGTAGTGCTGTGGATGGTCGGGACCTCGGGAGGGCCGCAAAGGGGGTTTTCCCGTGGACGATCTGGCAAAGCAGATAGAGGAACTGAAGAAACAACAACAGAGCCTCGGACACGTTTTCGCTTCGCTTCACAAAGCCGTCGACGACCTCATGTGGTACCAGGTCATGCAGGATGTCGCAGTGGTCGATAGGGTAGTCTACTGCGGGCCGCCTCCCGCCAACACTCTCGCTCAGTCGGCTCAGGACAAGGGCAACCCGCTCAAGATCCGCGCATACACGTTCGTGCCGAAGAACATAGACCGCAATAAGAAGCACCCGCTCCTAGTGTTTGTCCATGGAGGAGTGCACTCCAACTTCAGTACCGGTTCCGCGCACATCATCAAGGAGATGGTGACTCAGGGGTACATCGTCATCTCCAGCGACTACCGCGGCAGCACCGGGTACGGCCAGCAGTTCTACAAGTTCATTGACTACGGCGGCCTTGAGATCGAGGACGTCTATGAGGGCAGGAACTTTATGATCGAGAATGAGCCGTTGGTCGATCCCGACCGCGTGGGCATCCTCGGATGGAGTCACGGAGGCCTCATCACCCTCATGAACATCTTCCAGCACCCTGAGGCCTACAAAGTGGCTTACGCCGGAGTGCCGGTCTCCGACTTGGTTGCCCGAATGGGCTACAAAGGAGAGCATTACCACTCCCTCTACTACGCGCCGTACCACATAGGTAAGTCGGCTGTGGAGGACCCCTGGGAGTACAAGCGGCGCTCACCTGCGTGGCATGCGGAAAAGCTCCAGACGCCGCTCCTCATCCACACCAACACCAATGACGAAGACGTCAACGTCCTGGAAGTGGAGCACCTGATCAAGTCGCTGAAGGCTGCGGGCAAGGAATTTGAGTACAAGATCTACGAGAACGAACCCGGCGGCCATGTTTTCAACAGGATCGATACCAAACTCGCCAAAGAATCGCGAAAAGAGATCTGGAGGTTCTTGGCCAAGTATTTGAAGCCCGATTTCCCGGTTGAGTAACGCCCCGGGGCCCGAGCCTGATCCTATATGAAGGACGGGCTCGGGCCTAGGACCTCCTATCCGGCTACCCTTACGAACACCGGGTTAGTCCAGACTTCGGAATCCCGGTGTCTTCTGTGGCCGGTGAAGTCGAACTTCGCCAGGTAGAATGTGCTTGACCTGGGACACCTGGTTTCAAGCCGAAGGGGCATACCGGGCCGCCCGGGCGTCAGCACCGTCTGTCTTCCGTCTCCCGAGAAGACGGTTATCTTCCTGCATCTTCTCCCTGCCGATGGATGGTGTTCCAGGGCAAGAGCCAGGGTAGAGCCCGGGTAGGCAGTTACCGTTTCTCCAATTCCCGCGCCGTTCAGAGTGAAAAAACCCAAATCCTTGGAGCCTGAAGCCACTGCCCGGCCCGACCGGATGGCACTCCAAACAGACTCCCTGGTCAACGGCCCGGATGTCGCTGTCTCACGGGCGTACTCCCTCTGCCCGGGCCTTATCCACGTGAATCCTCTACCTCCTGGTTCCTGGAGGTTGTGGCAGTCAGAATTCGCGAGCCCCACCGTGAAACTGCCCGTCTTGAGAGTCCGCGCAAGGCCCCGATTCAGCAGCTCAAACCATTTGGATACGGCTTCGGGCCTGGCCCTTCTGGAGCGGTTGATGATCTCCAAGCCCGCGAGATTCCGCACAGACCAATCGGTCCACTTCTCTCGCCGTTCGTAAGGGTGGGCCGCGATCCCGTATGATAGGGGGCGGTTGTGCCCGTCGATCTGAGCAAGGAGCCTGCGGGAGTCGAACCCCCGGTTGGAAGGCACCGTTCCCGCCGTCTCCTTCATGTGATAGGCCAGGCAGTGGCCACCATTGGCGACGGCGATCTCGACTCCCGGCAGTACCGGCAGTCCGTACTCATCCTCCGCCGCGCGGCACTGGTCGCAGTATCCGCCGCTCATTCCCCATTTGCGTCCGATGCCGTCCTCGTGATCCGCAATGATTATGAATCCAAAGCCATTGTCCCGGGCGTGGCGGGCACGCTGACTGATGGGGAGGAGGACTACGTCCGGGCTCCACACGGTGTGGACGTGTCCGTCTCCGCCGTACCAGCCGGGTACATTGGGCAATGATGTGACTTGGAGCGGTACGCGGATGATCTCCATTGCCTCCCGGCCGGAGACAATGGCCCTGACCTCGATGGTCGCAAAGGACCCGGTACCGTCATCCATGGGGATGCCATGGACATCCAGCTCGAGGGGTTGGAACGCTCCATGCTCGGAGATCAGGTTCGTCGTCTCCAAATCTCCCCGGTCGAGGCCTGCCCTTACCTCTTCAGGACGAAGGTGTAGGGCCGTGAGCGGGGAAGCCGTAGTCGCTTCACATGTCCTTCCGAAGGCCGACACGCTCACCGAGGTCACGAAGCCGTCCCCTTCGCGGGATGCCGCTATCACCGGGATGGAGATGTTTCCGACCGGCAAGCGGTTAATCTCTATCTCCTCAGGTACAAAGACGACTAGACTGTGCCGGCGCACGGAGATGCCTCCTTGTGCAGGGGCAAGTCTCGGCCGCCTGCTTATTTCAGTAGTACTGCAGAGGACGCAGACGAAAGATCCCCGGCGGAAATCTCCACCGGGGGATCTTATGCTTGAGAGAGCCGGGTTGATACGACCGAAAGCCGGCCCTCAGTCATGTTCAATGAGACCGAAGACCGGGAGAGGGCCGCGGAGCCATGTACTACTTTTCCTGATCGCTCCTAAGCACGCCTGCCGTGGCGAAGTTGTCGAAGGACATGTCACGGATGATTATACGGACCGCTTCGGGCGGCGCGTTCAACGTCTTGCAGATGGCGTCCGTCACTTCCTTGACCATTGCCCTCTTCTGCTCAACGGTCCTGCCTTCCAGAAGCTCTATCTGTACGATGGGCACTTTCCAAACCTCCTTTGTCAACGTTCAACGTTCGGCACGGTGCCGGACAAGGTCATGATAATGGCACCGGCGCGCCACCGGCGTCACATTGGAATCCACCGGAGCCATCCCGGGGCCACATCCCACCCCCTGGGGGCAGCTCCCGGCGGGCTCCGAATGCTACTTGCCGCTCACCGCCATCTTGGCGGTCCTAAAGGACGGCGTTCCCATGTTCGTCCACTTGAGATCCGACGCCACAGCGTCAATCCCCAACAGGATGTCCTTCAGGTTACCGGCTATGGTGACTTCCCTGACAGGACCGACGAACTGTCCGTCAGTGATCCACCTTCCGGCCGCGCCCACCGAAAGGTCCCCCGAAACCGGGTTCAGACCTCCGACGGTGATGCCGGATACGTCCATAACCAGGAATCCATTCTTTGTCGTTGCCACCACTTCCTCCAGAGAGAGCGTCCCCGGCTTCAAGTACAGGTTGCAGGGTGCGGCCTGGACCGCCGTCTGGACTCTTCTGGATGCGTGGCCGGTAGATTTCACTCCGTCCTTGGCTGCCGAGTAACAGTCATACATGAAAGCTTTCAGCACTCCGTCCTCGATAAGGGCCATCTTCTTTCTGGGTACCCCTTCGGCGTCGAACGGAGACGCCCCGTGGCCTTCCACAGCGAAGGGATCGTCAATCAGAGAAACTAGTTCCGAGGCAACCTTTTGGCCGAGCTTCCCCGCGAACATCGACCGCTTCTTCTGGACAGCCTCACCGGTTAGAGTGGCGGCAAGCATCTGCCAGATGACCGCGGATATCTCCGGGGAGAAGATCACGGATGCGTCTTGCGACTCAACCGGTTTGCCGCCCAAGAGGCTCAGGGCTTTCTGGACGGCTTCATCGACCACTTTCTCAGGATTGAGGGCAGCGAAGGAGCGGGAGAACTGGACGCCGTTTCCTGGCTGCATCACTTCGTTATCCGAGGCCAGGACGTGGCATGAAATAGACGCGCCATTGGACTTGAACGAGACATTGACTCCCTTGGAGTTCACCACCGTGACCGAGCGGGAGTTGGTCCCCACAGTTGTGCCGAGAACCTTCCGGATCCGGGAATCCTTTTGCTTGGCCATGGCCTCCATACGGAGAGCCATGCGGATCTTGGTCTCGGCCGGTGTATCCACGATGTCCTGACTCCAGGCGTCAATTGTTGGATACTCGCCTTCGGGGGCGTAGAAGGCTCTCAGTTCGTCGGGGACCGAAATCCTCGCGTTTTCGGCCGCTCTGCTGAGGGCTTCGCGGGCGCCTTCTTCCGAGACGTCGCTGGTGTATGCGATGCCAAGGGCTTTGTCAACGATGACCCTCACGCCCAGACCTCTTCCTTGAGATGCCTGAAGGTTTTCGACCTCCCCTTCGTACACCCGACAACCCCAGTTGTTGCTCTCCTCCAGGTAGAGTTCGGTCTCCCGAACGCCGAGAGACGAAGCGTAGTCAAGCAAAGACTTGAGGTCGACCACGTTTAGCCCCTCCTTTCCGCGGAACGTCTTTGTGTGCCTCCAACAGTGATGCGGCGTATCCGGAGGGCCGGTTGGCCGCATGCCGCGGGCACACTCTGACCGCCCTTACCGCAGTTGCCCGGACCGAAGTCCAGGTCATTCGCCACGGCGTCGATTTCTCCGAGAGTCGTGAGGCCGTTCCCTACGAGGGTTGCGCCTCTCACTGCGTCGCCCAGCTTTCCATTCTTAATCAGGTACGCTTCTGAAACGTTGAAGACAAAGTCTCCCGTCGCTGAGTTGACCTGGCCCCCTCTGAGTCCCTTGGCATAGAGTCCATCGGGGGTGTCGGCAAGGATGTCTTCGGCCTTACTGTTGTGAGGAGCGATGAAGGTGTTGGTCATTCTCGGGATGGCTATGTAGCGGTACGACTGTCTCCTGCCGTTTCCTGTAAACTCATGCTTCCCCTTGATGGCGTTCTTTCGGTCGTACATGTAGCTTCTCAGGATCCCGTTCTCGATGAGGACGGTCCTCTTGCCCGGATTGCCCTCATCGTCCACTCCAAAGCTGCCCCACTCGTTAGGGATGGTCGGGTCGTCCACTGCCGTTACGCACTCGTTGGCCACTTTCTGACCTATCTTGCCTGCGAAAACCGACGATCCTCTGAGAATACCATCCGCCTCAAGACTGTGCCCGCATGCTTCATGGAACAGGACGCCTCCCCAGCCGTTGGTCATTACGACCGTCATCGGGCCCGAGGGTGCGGGTCGTGCATGTACGTTCACAATAGCTTGTCTGGCGGCTTCTTTTCCTAGGTCTTCGGGAGTCTTGATGTCCAAAATCTCCAAGCCGCGGGTCTTTCCTATGGTGGCCGATCCGGTCTGCATAACACCGTTCTTGGCTGCCAGGGCGCCTACATTAAACCTCGAGCGAATCACCGAATCGGCAGCCAAGACGCCTTCGGAGTTGGCGATGGTCGTGTTCCTCACGATCTCGAGAAGAGCACCCGTCACCTGGCGGATCAATGGGTCGTAGGCTCTCGCGACCTTGTCTGCCCTGAGCAGAAGGTCAGCCTTGACGGCTTTTGTCGTTTCCCATGGGTACTGGGCTATGGGGCTAATCACCGGGACCTCGCGTCGCGTCAGGTCGATGGTGTACTCTCCGCGCGCGCCCGAGACGGCCCCTGCCGCAGTCCGGGCGGCTTCAAGCAGGGCTTTTTCCTCAAGGCTGTCTGTGTAGCAGTAAGATGACGTCTCGCCTTTGACGACTCTTACACCTGCTCCCCTGTCCCGGCCCGAGTTGACGTTCTCGATCTTCCCGTCTTCCATGGTAAGTGTCTCGGTGGAAGTATCCTCGACGAACACCTCTGCGAAGTCGGCCCCGGACAGCATGGCCGTCTTCAGCACCTTTTTCAGGAGTTCCTCCGGAACGATGCACTTTGCCTTACCGCTCACCAATAGCCGAACCTCCCCTCCCGTATTTGTGGACTCCGGTACCGACTCATTTCGGCATACGAAGGTTCTATGTGGGAAAGCCATATTCCTCCAGAGGGTGGCTACTCATGGGCCGCAAAGGGCCGTGACAAAGCGGTGGCCAGGTCTCTGGAACCTGTTCCAGGATGGTGCGTCCTCAGCCGGCGAGAGAAAAGCGGGGAGACCCGTTTACCCGTAGCAGGGGAAGCCCTGCGTCACCAGGCAGTGAACCCGCCGTCTATATACAAGTTCTGGCCGGTGACAAACTTGGACGCGTCACTGGCAAAGTAGACTACAGCGCCTGCGACTTCTTCGGGAGTGCCGAATCTCTTGAGAGCGTGGCGGTCTCGAAGCAGTCTGTAGAGTTCAGGCGCTTCTTCAATGGACTTCGTCATCTCGGTCTTGATGAACCCGGGTCCTATGGCGTTCACCAGGATGCCGTATTTGGCCCACTCGCAGGCCAAAGCCCTGGTCAACACAACGATACCTCCCTTGGAGGCATGGTAGACGCTGGCACCGATCTCGCTTCCGACCCTTCCGAATATGCTGCCTATATTGATGATCCGCCCGCCGCGCTTGGCTTCGATCATTGCCTTGCCTGCCGCCTGGCTCATAAAGAACAGGCCTCTCAAGTTGATGGCCATGACCCGGTCCCATTCCTCAACCTTCGTATTCTCGGCAGGCTCGACGGTCCCGGTACCCGCATTGTTTACGAGGATGTCCAGCCTTCCGAACTCCTTGACGGTCGTAGCCACGGCATTTTTCGAGTCTTCCGGGTTGGATACATCGCACTTCACAAAGATGGACTTCCTGCCCATCTTCGTAATCTCATCGGCTGTTGCCTGGTTCCCTGAGCTTATCCCGGTGACAACCACATCGGCTCCATACTGGGCAAGGGCGAGACAGGCGGCCTTGCCGATGCCTCTAGACCCGCCGGTAACAAGAGCGACGCGCCCTGAAAGGTCAAACATGTCATTGCATTCTGCCTTCGTCATCGTGGCACCCCTCCAACACACTATTTGGCATAGTGTCTCACCGGCCAAGCCGCTGATGCCCAAGGAGGTAGTGAACCGGGTGGCGGGAGCGCCCACCGGCGAGTGTTGTGGCGTTACCGCTCCACATGAGGGTTCAATTAGTCTGTGGTGGACAGGCCGTCGACTGTCTTCAAGACCTCGTTCCAGATCGCCCTAATGCTTTCGGCTGCCCGGCCACCCGTTCTGGTGACGGGGAGTCCAAGAGCCATGGACTTTGGGACTTCTTCGTCAAAGGGTATACCTCCGATGACTCTAAACCGCGGACCGGACATGTCTTCGATCCGTTTCGAGTTGTCTTCGTGGATGTCGTGCTTATTGATAACGCAGTATGCAGGCACACCGAATCGCTCACATAGGGACAATGCCCGCTTCAGGTCGTGAATGGCAGTGAGGGACGGTTCGGTGACAAGTAGCGCCGCCGCCGCGTTGGAGAGAGATGCGATCACAGGGCACCCGATCCCGGGAGGGCCGTCAGTTATGATGAGGCGGCGAGACCCGTTTATTGCCACTTCCCTGGCCTTTTGCCTGACGAGAGCCACGAGCCTTCCCGAGTTCTCTTCTCCCGGTCCCAGCCGGGCGTGGACGAGCGGCCCTTTCTCGGTTGAAGATATGAACCATTCACCTGAGACAACCGGTCGCATCTCTATGGCGCCCGATGGACATGCCCTGGCACAGAGGCCACAACCTTCGCAGGAAAGATCATCGATGATTCCCGGGCAGGCGGCGTCAAAACGGCACAGTTGTCCGCAGAGACCGCACTCGACACACTCGGATGGGTCAACAAAGGCCTGGGAAGAGGCGATGAACGAGTGTCGCTCCATCTCTTCAGGACTGAGGACCAGAGCAAGATTGGCCGCGTCAACATCAGCGTCGCAGAAGACGGCGTCCGTCGACAAGTCGGCGAAACCGGCTGTCACCGAGGTCTTGCCGGTACCTCCTTTGCCGCTCAACACCACTATCTCAATAGGTTTTGTCATCGCTTTGGTCCTCCTTCCGCTGTGTCTCCCGTTCCCCTTTTCTCTGAGACCATCTGGATGGCTCTATCGAGAATGCCTGAGAACAGGGACTCGAAATTTGGAAGCACTTCCGCGGCTATGTAGCCGGCTGCCGAGACCCGGGCCATTTCTCTGTCCAGGTGAATCTCGGCGAGGAGTGGAATCTCGTTCGATTCGCAGAATCGCGTGACCCGGTCGTCACCGATCCCAGCGCGGTTCACTATCACAGCAGAAGGTATCCCGAGTCTGGTCACGGCTTCGTAAGCCAATTGGAGGTCGTGGAGTCCGAAGGGCGTGGGCTCGGTCACCAAGAGGCACAGGTCGCTTTTCTTTACAGACGCCATCATCGTACAGGAGGTACCGGGTGGTGAGTCGATGATTACCAGCCCGTTCGGGTCGGCCTCCCGGCGGACGCGTTTTGCGAGAGGAGCTGCCAATGCCTCCCCGGGGTTTAGAATCCCGTGGACGAAATCAATATCCCGGTACGAACCGGCCAACCGTACCGGGCCGGTCTGCATTACTCCGATCTTCCTCGGGACCTCTGTAATGCACTTTTCCGGGCACAGGTAAGCGCAGGCCCCACACCCGTGGCAGAGCTCCGGGAGTACCAGCACTCTCTTGCCGGGTAGAATGGCGTGGAACGCGCAAGCTTCACCGCATAGTCCACATCTTGTGCACCGGGATTCGTCCACCCGGGGCACCGGTATCTCCACGTCCACAGACCGAGTTAGTTCCGGACGGAGGTAGATGTGGCAATTGGGTTCCTCGACGTCACAATCGAGGAGTTGGATCTTCGTGTCGCCGGAAGGGCCGCCGGAACGTCGAGCCAGAACCGCAGCAAGGTTGACTGCCACAGTCGTCTTGCCCGTACCGCCCTTCCCGCTCGCTATTGATACCTGCACTTGCATACCTCCGCTCAGCGTGTTCATTCTGCTCGTACCAATGCTCAAACCTCCGGTGCCCGGTGGAACTGGCCGGGCGACGCACGTCCAGGGCGCGTAGCCCGGCCGTCGTTTGGTCTTGGAGGCTGTCCGAGAGTGACGGCGAGGTTCAGGACTCTTTCTTATCTCCGTCGTCGCCGTTCTTGTCTCGCTTCCGGGCCTCCTGGATCTCCTGGAGCCGTTCTTTTATGGATTCCAGCTCCTCCTTCAGGAATCTCTCCTCCTCATCGAGGGACTCTGCCGGCGGCTCATAGCCCCACGGCATTGCCCCGTAGGCATAGGGCGGGGGGACCATCGCGTTGGGGTACCCGTAACCCCGGCCGAATCCCATTCCGCGACCACGGCCTCTCCAAGGGCCTCTCCAAGGGCCTCTCCAGTATCCGTACGCCCTTCCAAAGCCCATTCCGTATCCGAAACCTCGTCCATAACCCATGCCTCTTTCAACGCCGGGGTTGGCATATCCGGGGGCACCGTAACCCGCGCAGAACCCCATGCCTCTACCCGTCATAGGCCCCTGGCCCCAAGGACCACTTCTATCTCCTCTTGGCATTTCAATTCCCCCTTATCCAATGGTGTTGGGTGTTGCGTCACTGCCTCTAGAACCATCTGGCAAACTTACTGTCTCCTTCACGTGACTGCAGGTACCTGCTTCGCCGACCGTTTCTTGCACCGTACCCCAATGCAGCGCGGCCTCCGAAAAAGCGGCGCGCGATGCCACTGGCCGAGGCTCCGATGAAGTACCACAAACCGCCCTTTCGTCCCCAGAAACCTGCGGGGCAGATGCCCGCCTTTCTACCTGTTCCCGGACCATTGCCTTGAGGTCCCGTACCATCAAATCGTGGCAACACATTCACCTCCTTTTCGTTTCCTGTCCGGCCGGAACCGGTCGTCTTTCGTACCGGGATCTTATTTGCGGCGCAGATTACTCCTTTTGTTTCCCGGACAGCCCGTGGTGCGAATCTACGGTTGCGCCGGAATGCTCACGGATTCGTCCCTGTTTGTACGCCTCCAGTGCGTCTTTGACCGTGTCTCCTTCTGGCGAGTACACAAGTATGCTGGCAGCCGACAGACCTGAGTGGGCGTTGGGGCCGATGTTGCGCGCCAGCACCGCCTCTACGCCATGGGACATAAGGAACTGCACCGTAGCGATAGCAGCTCCATGGGCCGATGAAGTGGATGGATTGGCGAAAGCCTGAGTATCGCCCGTCTCAGTATCGAACACTATGAAGTGACTGCAGCGTCCGAACCTTGGATCGACTTTCGACTCCAGTGAATCACCCTGGGAACAGACTGCGACCTTCATCGAAGACACCTCACACTTGACTTAATCCGATTCCGTAATGGGTAAGTACCCAAAACCATTCTATCTAGTTATGAATATATGTCAATAACCTTCAAAGAAAACATGGGATTTCTTGAGGGCGATTGAGGAGCGAGGAGAACCAAGGGGGAGACGACAAGTGCCCGCCTGGAGGGCGGGCGCTTGTCAATCAAGGAGATCGCCAGTCAAAGCCAAGAGTCCGCTCGCTTAGGGAGAGACTGCTCAGGCCGACTCAATCGTGCTCGCAGGTGCTCTTGCCGAGCTTTAGTGAACCATCGAGATATTTTGAGACGACTTCGTCGACATTTCCTTTAGCTCCGAGCACTACCTCTATATTGTTTTGCTCAAAGAGTTGAACGGCTCTCGGCCCCATGCCGCCTGCGATGATGCAGTTCACGCCGTGGGACGCAAGATAGCCTGGGAGGACACCCGGCTGGTGTCCCGGGTTGGCCAGGGTCGATGAAGCGCCAACCTTCCCGTCCAGCACGTCATATAACTTGTACTCTGGGCAGTGGCCAAAGTGGGCCGAAACTTTCCCGTTTTCACAAGCAACGGCGATTCTCAACTTTATCTACCCCTCCCGGATTCTCGAATTATACCTAGCGGCATTCAGAATCCCTAGTCAGACCTACTTTCTCCACCAACGAGTTGACGATGGTCGCCAGCGTCTCCGGCTTGTATTCTTCGATACGTCCTCTGTCTCCGAGTTCCGAGACCAGGGGATCCAGGGGCAGAGAGCCCAGGTAGTCAATTCCCATTTCGGCCGCCATCTCCCGAGCCCTTCCGGGTCCGAAAGGCTCCAGTCTCTCCCCGCACTTCGGGCATACCAGCCATCCCATGTTTTCCACCAGGCCGGCAATGGGAACGCCCATCATCTTGACCATGTTTACCGCTTTCTTGACCACCATGGCCGACAGGTCTTGAGGTGTGGAGACGATTACGACCGAGTCCACCGGCAGGGACTGAAGGACGGTCAGCGGGACGTCGCCTGTTCCCGGAGGCAGATCCACAACCATGTAGTCTACCTCGCCCCAAAGGACATCCGACCAAAACTGCTTCACCGCGCCGGCGATCAGCGGTCCACGCCATATGACGGGTTCATCTTCTCTCTCCACAAGGAGGTTCAAGGACATGACGTGTATGCCCGACCGGCTTTTCTCGGGCCTGAGCTGATTCCCGACCGTGGTTGGAGTCTCGGTTACGCCCAGCATTTTGGGAATGGACGGGCCTGTGATGTCGGCGTCGAGCAGCGCTACCGAGAGGCCACGCCGGGCAATCTCTGTCGCTATCAGGGATGCTACTGACGACTTCCCGACACCGCCCTTGCCGCTCATTACAGCGATCACGTGCTTTATGCTGCTATTGGCTGGCTGGGGCAGTTTCTCGATTCCGGTTGTCTGTCGTTGGGGGCTAGTCGTTCCTGCTTCCGGCATGTGAGGATCACTCCTGTGTTGTTCTGTGGTGAGGGTCTTACTGAGCGTCAAGGCCCACGCCGCCGTCCGAATCCAGGACCCGGGCTCCTGCCGGGCCCATTCCCGTGTCCATGCCCATGTCTATGTCCGTTGCGCCGACCGCGCCCGCCGCCTGGACCGCCTCCGGGACCGACTGTCTGGAGTTGGTCCGGATGGACTCGGGCGCCGACGACGTCCTTGCACCCGCATTCCGGGCATGCGGGCTCACTCAAGTTCCGGTCTTCGTTTTTCCATTCAGAACCGCATTTTGTGCAGGTGAAGAAGAGAGGCGAGATGAGGTAGTTCCCACCCTCAACCCGGAGAGCTTTTCCTTCAATGAGAGCGGACGCGATCTTGTTCCTCGCGATCGTCAAGACCCTTTGGAAGGTGCTTTGCGCAATCCCCATTCGCTCAGCGCATTGTTCCTGGTCGAGACCGATTAAGTCTTTCAGCCGGATAGCTTCGACTTCGTCGAGGCCTAGAACCACTTCCTCAAGGTCGCGCATGCGGACGCCCGCGGGTTTGAAGTAGGTCACACCAGGGCTGAATTCAACCCAACGGGGTTTCACGGGTCTGGGCATTGTCACCCCTCCGATCTGGGACGCATCGCAACCGCATCCTCCGCTTGGTCCGGCGCCAGACGCGGTTGTGTTCTGCATATATACCCATATCAATCTACAACTGGGCTTTGCGGGTGTCAACGGTGTTTGACCAACTTGGGCCGCAACCGGCTCCCGCAAGACATGCGTACTTCTCCGGAAGATCGCTGAGAACGCATGTCCGGCCCGCCGCCGGTCCAGGGCGGGGCGGCCTAGTCGCTCGCTCCAACTCATTCTTTGCGGTGCTCTTCCTTCTATGCTATACTGGCTGCGGATGCAGGCAAGTCGGTAGCTGACAGCGCGGAGCGACGCTTTGGGAGTGGGTTCGAAGCCGAAACCCACTTTTTCATGTTATCGGGGTGATCTCCTTGGGTAGACGCGAGATTGAAGAGAGACTGTTTGCCGACTTTGAGCCCCTGGCGAGGAGCGCCGGCGTGGAGCTCCTGGATGTCGAGATGCTGTCGGAGAACAAGATGACCGTGCTTCGGGCAACCATCTACCGGCCGGAAGGCATCACTCTCGACGACTGTGCCCGGGCGCAACGCATTCTTAGCGACAGGCTGGACGAGACCGACCCAATCCCGGGCAGTTATTCATTGGAGGTGTCGTCGCCCGGCATTGAGCGGGTACTGAGACGGCCGAAGGAGTTCGTTATTTACAGAGGTGAGCCGTGCCAGGTGAACCTGTTTGCTCCCAAAGACGGCAAGAGGGTCTTCGAGGGCAGACTGGTGGAACTGGCGGTTGAGCCGGACGGCGGCGAGACAGTAGTCATTGAGGTAGATGATGAGGCAGGTCGCCGTGGGAAGTCCACAGGCGGGAAGTCGGAGTTCAAGGGATCGAACGCGCAAGTGAACGGGAGGAAGACGGAGCCTGTCCCGGGAGATCGGGCCGGAGGCCGGAGGTTGGTGTCGTTCGACCGCAAGAACGTGAGCAAGGTAAAACTTTTGTATAGAGACGAGAGATTCAAGAAGGGGCGGAACTAAGGGGGAGGCGGGAGCCGTGAACGGAGAGATCCTTGTTGCTCTGAACCAACTGGAGCGGGAGAGGGGCATCTCAGTTGACGACCTGATAGAGGCTTTGGAAGTCGCGCTCTTGTCGGCGTACCGGAAGCATGCCGGAGCTGCCGACAATGTCCGCGTGCAGTTTGAACGCCAAAGCGGTGCCATCAGAGTGCTCTCCCGGCGGGAGATCGTTGAGGCGGTGAGTGACCCAAAGACCCAGATTTCCCTGGCCGAGGCCCTGGAAAAGGACCCCGGGTACAAAGTCGGGGATTTTATCGAGGAGGAGCTGGCCGCCAAAGGTTTTGGACGCATCGCGGCACAGACAGCCAAACAAGTGGTCATGCAGAAACTTCGTGAGAAGGAACGGGGCATGATCTACGAAGAGTTCGCCGAAAGGGAAGGCGACGTCGTAACAGGACAGATAGTACGTGTGGAGCGGGGCGTTGTCATTGTGGACCTGGGCAGGGTCGAAGGGTTTATCCTGCCGCAAGAGCAGGTGCGGGGCGAGAAGTACAACGAGAGAGACCGGCTCAAGGCATACGTTCTCGAGGTGAGGAAGACCCCCAAGGGCCCCCAGATCCTTCTTTCCAGGACACATCCCGGGCTATTGAAAAGACTTTTTGAACTTGAGGTGCCGGAGATCCGCGATGGAGTCGTCGAGATCAGAGGGATCGCCCGGGAGGCCGGGATGCGCTCTAAGGTTGCCGTAAAGGCCGCCCTTCCCGAAGTTGACCCGCTGGGCGCGTGCGTAGGCCCGAGGGGTGCCCGTGTTCAGGCCATCAGCCAGGAGCTCAAGGGCGAGAGGATCGACGTTATAGAGTGGAGCGATGACCCCCGGGTTTTCGTGGCCAATGCTTTGAACCCGGCGAAGGTCCTCGGGGTCGACATTAGTCCTGATGAACGCATTGCCCGGGTGACCGTTGCCGATCACCAGCTTTCGCTGGCCATCGGTCGCGACGGCCAGAACGCCCGCCTTGCAGCCAAACTGACGGGACTGAAAGTTGACATCAAGTCGGACCGAGAGAGCCGCTGATATGAAGGTAACCAGGGTAACCATGAGGAGGTTACACGTAAGCATGTAGACTTCAGAGGAGGTGGGGGGAATGCCCAGAAGGCTGCCGCAGAGGACTTGCCTGGGCTGTCAGACAGTGAAACCTAAGAGGGAAATGATAAGGATTGTTCGCACTCCTCTAGGAGGCCTTATCATAGACGAGACAGGCAAGAAGTCCGGCAGAGGTGCCTACGTGTGTCCCAACTTGGATTGCTTGGAGCTTCTGAGAAAGGGAAAACGTTTGGAAAGAATTCTGGAAGTCCCTCCGCCTCCTTCTCTATTTGAGGAGCTGCGGGAGCGGATTCTGACAATTAGCGACAACCGGAGGTGACCGCCGGATGGCAAACCGCATCCGCGTGTATGAGATAGCAAAAGAACTTGGTGTAGACTCAAAAGATGTGATAACCGCTCTTACCCAGATTGGAGTTCCTGTCAAAAATCACATGGCCGCTTTGACGGACGAGGCGGCAGAGAAGGTCAAGCAGAGACTGACCACTGCGGCGAAGTCGGAGCGACCACAGAAACCCACAGCGGGCGCGAGCGCGCCTTCGCGACGTCCGGCCGCCCAGGCGGGTGCAGGCAAGAGATCAGAGCCTCAGGGTTCTCAGAGAACTCCTGGTCAGGCACAGACTCCCCAGAGATCCGGTCAGACACAGCCTCAAGAGAGGCAAACTCGCGGTCAGGCTCAGAGGCCTACGCCTCAGCCCCAGGTTTCGCAGAAGAGCGCTCCTAGCGGCACTGCTCCTCAGCCAGGCCAAAGGCCTGCTCCCCAGAGGCAGGGCTCCCAGACGCCAGGGCAGGTTCCCGGACGTGACCCCAGGCATTCGCCTGGCCCGCAAGGCTCCAGGCAGCCGTATCAAGGCAGAGGAGGGCAACGGTCATATCAGTCGAGGGGTCCCCAGTCCCGCGGCCCAAGGCATGGAGGCGGCTATCGTGGGCGCCGTCAGGACAACAGGAGTCAGGGGCGAAGGCCTCCCCAGTACCCCGGAGGCGAGAAGCCCGGCGCTCGTAGAGTGACGATCCAAGGTCCCATCGGCGTTCGCGACCTGGCGAGTCTGGTGGGCTTGCCCGCCACCAACATCCTGCGAGCCCTCATGAGCGCGGGGATGCTCATAAGCATCAATCAGAACGTACCCGCCGAGGTAGCAGTCAAGATCGCCGAGAAACTCGGCTGCATAGTTACGGTCAAGGAACCGGAAAAGACCCAAGAAGAGCTCATTGCCAGCGAACTCGAGAGGGAAGACGACCCCGAGGTTTCAGTGTTGCGTCCTCCGGTAGTGACCGTCATGGGCCACGTTGACCACGGCAAGACTTCTCTTCTCGACGCTATGAGGGACACCAACGTCACGGCGAAGGAAGCCGGGGGGATAACCCAGCATATCGGTGCGTCTCTGGTTGAGCACGGCGAAAATCGCATTATCTTCCTCGATACTCCGGGTCACGAAGCCTTTACGGCTATGAGGGCCAGGGGCGCCAAGGTCACCGACGTGGCGGTGCTTGTGGTCGCCGCAGACGACGGCGTCATGCCCCAGACGATAGAAGCCATCAACCATGCCAAAGCCGCAGGAGTCCCCATCATCGTCGCCCTGAACAAGATGGATAAGCCTGGCGTCAAGCCCGACAGGGTCAAGCAACAGCTTTCGGACGCGGGCCTTGTCCCTGAGGAGTGGGGCGGGGATACCGTGATCGTGCCTGTCTCGGCCAAGACCAGAGAAGGCGTGGACGACCTTCTGGAGATGATCGTTCTGGTCGCCGAGATGCAGGAGGTTAAGACCGATCCGACGAGAAAGGGACGCGGCTATATCATCGAGTCGCAGATGGACAAAGGCAGAGGGCCGGTGGCTACCGCTCTCATAAGGTCCGGGGTCCTGCAGGTGGGCGACGTGATCATAACCGACACCACCTGGGGACGCATAAGGACCATGTTCGATGCTCGCGGGCGACAGGTGAAGAAAGCCGGGCCCGCCACTCCTGTCGAACTGGTCGGTCTGGAGGAAGTACCTCTGGCAGGAGACATGTTCCTCGTTGTGGACGACGAGAAGATCGCCAGAGATGTGAGTGAGCGCAGGAAGACGGCCAGGAGGGCCCAGGAGCTTGAGTCCACCCACACCATGACGCTTGAGGAACTGTTCAAACGCCAGGAAGAAGGGGTCAAGACCGACCTTTCGGTGATAGTCAAGAGCGACGTCCAGGGTTCTCTTGAGGCTATTCTCCAAGCTTTGGGCAAAGTCAAGAGCACCGAAGTCAGGCTCAACGTGATCCACTCGGGTGTGGGCGCGGTTATCGAGTCAGACGTGATGCTGGCCAAGGCGTCAGGCAACGCCCGCATCCTGGGGTTCAACGTCCGTCCGGATGCCGGCGCGAGGAGCTTGGCTGAAGAGCTGGGTATAGAGATACGCACCTATCGAGTGATATACGACCTCTTGGATGACATTGACGCTATGCTGAAGGGGCTACTCAAGCCCAAGACCGAAGAGGTGGTGCTCGGCCGGGCCGAGGTGCGCCAGACGTTCCACGTTCCCAGGGCCGGCACAGTCGCGGGCTGCTATGTGACCGAAGGAAAGGTCGGCCGCCAGGCGTCGGTGCGACTACTGCGTGACGGCGTCATCGTCTACGAGGGGAAGATGTCTTCTCTTCGCAGGTTCAAAGATGATGTGTCGGAAGTCAGCGCCGGCTATGAATGCGGTATCGGCTTGGAGAGGTTCCAGGATATAAAGCCGGGCGATGTCATCGAGGCCTTTACGGTGAGAGAAGTCCCGCAGTCGTAATAGAGGTCTTAGAGACGCTTTCATTGAGCGGGGTGATGCTCGTGTCGCAGAGGCAAGAGAGAGTGGCAGCACTTGTCCGCAAGGTGGTTTCCGAGCTCCTCTCTACCAGGATAAAGGACCCTAGGATCGGGTTCACCAGCGTAGTTAAGGTGGATGTGAGCAAGGACTTATCCATTGCCAAGGTGTACGTCAGCGTGTTCGGGTCCCAGGAAGACAAAGACCGGACCATGTCGGGGCTACGGAGCGCCCAAGGGCTCATAAGGTCGGAAGTGGCCAAGACGCTCGGAATCAGGCACGCTCCGGAGATCCAATTCGTCTTGGACCAAGGTATCGAGCACAGCATCAGAGTGTCGAAGCTCTTGAGCGACATCAAGAAGAGCGAGGAAGTGGAAGGCCGGTGAAGCCGTCGCCCTTTTCCGTGGAGGACGCGCTTTCCGAGATAAAACGGCTCGTTCTCAGGCACCACAGTTTCGTGCTCCTGGAGCACCAGAAGCCTGACGGCGACTGCGTTGGTTCGGGGCTTGCTTTGGTTCAGGCTTTACAGAGCCTGGGCAAGCAAGCCCTGCTTGTCTCACACGACCCGCACCCTGCCGTGTACGATTTCCTTCCGGGAAAAGAGTTCCACACCCGCGCCCAGTACATAGAACCGGAGGATTTCCACGCGGATGTCGCCATATTCATTGACTGCACCGACCCCTCGAGAGCGGGGAAGGGTCTCGACTTGGCCGGGGATAGTGTCTGGGTGAATATCGATCACCACGTTTCCAATTCGGGGTTCGGCGATGTAAGCCTGGTTTGTCCTCAAGCGGCCGCCACCGGAGAGATTATCTACAGGCTACTGGGCACGCTGGACGTCCCCATAACCAAGGAGATCGCCACTTGCCTGTATGTGGCGATAGCGACCGATACCGGGGGATTCCGGTATCAAAACACAACGCGAGCCACCTTTGAGATAGCCGGTGCGCTCACCGGATATGGAGCCAATCCGTGGGAGCTCGCCGAGCTTATCTTTGAGACGCGCTCTGTCTCGTCTGTGCTCCTCCTGGGGAAAGCCCTGAACACACTGAGGGTGTCCCGGGGAGGCAAGCTGGCCACCGTCGCCGTTACCCGGGATATGATGGCGCAGGCAGGAGCTTCGCCCGATGAGACAGAGGGCATAGTGAGCTACCCGCGTTCCATATCGGGCGTGGAGGTTTCGCTGTTTTTCCGCGAGATGGAAGACGGGAGCGGCTTTCACGTCAGTCTACGCTCACGCTCCAAGGTCGATGTCTCGATGATCGCCGTCAGGCTCGGCGGCGGCGGACATCCCCGGGCAGCGGGCGCCCTGGTCGCGGGCACTCTTGAGGAGGCCACACAAAAAGTCCTGGCTATCTTGGATGAACTTGACATATGGACGGATTCCTGAACATCCTGAAACCCCGCGGCGTGACGTCGCATGATATCGTGGCGGTCGCACGGAGGATCCTCAGGGAAGACCGTATCGGACACTTGGGGACTCTGGACCCGCTGGCCGTCGGCGTACTGCCTCTCGCCATAGGCGCTTACCGGCGCCTGGCTCAGTATTTCTTGGTCGAGGACAAGCGGTACCTGGCCGAGTTTACTTTCGGCCTTGCCACCGACACAGGCGATACCGACGGGAAAGTCCAGGCCGATGTGGACGCCGGCGGCATATCTCGGGACTCTGTGGATGCCGTTCTAGACCGCTACCGGGGACTCATTATGCAGGCGCCTCCCGCTTTCTCAGCCCTCAAGGTAGGAGGCAGGAAAATGCACGAGCTTGCCAGAGAGGGCATTGTGCCGGGGAAGAAGCCCAGGGAGGTTATGGTCCATGAGCTTTCGCTTGTGGCCTGGCAAGGGGGAAGACACCCGGTAGGGCTCTTTGACATGACCGTAGGCAGGGGGACGTACGTACGGTCTCTTGCCCAATCAATAGGAGAAGAACTGGGCTGCGGGGCCGCGGTCTCATACCTGCTGCGAGCCCGTAGCGGCAGGTTTCGGCTGAGGGATGCCGTGACTCTCCGGCAGCTCCGCGAGATAAGAGACGCGGGAGAATTGGAGCGCGCGTTTCCGGACCCCTTGTCGGTGCTGCCCGACTACCCTACGGTCCGCGTGTTGCCCCATGCCCTTAAGAAGATAGGCCACGGCGTGCCCTTGAATTCCACTGATTTTGAGGACGACCTGCCCGATTCTTACCGGGGAAGGACTGTCATGGCGGTCTTCTCTGAACCGGGACGCGGCTCTTCCGTAGTCGCTGTCGTTCGCCCGAAGGGCCCGGACAAGGTGGTTTACGAAAAAGTACTGTATCAGGAAAACGGCTGAAAGCGGTGTGAGTGTGAGAAAGCTGGTTATGGTCGGTAAGGATTTGGACAGCGAGGTCTTGCGGGACAGGGTTGTGGCGGCCATCGGCGTGTTTGACGGACTGCATCTGGGCCACCGGGCCCTCATCTCCGAAGCGAAACGGATGAGTGACGAGATTGGATCACCTGTCCTTTTGATGACCTTTCATCCCCATCCCAGGGTATTGACCGGAGATCCTGAGGGACATGAGAGGCTGCTTACCCCGCCGGACGAAAAGATGCGCTTGGCAGAAGACTATGGGGCCTCATACTTCCTTTCAATGGACTTCACCCGGGAACTGGCGGCCACCTCTCCGGAGGACTTCGTCAGAGACTACCTTGTGAGGGGTGTCAACGTTGCCCACGTTGTCTGCGGGTTCAATTTCAAGTTCGGATACAGGGGAAAGGGGACTCCTACCGACCTCCAGCGGTGGGGGGCCGAACAGGGCTTTGGCGTGACCGTAGTTCCCCCCTTTGAGATCCGGGGAGAAACCGTTTCCAGCACGAGAATTAGAAGCGCCCTCAAGGCGGGTCACGTCGGAGAGGCCGCTTTGCTCCTGGGCAGGCCCTATTGCCTGTACGGACAAGTAGAGCGCGGTGACGGGAGAGGCCGCCGGATCGGCATCGCCACCTCGAATATCTCCGTTCCGCCGGACAAATTGCTTCCTGGAAACGGAGTCTACGCGGCCTACGCCAGATTTCTTAGAGCAGGAGAGATAATCTCTCTTCCTTCTGTCGTCAACATCGGTACCCGCCCGACCTTCGGCGGAGAGGGAGTGCGCGTGGAGTGCCACATCCCGGGCTTCCAGGGCGTCCTCTACGGCCTGCCGATGCAGGTCTTCCTTCTCGAAAAGATAAGGGATGAGTTCTTGTTTCCCGACGCATCCTCTCTAGGGGAACAGGTGCTCGCCGACATCGAGTTCCTGCGCTCAGGCATGGGCCCGGACGGCGCATGGCGCAAGGCCGGTTCGTTTACACTACCCGGGGGCTATGATAGAATGCTGCAAGCAAACTTACCTTGAGGCTAGGTTTCACGCTCCTCCGGCGTGTCTCTTGGCTCAGGGCATATGCTCACATCAATGGAGGTGCCTCTTTTGACGCTTCATGCTGACCGCAAGAAGAGCATTATCGAAGAGTACAGGATTCACGAGACCGATACGGGTTCGCCTGAGGTCCAGATCGCCCTACTCACCGAGAGGATCAACTACCTCACCGAGCACCTTAAGGTGCACAAGAAAGATCACCACTCAAGAAGAGGATTGCTTCAGATGGTCGGCCAACGCCGCGGCCTCTTGAACTATCTAAACCGGGAAGACCCGGCACGTTACCGGGCTATCGTGCAGAAACTCGGATTGAGAGGCTAGGATTGGCATAAAGGAGTGTGCTTATTGGACGAACACAGAACATATACGTTTGAGCTTGGAGGCCGGATTCTCACTCTAGAGTTCGGCAAAGTCGCGAAGCAGGCAAATGGGGCAGTATTGGTGAGATACGGAGAGACCACAGTGCTTGCCACGGCTACCGCATCTAAGCAGCCAAGAGAGGGAATCGACTTCTTCCCGCTTACCGTGGACGTGGAGGAGAGGCTCTACGCCGTCGGACGGATTCCCGGCAGTTGGGGGCGCAGAGAAGGGCGGCCGCCGGAGAAAGCGATCCTCCAGGCCAGGGTGACGGACCGTCCCATACGCCCGCTCTTTCCCAAAGGCCTCAGAAATGACGTTCAGGTTGTCGTAATGCCCCTTTCTATAGACCACGACCACTCTCCCGAGATAGCGGGGATGATTGGTGCATCGGCGGCGCTGACCGTGAGCGATATCCCGTGGGAAGGACCCATGGGCGCCGTAGACATTGGTCTTGTAGACGGTCAGTTTGTGATAAACCCGGTTGTGGAGGATGTTGAGAGAAGCGATCTCCGCCTCACGGTAGCCGGGACCAAAGACGCTGTCCTCATGGTGGAAGCCGGGGCGAACCAGGTCTCCGAGGACGTGATGGTTGACGCCATCATGTACGGGCACGAGGTGATCCGGGAGATCTGCCTGTTTCTCGAAAAGGTCCGCGAGGAAGTCGGCAAGCCCAAGTTCGAGCCTGTCTTGTACTTGCCCGGCCAAGACATCGTGGAAAGGGTTGCCGAGCTCGCCACGCCCAAGGTACGGCAGGCCATAAGGGTGGAAGAGAAGCTCTCCAGAGAGTCGTTCATCGAGGACATCTTGCAGGAAGTCTATACGGAGCTGGGCGAGGAGTTCGCCGAGAGGGAAGCGGAGATCTCGGAAGCCTTCCATTCAGTGCTGAAAGCCGAAGTCAGGGGGATGATCCTCGAGACCGGCAGGCGCCCCGACGGGCGCGGACCCGACGATATCAGGCCCATCACCTGCGAGGTGGCGGTTCTGCCGCGCGTCCACGGGTCCGCCATCTTCACGAGAGGTCAGACTCAGGTCATGAGTATCGCGACTCTCGGCGCGAAAGGCGATATTCAAGAACTGGATACGACGGGTATTGAGGAGACCAAGAGATACCTGCATCACTACAACTTCCCGCCCTACTCGGTCGGCGAGACAAGGCCCCTGAGAGGTCCCGGCAGGAGAGAGATCGGGCACGGCGCCCTTGCCGAGAGGGCCCTTCTCCCGGTGGTTCCCGGTGAAGAGGAGTTCCCCTACACCATTCGCGTGGTGTCCGAGGTGCTTGAGTCCAACGGATCGACTTCAATGGCCTCGGTCTGCGGGAGCACGTTGTCGCTTATGGACGCCGGAGTGCCGATAAAGGCCCCCGTAGCGGGGATCGCCATGGGTCTCATAAAAGGCGATGACAAGACCGAGGTCCTCACCGATATCCAGGGCATGGAAGATGCCTTGGGAGACATGGACTTCAAAGTCGCAGGGACCAAAGAAGGCGTGACTGCGCTCCAGATGGACATCAAGATTGCCGGAGTCGACAGGAGCGTCCTGACCACCGCCCTCGACAGGGCCAAGAAGGCCAGGCTGTTCATCTTGGGCAAGATCTCCGAGGCTATACCCGCTCCAAGAGAACAGCTGTCCGAGTACGCGCCGCGCATTATCGTGGTCAATATCGACCCCGATAAGATCCGCGACGTGATCGGTCCGGGAGGCAAGACCATCAACAAGATCACGGCTGAAACCGGCGTCAAGATAGACATTGAGCAGGACGGCCGTGTGTTCATTGCCGCTCCCGACATGGAGAGCGGAGACAAGGCCAGGGAGATCGTAGAGACCCTTACCAGGGACATTGAGGTCGGAAGGACCTACAAAGGCAAGGTTACCCGGCTGGCCTCCTTCGGCGCATTCGTCGAAGTCCTTCCCGGAAAGGAAGGGCTCGTGAGGACACCTGAGGCAGCCCTGGAAGACGTCCACAGAATTGAGGATGTCATGAATGTCGGCGATGAAGTCCTTGTGAAGGTAATTGAGATCGACCATATGGGTCGCGTCAATCTCTCCAGGCGGCAGGCTCTTGGCGGCGCTCCCGCGCCCAGAGAGTCCCGCGGCGATAGAGACGGAGGACGCGGTGACCGCAGGCCCCAGTGGCGCAGGGACGGCAATCGCAATGGACGAGACAGGGACAGGTCGCGTTAGATTGAGGCTGGGCATCCACGTGTCCATAGCGGGCGGAATGGCCAAGATGGCCGAGAGGGCCGTTTCGCTGGGATGCGAGACCGTCCAGATCTTCTCCAGAAGTCCCCGGGGAGGGAAGGCCAAGGACCTTTCCCTTCCCGATGTCGAGAAGATGAAGGAGATCCTGGCTGAGAACGATATCCACCCGTTGGTTGTACACATCCCCTATTTTGTCAACCTGGCGTCGAGCGATCCGGACAAGAAAGGCTATTCAGTTGAAGTCCTGGTGGAGGATCTCGAGAGGACCGAGCTGCTTGGCGGACGCTACCTGGTAACCCACATCGGCCACAAGCGAAAGGACGAGCCCCTTCCTGCGCCTGATGCGCTTGCCCGGGTGCTCTTGAGCATCGAGGAGGCTCTGGACCGGTACGATGGACCTGTCAAGATACTCCTTGAGAACACCTCCGGTATGGGCCAGGAGATAGGATCCTGTTTCGAAGAGCTGGGTTCTCTCATCAGGAGCTTTCCCGAGGAAAGGGTCGGCGCGTGCCTGGATACGGCCCACGCTTTCGGCGCCGGATATGACCTGAGGGGCACCGACGGTGTGCGGAAGATTATGACAGCCTTCGATGATCATGTCGGATTGTCGAGGCTCTGCGCCATGCACCTCAATGACAGTAAGGGCGAACTTGGATCGCATATGGACCGGCACGCCCATATCGGTCAAGGGCACTTGGGCGAGGAGACCTTCCGGGCTCTCCTCGAAAGCCCGCTGCTTCCCGACGATCTTCCAGGCCTGCTTGAGACGCCTATCGACGATCACGCCGACGACATTGGGAATATGAAAAAGATCCGGAGCCTGAGCGACCGTCCCGGTGCTTTTTAGGAAGCGCTGTAGCAGGTACTTGACAACATTTCCCCAGGTAGAACCCCATGCCGATTGAGTGAAGAATCCTGTCGATCCCCCTTCCCAGTTTCGACAGCATGCGTTTATAATGGTTCTGCGAGACGCGACCTTCCAGTTACTAGATAAGCGGATGGTGCTCGCAAGCCATATTAGGGAGGGTTCGCCGTAGGCATCAGCGAAGAAGAACTCCGGAGGGAGATCGAAACGCTTCGATGCCAGCTGAACGAGAAGGTCGGAGACCGGTACAACAGAGCGAAGATACAGGCAGCTGGCATGGACAGCTCTCGCCTGGACAGTCTTATCTGCAAGTGGCTGAGCATTCAGTGCCAAACAGAAAAAAGAGATTCCAGGTGAGAAACATCGCAGGCAGAAAAGCCTGCTTTTTGTTTCCCCCCGGAAATCACGCGTCCTCAGAGACGGTTCTTGCCTACCGGGATGACAGGCGACAGGATCGCCAGACAGATTGAGAACAGCGCCACTGGGTCAAACTGGGTGCCCCACACCGTCGCCTGCATAGGGACCGGCACCTTGAGGAATTCGGCCATCGCGGAGAGTCCCAGATAGACGCCACCCGCTATCGCCACGAAGTCCTTAATGGCTTCGGACAACGGTGAAGACCTCTCCTCGTACGAGATCTTCCGTTCTCTAGCGGCTTGTATGCGGTTCACTCTCACGGCCATGGATATGTAGACCGCGGTGAGGACGAGGATAATCGCCAGAATAATGTTCCACACGGGCGTTCACCCCCTACTTGTACTTATGGCGGATGGGACGGGTTTATGATTCCGGGTTCGCATACCCCAGGTGAATCCCGCGCGCGATTGGAGGAGAGACTAGGTGAGAGATCCACCACGGAGGTGCAGAGATGGCAAGAACCGTACTGGGAGTTTTCGATTCGGCAGAGCAAGCTGAACGAGCAGCGGGTGAACTGCAGAGAAGAGGGTTCGACCGCAAGGAGATCTCTATAGTCGCCAAGGAAAGTTCGACCAGAGGCGGCAGCGACGATCGCGGCGAGACCACGATGGGGTCTCAAATCTCGGGCGGAGTCGCTACCGGCGGCGCCATAGGAGGGGCTGCGGGGCTTCTCGCCGGGGTCGGAGCGCTGGCGATACCGGGCATCGGGCCGTTGGTCGCCGCAGGCCCTATCGCAGCGGCTCTCAGCGGGGCCGTCACCGGAGGCATTGCAGGCGGACTTATCGACTGGGGTATCCCGGAGGAATCGGGAAGGCGGTATGAGCAGAGGGTCAAGGAAGGCAAGATCGTGACGGCCGTCAAGTCCGATGACGACAAGGTCGAGGACGCCGCCGATATCCTGAGGCAGAACGGCGCCTACGATGTAGAGACTCACTAGCGTGAAGAGACGACCAAGGGGGCGGCCTTTTCGGAGGCCGCCCATTGTCGTTGAAGAGGTATGAGTAAGATGTTCGTGGGGTTTTAGGAGTGAAAAGAAGGCGAGAGGCCGTTGATCCCGAAGTGTTGAGTTTGGACAACAAACACAAGGGGGCCTCTCACAGTGATAGAACTTCGTCAGACCAT
>DUUV01000142.1 GCA_012841375.1 Candidatus Fermentithermobacillaceae bacterium
GACAACCTGCCAGTGTTGGCGGGGAAGGTAACCCCGCTGCGACAGTGGCTTAGGTCAATCAGTCATGCGAGTATTCTGTGACACCGGCATGCAGGTGGTGGGGTGGTATTCCTACAGTAGGTTGACGCAATCCGAACAGGTACATCCCATTGACCGCAAGCTCGCCTATATGATAATGTTTGATCCGTTCGCCTGACTGGTCGCGGCAGAATCTTTCCCCAGAACCAAGACAGAGGAGCCTCAATCATGTCTCTCATCGGGCACGCGGCTTCAAGGGGTAGTCTCCGCAAGTACCGGGTACTGGCTGCCAAAGGGTTCATCCAGAACTTGCAGTATACCGCTTCGCACTTGGTGAACTCAGTTGCCAGTGCGATTTTTGGCGTACTTGGAGTCTATTTCTGGCTGAACGTCACGCCCGTCGATGGGTTCGCCGATTACGCGCCTCTCACTGTAGTCCACTATATAACCATCAACCAGGCCTTTGTCTGGTTCACTCAGTTCGGCTTTCAGGTCCACAAGAGGATAAGGGACGCCGTACGTTCGGGGAACATCGCCACTGAGCTGATGCGTCCCATCGATTTCTACACATACCGGCTGGCGGCCGAGTACGGCTCAATGGTGTACGGACTACTGTTCAGGGGGATCCCGGTGGCTCTCATGCTGTCTTCCTTGGGCTTCTACATCCCGAAGCACCCGGCGACATGGGGATGGACGCTACTTGCGCTCCTCCTGGGAGCCTATATCGCCGTCACCAACATGTATATGGTAGGCCTGACGGCCTTTTGGACCACTGAGATCAGGACGGCATACTGGGTGATGAGCTCCATGAGCCTGGGGCTCGGAGGAGTTGCGTTCCCTCTGGAGGTGCTGCCTGACCGGCTGTACCCCATCGCACGGTGGTCTCCCTTCGCGTGCCTGAACTACAATCCTGCCCGCATCTACCTTGAGTTGTCAGGCCCCGAGCTGGTCCTTCCGGGCTTGGTCTGGGGCATCACCGTGACCGTGATAGCCCAAGCCCTCACAAAAGCGGCACGGAGGAAGCTGGAGGTACAAGGCGGATGAGTCGGGTTGAAGATGAGCTCCGCAGCGGTCCTGGACCGGGTAGCGCCCCTGTAGATGCGGGCGCCGGGGCGGATGCGGAACTCGACATCAAGGGAACGCCTCTCGTCGCCCGGAGCCCGGTCCGGAGCCCGGTCCGGGGACCAGTCCGGAGCCCGAACCGGGGCCCGGTTCGGGGCCGGGTTCGGGGCCCGGCATGCGTACACCGACTATCAGCCGTGGTCCGGCTGTACGTATTGCTCATATCCGCCGCCGTCAGGGCAAAGATGCAGTACAAGTTCGACTTCGTGACATCCACCCTTCTTGAGACCCTGATGGGCACTTACGACTATCTGATCGCGGTGGTTGCCCTGTGGAGATTCCATACCGTCGCAGGGTGGAACATCTACGAGATCGGCCTCCTCTACTCGGTCTCCAAGATCGGCTGGGGACTCTACCGCGCGTTCCTGGAAGAAGTGGACAGGTTTGAGGGATACATCGTCAGGGGCGACTTCGACTCCATCCTCATAAGGCCCTATCCGAGCCTGTTCGTGCTGGCCTCCCGGAACTTCGCCGTCACCAGGCTCTCCTACGTGATTCAGGGCGCGGCGATCATGGTGATCTCGCTGAGACCACTTCTTAGGTCAGGCGTCCTCAATTGGGCAGGAGTTGTTCACCTAGCGCTGGCGTTACTTTGGACGACGATCCTCTTTTGCGCGGTCGGCATCGCGACCTCGGCGGCGGCCTTCATCATCGTGAGGATCGAGGAGCTCCAGGTGTTCACGCAGAACGCGACGAGCACTGCCACGCTCTATCCCCTTGAGATATATCCCGCCTGGCTGAGAAACATGCTCCTCTACTTCATCCCATTGGGCGTGGGCAACTACATACCTGTGAGATACCTCCTTGGGAAAGGGGGAACGTGGCTCAACCTGGCGGCGCCCGGGGTGGCCGCGTTCGTAAGTCTGGCGGTGGCGGTCAGGCTCTGGCACATAGGGGAAGCCCGGTACCACAGCACCGGGTCGTGAAGCGGTTTAGATAGGGGGCCGTAGTAAGGCTTCCGAAATGGCAGTGAGGACGACTGGGGGAACGAAGGGCCCCAGGTGGGAAGGCACAAGTGTATACCGGAGGAGGGATAGGAAGTGATGGCTGGACCGAATGACCTCGCCGTACGCGCGAGAAACCTGAGCAAGTCCTACTTCGTGCCGGTGCGGAAATCCGGTTTCCTGGGAGGGCTGCGCACACTGGTTTCACAAGAGAAGCGGCGAGTGGACGCCGTAAAGGATGTTTCTTTGGATATCCGTCACGGTGAGTTCGTAGGCTACATCGGGCCCAACGGGGCGGGCAAGTCCACGACGGTCAAGATGCTCACAGGGATACTGCACCCTACCTCGGGAGAAGCGCTTGTGGATGGGCTTTCGCCCCAGAGCCAAAGGCAGGAGCTGGCGAGACGGATTGGAGTGGTCTTCGGCCAAAGGACTCAGTTATGGTGGGACCTTCCCACCATAGACTCGTTCGACATCCTCTCGGCGATGTACGACGTGAGTGCGTCCCAGTACCGCTCGTTCCTCAAGGAGTTTGACGACCTCCTTGGGATAGGCGAGTTCCTCGACACACCGGTCAGGCGTCTCTCCCTCGGACAGAGGATGCGCGCCGAGCTTGCCGCCGCCCTCATCCACAGACCAAGCATCCTCTTCTTGGACGAACCGACCATAGGCCTGGATGTGGTCGCGAAAGGCCGGATGCGTGAGTTCCTGACTACCCTGAACGGCACCCGGGGAGTCACCGTCCTCTTGACGACCCACGATTTGAGAGACATCGAGGAACTCTGCCACCGGGTACTGATGGTGAACCACGGGAGCCTCATCTACGACGGAACCCTTGAGTCTCTACGCAGCCAAGCGAACTTACCGACGATCCTCGAGGTCAAGTACTACAGGCTGCCTGAAGGGCTTAGAGCAGACTCGTATCTTGGACCCGGAGGCGAGGTCTCCGCGGCGCCGCTGAACGGCTCTTGGCACGTGACCTCCGTGAACACGGATTCACGGTCGGTCAGGGTGCAGTTCGACAGGAGTCACTCGCCTGCGCCGGTAGTGATCGCCGCGATGCAGGCGTTGGGGGAAATCCGGGATGTCTCCCTGAAAGAACCGGCAATTGACGATATCATAAAACGCGTCCTTGAGGTGAAGTAGGGACGGTGAGAGCCTTCAGCAACATTGTGGCGTATGAGCCCGCGGGCAACGCGAATGAAACCCGCACCTCCACCTCTGAAGGATTCTCGCGGTCAGGTCTCGGGACGCTAATCACTAGGCCGTCCGGTATCACCCACGCTCTCCTCGAGAATGACTTGAAATACCTGCTGCGCAGGCCTCGTATATTGAAGTCGGCCAAGGCCAGTCCCCTTTCTGAGAGGACCTTGTCTATCTCACAGGCGACTTCCGGGCGGCAAGGCGACAACCTTGCTGCAACGGTCGGGATCTCCAGACCCACGTCAAACAGTGCCCCTGCTCGCCGGGCCGGCCCCGTCCCATCGTGTCCCCCGTCCAACGGTGCCCCGGCTTCGCGCCTGGCCGGCCCCGTCTCATCGTGTCCCCGATCGAACACTGCCCAGGCGTCGCTCCCAACCAAGCTTGCCCCAGCGTGTTGTCGATCTGCCCCACAGCTTACCTGCACCGGAAACAGATAGGGTCCGGCTTTTCCGGGGACCTCGTGGAATGGAACCCCGCTCTCCGTGACGATTCTCCTTAACACCTCATTCCAGATAAAAGCCTGGTATGCAGCTATGTACCGCGTCATCGCCTCATGCGGAACGGCATTTATCGCAAGCAGCAGGTTCTTCTTGCTCGCCCCTCCCAGAAGCGGTGCGGCGACGGCACGGTCCTCCTCGCTCTCACACAGTCCAAAGACCTTGTCCCACTTACCCCATGCTTCAGCGACTCTGGCCCGCCTGTCTCTCTCCGCCTTCTTCTGGGTGGGGAACACTTCCGAAAGGTGGATCTTGAGAGCGCCCTTAAGGTGCCCTCTTGCCATGCGCTCAGCCACAAAATCACCTGCCGGAGTAACGCTCCCGAACCGCTGGTCGTCGAAGTAGTTTGGAAAACCGTGCTTGCGTATCTCCCGAGCCCTGGAAGACATGCTCTCAGCGCCTCTTCCGGTGAGGCCTCCGACACGGATCCTGAAACGGTTGCCTACCAGTACCTTTGTGGAGACGAAGTCGTCCGAAAACCCGAGGAATGTGAGCCGGATGTCATCCCGGCGGGATACCAGCTCGTACCGGGCAGGAACCGAAATGTGCTGGGACGTCCTGGCGTGCCGGTCCTTGAGCCCGGCGTAACCGATTAGAGCAGCCTGGACGCGGCTGGCGTCCGCAATGGAAGATATGGCATCGAGGGTGTTCCAGCCCCATTTCTCCAGGAGGTAGATGCGGTATCTGGATCTCTCGGGAGGCGCTTTCGTATCCATGTTGACGATCTCGGTCACGACGAAATCGCCGGGTGTTACCTTTATGCGCACCCTGCCACCCTCCCTTCTCCTTCCTGCGCCGGACTGGAGTCCAGTCACGTGCGGGGTAACCAAAACCGCCGTGGACTCCGGAGCCCCTGCCCCATTTCACACGACCAAGGATAGACTAATCTCCAAATAAGGCCGGGGCAAGTAAAGAGCGGGGTGATCTCGCGCTTTTCCCGGTGCCCCCGCCCTCTCAACGGTCACACGGTAATGCGGGGCGCGCGATGGCCCACCGAAGCCCTTAGTAGAGCCGGCCGTGGAGAGCGTGGGGCGACTCTAGCCTGGATGCATGAGCGGAATGGAGAGCTTGGCGACCGTAGTTGCCGTAGAAACGGCAAGGCAGCTCTGACCTGGAAGCAGGGATCCCAGGAAGCGCGGGGAAGTCTTCCAACACCTTTTGATACCGATGCATCTGGGGGTCGAGGACATGGATGACAAGAACACTGCCATCGTGATAGGTCAGGGAGCCGCCGGGCTTACGGCAGCCCTGGCTTGCGCAAGACAAGGCGTCAAGGTGAAGTCTATCTCGAAAGTCAGGCCGGGTAACGCGACGTGCACAATCTATGCCGGCGGAGGTTTCACCCTGGGCGTCGGCGGCATGAGCACGGAAGAGCATAAGGAAATGACCTACCGCACCGGACGGCGTCTCAATATCCCCGACCTTTTGGACGCTTTCTCGTCGGAGGCCCCTTCCATCGTCGACTTCATGAAGGAAGCGGGCGTGCCGCTTAGCGTCAGGCGAGGAGGCGTGGGCATCCACAGAGACTCGAACTTCCCCCTACTTGGAGGAAAACCCCTGACAGACTCGCTGACGAAAGCATGTCTTTCCTCCGGGGTGTCCTTCATACACAACGCGGCGGCCATGCGGCTCCTCCTCGGGGACAGGGGTATTGAGGGAGTTGAATGCCTGGACCTCACATCCGGGGAGGTCTCCGTTATGGGCGCCGGGACCGTCATCCTTGCCACGGGCGGAGGCGGGACGCTCTTCGAGAGGACCGACAACCCTCAGCGCATCACCGGCGACGGGTATCGCTTGGCGCTTGAGGCCTCATGCCACCTTCTGGATATGGAGTTCGTCCAGTTCTACCCCATCGGAATAGACATACCGGGAGGCGCCCACTGGTTTGTGGATCTGGGCATCATCGACGCCGCCCGGCTGACCGGCGAAGGCGGGCGAGAGTTCCTGAAAGAGATGCTGCATAAGGAAGGAATAAGCTCCGGACGACAGGCGAACCTTCTTGCCAGGGATAAGTGCACGGTTGCCATTGCCCTGGAGAGCCGGAAGGCCCCGGTCCTCTTGCACCTGGAAGACATCCCGCGAGAGGTCTGGGAAAGCAACCACTACCTGGGGAGCATCGGCAGGATGTTCCCGAAGGGGACACCGCCTTGGTCGGGACCCGTGGTCGTGCATCCCATCGAGCACTACTTCCCCGGCGGCGTAGCCATTGGCACCTCGGGCGAAACCGAAATCCCCGGTCTTTTCGCGTGCGGCGAGGTTACGGGAGGCGTTGACGGGGCCAATCGCGTGGGCGGAAACGCGCTCACCAACTGCATTCTCTTCGGCCGGAAAGCAGGCGAACGAGCTGCGGCATACCTCAAGGGCGAAATGGTTCCGGCCCTCGACCTCGCCAAGACCGGAGGCACGTCCAAGACTCCGGCCCCCGGTGAGAGACAGGAGTCGGTAGATGGAGGGCCCGGCGGGTGCAGCCCGGTAACCACCGGCATCCCTATAGCACCGACCCTAAGTACCGGCGAGTGGCTCAAAACGTGGAGGGAAAATCCGACTCCTGCCGGAAGCGGAGACTCCTCCACCAGGGTCCTTCCCGAGGAGCTCCGGAGGGCTTTGAGGGCATACTCGTCCAAGCACCTCTTGCCTATGAGGGACGGTGCGACGCTTGAGGAAGGCAAGGCCTATCTGGACGATATGAAAGGGCTGCTCACAAGGCAAGTGGTCCGGACCTCAAGAGACCTCCTCCTGGCCGTGGAAAACCTTGGCCTGTGGCAGACAGCGGTCGCGGTGACGGAAGCCGCCCTTCTGCGCACAGAATCCAGAGGTGCTCACTTCCGGACGGACTACCCTGGAGAAGACGCCCGGTGGGAAAAGCACATCTACCTGTCGCAATAGGCAGTAGCCCCGGTTAGGAGCGCTCCGGGATACGTCTCATACATTCCAGCCGCCCAGGTGCCGGCATATGTGTCCGGTCCTCACCCTATGGCAGGCTTGACCCGCTTGACCTACCCGACCGCCACGGCCTCCAACGCTTGGCGGAAGTCGTCTTCTATGTCAGCGTAATCCTCGATGCCTACCGAGACTCGTATGAGCCCGTCTCCGACTCCGTAGGCCTCCCTCTCGTCCAACGGGATCGCCCTGTGGGAGGTCTTGCCCGGGTGGGACACCGTGGTAGACACGCCGGCCAGGCTCGGGACCAGTTCCACCATGCGGAGCGAATCTATAACCGCGCGGGCCAACTCCAGAGGGCCGGTGGCAGGCTCTCCCGAAGGAATCGGGTCTTGCGGGACGCTGGAAGGAACGCCATCCTTACCTGCCGCTCGAGTCCCGCCCTTCAGCTCAAAGCTCAGCATGCCGCCGTAGCCCCCGGCGAGGTACTTCTTGCCCAACTCGTGGTAGAGAGATGACTCAAGTCCCGGATAATGGACAACGCCGACCTTCGGGTGCTCTGCGAGAAACCTGGCCAGCCTCAGCGCGTTCTCCGAGCACTTCCGCAGCCTTAGATCTATGGTTCGAAGGCCCCGGACCGTGAGCCAAGCGTCGAACGGCGATGGAGTCGGCCCATAAAGCGCCGCCAGGGCCCTCACCTTGGCGGCCGGCGACTCCTTGTCCCCCGTTCCACCAACGCCCACTCCTCGGGCATGGCCCTCCTGAACATACGGGGCAAAGGCCGCTACTCCCCCGGTTATGTCGCTATGCCCGTTAAGGTACTTTGTCGTGCTGTTTATGGAGATATCGGCTCCATGCTCAAGCGGCCTGCACAGGACAGGTGAAGCGAAGGTATTGTCAACGACCAAGAGGGCCCCGGCCGTGTGGGCAATGCCGGCCAGGGCCTCTAAATCCGCCACCTCCATGAGTGGGTTGGAGATTGTCTCGCAGTAGACCAACTTGGTGTTCGGCCTCATGGCCGAGCGGACTTGCTCAAGGTCGTTCATGTCCACAAAGGTTGTCTCGACGCCCCGCTTGGGGAGTTCGTCTTTGAAAAACGTGTGGGTGCCACCATACAGCACCCTTCCCGCCACAACGTGGTCGCCAGAGTGGACAAGCGCCAACACCGAGCTCGTTATGGCAGCCATCCCGGAAGCGAATGCGACGGCCTCCGAGCCGCATTCCAAACTGCAGACCGCCTGCTCCAAGATGTCTATTCCCGGATTCCTCTGTCGCGAGTATACGTATCCCGGAGTCTTGCCTCCGTAGACCTCGTCAATCCTGTCAAGGTAGTCGAATGAGAACACTGAAGACGCGTAGATCGGCGGTACTTTGGGCACGGTCACCGACTGAGGGGGCTTGTCCCCCGCGTGGACGGCTCGCGTAGCTATCGCTGGCCTCTCCTTACCCATGAACAACACCCCTCCTCACTGAATGCGCCTTGCGCATCCCAGCTCCGGTGTAGAGCCCTGGCTAACGCTGGTCAAACAGCGCTGTACTTAGGTACTTTTCCCCGCCGTCAGGAATGATGGTGACGACGCGCTTGCCCGGTCCAAGTTCCTTGGCTATCTGCAGAGCGGCGAACACATTCGTCCCGCTGGAGATACCGCAGAAAATACCTTCCTCCCTGGCCAGGCGGCGTGCCGTCGAGACGGCCTCAAAGTCGCTGACAAGAATCGCCCTGTCGATCACGCTCTTGTCAAGGATGTCGGGTAGAATGCCGTCTCCGATACCTTCCTGGACGTGGAAGCCGACCGGGATGTCCATGAGCAACGACGCCTGATCCGGTTCGGCAGCGACCACCAGCACATTCTCGATGGCGCTCTTGAGCAAGCGGCCTATGCCCGTGACGGTCCCTCCCGTACCGATGCTTGCCACAAACGCGTCGATCTTGCCTCCGGTCTGTTCAAAGATCTCCCGCGCCGTGCAGTACTCATGGGCGCAACAGTTTTCCGGGTTTTCAAACTGGCGGGCCCTGTAGGAACCCGGTGTGGAATCGGCGAACTCCTTGGACGCCTGAACGCAGATCTCCAAAGTCTCCTTTATGTCCCTGCCAAGGGGCGTTAGGCGCACTTCAGCACCGTAAGCCTCCAAGACCTTGCGCCTTTCGACGCTCATTGACTCGGGCATGAACACAACGACACGGTATCCTTTTACGGCCCCGATCATGGCCAGAGCGATCCCCTGATTTCCGCTGCTGGCCTCGATGATGGTTCCTCCCGGTTTCAGTTCTCCCGAAGCCTCGGCCTCCTCGATCATGCGACGCGCCGGCCTCGCCTTGATGCTTCCTCCGGGGTTCAGCGACTCAACTTTGACCACGATTTCCGCAGAATCCGAATCAGGCAGTCTGTTCAAACGCACCATAGGGGTCTGACCAATAACCTCAACAACGGATCTGAAAATCGTCACCCGGGCTACACCTCCTAGACTTGTGTTTTCGACATACTCCCAACGTTTCCTCCGCCGCAGGATATCTGCGCCCGAGATGGAGGATACGCAGGGTAAATGTCGAAATGGGTACAATGTATGTGCGCCATTGGAGCGGCGCATACGTGGGAGATGATCCGGATGAGCAATCCGACCGACTCAAGAGTCCTGGAAGCACTTCTGAAAGAACAGTCAGCATGGGCAAGCGTGTGCACCGAACCTGCCATGGTTGCGTTGGCAGCGGCCAAAGCCGCCCACACTCTCGGCGAGCCCCCGGTCTCAATCGACGTCTACCTGAGCGCCGGGGTTCTGAAGAACGCCCTCTCGGCAGGTCTCCCCCACACGGCGAAGAAGGGCCCGGAGATCGCGGCGGCCCTAGGTGCCCTGTCGGCACAGCCGGAGTTGGGACTCACTATCCTCGGGAACGTTACCGAAACCCAGCTCGACGAAGCCCTAGAGTTGGCTGCGTCGAGCAAAGTGACGGTGCATTGGGCACGCGAGCATGAAGGCGTCTATGGGAAATGCGTGTTGAAAGGCGCCAACCATGTGGCCGAAGCGGTCATTGAGCACTCACATACGAACATCACCAGGGTTGCCCTTGACGGGCGTCTTGCCGAAGCATGCGCGACGGAGGCCAGGCGCAGCGACTTGCAGGTTCTGAGGGAATGGGACTTTCCTCGCCTCCTAGCAGCTGCTCTGGACCTCAGTGTTTCACGATTGGGATGGCTCCTCGAAGGCGCAAGGTCCTGCGTCAGACTCTCCGAAAAGGCGTCCGGTCTCATGTCGGAGGACGTCATAGATTTCGCGTGGGTATGCTCGTCGGACTCCTGCGAGACTCCCATCGTGGAGGTCGCCAACCGCGTCTCCAGGGCCATTTCCGCCAGGATGAGCGGTGTTCCGTGGCCGGTGGTCACATCCGGCGGCAGCGGCAATCAAGGCATAATGGTGAGCGTCCCCGTGATGTCGGTGGCAAAGCATCTCGGTCTGGACGAAGAGCTGACCATCAGGGCACTCACCATCGCCCATTCGGTTAACTTGTTTGTCAAGGCCTACATGGGAGAAGTCTCGTGCTCATGCGGAGGCGTCGGCGCCGCGGCCGGAATAGCGGCTGCCACGTGCTGGATGCGAAATGGGACAGTAGAGCAGATGGAAGAGGCAGTCTCGCAGGTACTTGCGTCGCTGTTCGGGATGATATGCGACGGAGCGAAAGCCACCTGCGCGTTAAAAGGTACCACTTCGGTCTTGACGGGCATGTTGACCGGCTCGGGCGCATGCAGATGCCGGGGATCAATACGCGACCAGGGAGTGCTCGGCAAGACTCTAGACGAGACTCTGACGAGGATAGCGGCTCTAAACGAAGGTGTCATCAACAAGGCCGATGAACTCATGCTGAACCTCATGAGGCCTGAAACGACAACCCCAACGCAGTAAGCGCCGGTGATCCCGATGAAGGCCCGGAGCGGTCCTTAGGGCTCGCCCGGCTGCAAGGACGGTTTCAGAGGAGCCGGTTGGAGGAGCTCTTATTCATACCTCAAGCAATATATGGCATCCAGGTTTGCGGCCCTTGACGCCGGATACAGCCCGAAAAACATGCCGACGCCGACCGAAAACCCGACCGCCATGAGCACTGCGGAGAGCGATGTTGACGCAGTCCACCCACCTAATCTGGCCAGTATACCGGTTCCGGCCGACCCCAGAGCAACCCCTATGGACCCGCCGATGCCGCTCAGGATGGACGCCTCTATGAGGAACTGGAACATTATGTCCTTCTTCTTGGCCCCCACCGCTTTTCGGAGCCCGATCTCCCGCGTCCGTTCGGTCACCGAAACCAGCATGATGTTCATAATGCCGATCCCGCCCACCAGGAGCGAGATTCCGGCTATGGAAGCCAAGAGGACGGTGAACGTGCGGGTCACCGTCGAGATGATGTCCAGGAGCTGCTTCTGGCTGCTCACATTCACTGTGTCGGACCTTCGGAACTTGGAGTTGAAGGCCCGCTCAATGAGCGACACGGCCTCGTCGGTGTCGTCCACATTATCCACTTGGGCGTACAATAGGCTTACATACCGGGTCCCCGCTATCCTCTGGAGAGTGCTGATGGGTACAAAGACAACGTTGTCGGCGTCTGTCCCCATGGACTCACCCTTCTCGGCCATGACGCCGACCACCGTGAAGGGCTGCCCGCTCACCGTGAGGGTCTCGCCGATGGGGTCTCGCCCCTCGAATACCTCTTCCACGACCGTCCTGCCGACAACTGCCACCCTACGACGCCCGCTCACATCACTGGGTATGAGGAAACGGCCGCGCTCGGCCGCGTGGGCCCTAATCTCGGGAAATTCCTCCGTGACGCCGTGGACCTGGACGGTGGAGGAGTTAGTCTGGTAGGCGACCTCCGACGAGACCTGGATCGCGGGCATGGCTCTGGTCACACTTTTCACCCGCTCCAGTATGTACTCTGCGTCGTCAGGCTCCAGCCGAAAACCTGAACGGCCCGTAACCAGTATGAGGTTGCTGCCCAGAGAGTCTATCTGGTCCGAAACGGTCTTTTGGGCGCTTTGGCCGGCAGAGACCAAAGCGATGACGGCGGCTATACCTATGATGATGCCGAGCATGGTCAGGATGGTGCGCATCCTGTTGGCCGCCAAAGCCCGCAACGCTATCTGCAGGCTCTCACCGAGAATCAACCTCATTCACCTCCCAACGCCCTCATGCTGTAGTTTCCCAACGGCCGACCCGAAATGTAGGCAAGAACGCTACCGCGGACGGATTTGAGCGCCGGAGCCTCCGCGCGGCGCGAACATCCGGAAGCCGCCCAGATCCCCCCCATAGTTTGAAAGGCCGCTCACTACGACTTCGTCGCCTTCATCGAGCCCGGAAGCGATCTCGGCGTAGAGGTCGTTCTGAACCCCAACTTTGACGCGGGACTGGACCACTCGTCCATCCTCAACCTTGTTTACGTAAGCCTGGTCTTGCTCCCAGATCACTGCCTCGATGGGCACCGACAACACGCCCTTCTTGCTGGAAACCGAAATGGTGGCCGTTGCCGACATCCCCAACCTCACGTCCTCGGCTTCCATCTCAATTGTGACGTCGAAGTTCGTTATGCCCTGCTGGACTCTTCCTTCGTGGGCGATCTTGGTCACGGTCCCTTCAAACACCCGCCCGGGCACAGCGTCGACTTCGATCTTGGCCGTCTGGCCGATAGTCACATTTGTCACATCCAGCTCATCGACCGGGATGACTACGGTAAGCGGCAACACTGAAACCACTTCCGCCACCGTCTCGTTGGCAGTCACCTCGTCTCCCGGCTCGAGGGAGAGGCTTACTACCTTCCCGTCGATCGGGCTATTCACCCTCAGCTTTGCCACGGCATTGGCCCTGTCTTCGGCGTTCACCCTGGCTTGTTCAACCCTTAGACGCTGCACTTCTATGTCGTTTTCGCAGGTGGCTAGGGCTTGTTTGGCGCTCTCGTAGGCAGTCAGGGCCTGGTCGTACGCTACGGTCACGGAGCTGTTCTCAAGCGTCACAAGCAGCCGGCCCGCCTCGACTAGAGACCCTTCCGCGACAAGTACTTCCTCAACGGTGCCTGCAACCGTCGCCTCTATATCCCGCCTGTCTTTGGGGACGATGGTCCCCGTCATGGAAACCAGCGCTCCGTTGCGCAAGTGGCAATCCACCTGAACGCTCATGCCGGACCTGATGTCCTTGCCGGGGTCATCGATAGACACTTTCACCGGAAACTCGATCCCTCTGGAACCGGGAATCCCCTCGCTGCCTATTTCCTCAATCTTTCCGTAGACCGTCTTGATGTCGCCGCCGGGCTTGATGTTGACGCGATGCCCTATTTGGAGTTTCCTGAGATCGGCCTGCCTTACTCTCGCGTCGACGCTGAAGGAAGTAGCATCCGCAACCGTGGCGATGGGTTGCCCCGCCATCACGCTGTCGCCTTTCTTTACATGAACGGCCCACAGGTCACCAGTAATGGGCGATTCGATGGTGAGGCCGTCCAGCCGCTCCCGCGCCGAAGACAAATCCAGCTCTGCCTGCCGGAGAGCCAATTCGGCCTTTGCCAGGACGCCCGCAGGGCCGGTCATGTTCGTGAGGGTTTGTTCGGCCAGGGCAAGGTCCAGCCGGGCCTGATCGGCCTGGTACCGGATGGAGTCGTTGTCCAGCACGATGAGGGGAGCCCCTGCTGAAACCACATCTCCCTCACGGACGAGCACCTGTGATACGGTTCCCGCGACTCCTGGACGCACTGCCCTCTTTGCTTTCGTTTGTACGGTCCCCTTGCCGGTGACGATGACATCCAGGTCACGACGCTCCACCGAAGCAGTCACCGTGTTCCGGACGGCTTCCCGGAACGCCGTTCGCGCCTCTCGGAACCTCCAAATGAGGTATCCTGCCCCTACGACCAGGACGGTGATCAGCAGCCATGTCGCGAACTTCTTCATGGTCTTCCCCCTCTGCGACTGAAGACAACGAGCGCCAAAACGCCCATATACCATTGTAGTACAAGTCTCCGCCAACCGCCGAACCGGGGTGCCCGGGTTAGAGCTAAGCATTTGTTAACATTAGCCGGAGAGAGCCTGATTCTGCATTCACGCCCGAGTCGGGGCGGCCAAAGGCTATAGCCCGGCAGTGTTGGGTCGCCCCCGGGAGGCCCCGCAGGTAGATTAGTTCAATCGCCTAACCGGTCAGTGGCGCAGCTTGAGCCTCATGAAAAGGTAGGGCGCTCCCAGGCTCACCCACATTCCGGCAACGCCGTAACGGATGACATCCCAGATAGGAGCCTCGGGAAAGACCATCTTGAGTCCATACCTGACCGCCATGAGTCCCGCCATACCCAGAACGAACTTGACGACCTGTTTTGCCAGTGGAGCGTGTTCATCCCACTCCAACCGTCCTTCCGCAATGAGGCTGCCCAGAGGAAAGCCCATGAGAAAGCCCAAGACCATCTGCGTTGTGGGATCGCGGTAGAGGATGGCGCCGAGTAACGGGATGGCGACTGCCAGGGCCGCTCTCAACCAGACCGGCGGCCTTATGTACTCCCAGCCTGCGGCCAAAATGTTGTACGCTCTCAGGATGACTATGCCGATGAGGATGCCGCCTGCCACATCCACGGGCCAATGTACATTGAGGTATATGCGCGAGAGGGATATAAGGACGGCGGCCGCGACTGCCGCTACCCACATGGCTTTCCGTCTCATCTCTATAGCCGTCTGCCCCCAGAACACCGTGCTTCCTTGAGCATGACCGCTCGGAAACGAGTAGCCGCCGCCGGTTTCAGGGTGCATCACCCGGGCGCAGTCTGTGGGTACTGGCCGCGGAGTGTGAAACACCGCCTTCAAGACGGAGTTCAAGTAGACCGAGCCCAGGTAGACCACGGCGATCCTGTGGCCCCACCTCTTGTTCCAGAGCCAGTAAATAGCAGGCAGGACCAATATGTAGAACGTCTCAGAGCCCAGGCTGGTAATGTAATACACCAGAGCGTCCAGCCAGGGCGTGCTGAATCTCTGAAGGAAGCAAGCCCATGAATCGGTCACCTGCGCCACCTCGCTTTAGTTCATCTTACTGCCGCCTGCCATCGCTCAGGAGTGACCCGGTCTGAGCCCAGCGTTAAAGCAGTTCAAGAAGGGCTCGGTCTGATCCAGCGTTCAAGCAGCTCAGGAATGGCCCGGTCTGACCCAGCACTCAAGCAGCTCCAGCGCGGCCCTTATGGTTGACACACCGGCGGCCGGGACCCCGCGCGGCTCAAGAGTTATTAAGCCCTGATATCCTTTGTCCGCCAACTCCCGCACAAACCCTTCGGCGTCAAAGTCACATCCTGTCGTTGTGCGCCCCAACCTGACAGCGAGCGGGTTGTCGACCTGCGTGTCCACGAACGTCTGCACGTGCACGTTATTCACTCTGGGGAGGAACCCGGACAACATGTCGTGGGAACCCTCAAGAGCCGTCCACTGGGTGTCAATCGTGAACGCAAGCTCCGGGCAGGTGCCCGCAAGCAAGGGCAATAGATCGGTGTGTCCGGGGATATTCTCAACGCTGAGCGTGAGCCCTTGACTATGCATGAGTTCGGCAGCTCTGCACACCGAGTCTACCAGGACCTTTCTCCTGAACGCCGGTCTCCGAAGGTCCCAGGCATGTACCACCACCGTACCGGCGCCGCACGCGCGCGCTGCCTCGGCACACTTGGAGAGCAATGCACGTGCCTCGTCCTCATGCCCGGCAGTGGATAGGAAGCATTCGGTCTCGGGCGGAGCGTGAACGCTGCCAACCGTAACACCCATATCCCTGATCCTAGCGGCGACCTCAGTGAGGGCGCCTTCTCCCCACTCAAGCCAGAGCCGGAGTTCCACGGCGTGCCATGCCAGCTTCCCAATGCCCTCAAGCGTCGCGAGATAGTTGAAGTAACGTCCCCCGCCAAACGCCGCGAGAGTGCCGGTCGAACACTGGACGATGGGAAGCCGGTTCAAGTCTGAATTCCCTTCCTCCTGGAGTCTGCCGCGTCACCGGGTGCGGGGGCCCCTCCGAACCTCACCAACGTTACGCCGCCAAGGATGACGGCAGCGCCCAGGAACTTCGCGGGCGTCCAGCCTTCCTTAAGGATTAGCCGTCCGAAAAGGCCGGTCCAGACAGGAGTGAGGTTCCCGAATATAGCCGTCTTAGCCGGTCCGCTTTCCTTTACTCCCTTGTTCCATAAGATATAAGAAAGAACCAGCGCAAATGTCCCGGAAAAGACCAGCTCGCCCCAGTGGCGGACCCCCACGTCGCCCCAATTCGCCGCCCGTAACTCGCTTATTGAGAAGGGGATCATGAGAAATGCTCCGGTGACCATCGTCCACGTCGTGTACGCTATGGGGCTCATTGTCTTGGTGAGGTCCGCGGCATAGATGGTGCCGATACAAAACCCAAGTGTCCCGATCAGCGTAATCAGGTCGCCCCTCAAGACGTCTGACGATGTGGACAGCGCTCCGGAGCCAACTGCGCTCACCAGCAATACGCCGACGACGGTCATGAGCACCCCAACGCTCATGCGCGAAGTCATCCGCTGTCTTCCGGTCAGGTGGCTGAGCACGGCCGTGGTGGCCGGCATGGTTGCCAGAACAAACGACGTGTTGGACGCGGTCGACATGGCGATACCCTTTATGAAAGCAAGCTGGTACAGCGTGTTGGAGAGAAAGCCGGCGATTAGAACAGGCAGCCGTTCCTTCTTGGCCGGGTACTCCATTTTTCCCGACGACGCCATGACCGCGAGGAGCAACGCGGCCGAAAGCATGAGCCTCACTACGTTGAACTGGAGTGGTAGAAACACCCCCAGAGCGTCTTTCACCCCGATGGAGTTCACTCCCCATATGACTGTGACCAGCAGTAACTCCAGGTTTCCCCTGCCGATTCTCAATGGATCACCCGCTCCGCATAAGGGCCGGATAAGCCCGAATAAGTTCGTATAAGTCCTTTTGGAATCAGGGCGTAACGGTCAGCGTCCAGGTCGCGATCAGCGTCTGAATGCCTAGCATCAGGACAATGAACATGCAGTAAGGCAGGCACTTCTTCAAGACCTCGTCCTCCCTGCCGGAGAGGCCCGATGTGCTGGACCCCAGCAACACTTTCGCAGGCGCGATGGACGACGCCAGAGACGCCCCGGCCGTTTGTGAGCCGGCTATCAGCGTGGCGCTCAAACCAAGCGTCTTGGCGGTTTCCATCTGGAATGACCCGAACAGGATGTTGGCGTTGGTGTTGCTCCCTGTCATGAAACACCCGAGGACGCCTATGAACGGCGAAACCACCGGGAACAGTGGTCCTGCGACCCTTGCCACGCCGGAGGCCATCTCACTGGTCATTCCGGTATCGTTCATAACAAGCGCCATCATGACCATCGTCAGCACGCCCAGCGTCGTAGGCCACGACTGTTTGACGGTCGCCTTCCATGCGAGGCGCACCTTATCTCCTCCAAGGAGACCCTTTCTTATGTAGACAAACAGGCCGATCACGGAGGCCAGGGTGATTAGGGGTGCCGGATGGGAGAAAAGGCCGATGGCCGCGTAAGCTTTCTCTGCCGCAACCTCGTAGCCCTGAGTGGTGGTCATTGCCGGGTAATTCACGCCGAGCCTGTAGGGCTTGAAAAAGGCCTTTACCGGACCGATTTGTGAAATCAGGGTGATGATGAGGAGCGCGTAGTAAGGTGCCAGGGCCAAGTGGATGGACGTGGCGCTTCCCAGACCTTGCGCGACGTGGGGTGCCGCCCCTGCCGGAGTCTCCGCCTTCCGCTCCCGTGGTGACATGAATGCCACTAAACCGACGCCCGCCAGCGACCCCAGGAGAGCCGCGACCTGAGCCGAACCCATCTTGGCCACAAACCACTGCACCGAGCTCATAGCGGCCCCTACGATCACGACCTTGGCAAACCCCTTGCGGACACCTTCCCAACCCTCAAGAATGTGGGCGACGGCCATGCCGGTGAGTATCGTCGGCACGATAAATGTGAGCCCAACCCAGTGCCCGGTGATCTCCGGAGGAATCTTGGTGGACAGCGTGAGCGTGTAGAATGAAGAAGCCATTGAACCGAAGCTGATCGCCCAAGCATGTCCCACTAAACTTGCCACGGCGGCGGTCAACGGCTCAAACCCGGCTGCGATCATCAATGGAGCGCAGACGGCCACGGGAACCCCGTAGCCAGCGACCGCTTGGATAACCCCCGTCAAACACCAACCAACCAAGAGCCCGAGCATCAGGCGATCATTGGAAAGTGTAGTCATCCATTTGGATATGACGGGCACGGAACCGGTTTGGCTGACCATCTGATACATGAAACCCGAAGTCCAGATGATGAGGACCACGAATAAAGTAAGGCTCATGCCTTTAGCGCAAGCTATGGCGAGGAGAGGGATCTGTCCGCCGAAAGCGATGCCGCCAATCAAAAGCGCAACGATCAGGGCCGTCGCGCCCGCATCTTTGGCCTTCCATTTGAGTTTGAGTAGAGTGAACAAGAGCACGAACAGTGGAGAACTTGCCAGTAACCAGCGGACCATCGAACGCGCCTCCTAGTTAAGCACTTGGGTCTCGACTTGTACCCGCATCTTCCCAATGGAATTCCTTTTCCATGTAGCGCATTCCTTCCCGATATCGTCCTCTCTTCGCCGGCAGATACGGAACCCTGTGTCATCACTTCGGCCATTTTGAGCAGACTAATCCGGGCAAGCAAAAATCCAAGTGAGGAGTGAAGAATGTGCCTCATCTAACGCAGAAGGAGCGAATGCTCCTTCAGGATCAGTTGAACCACGAACAGATCTGCATCACCAAGTACTCGGGCTACGCTTCGCGAACAAAAGACCCGGAGATCAGGAGAATGTTCTACGAGTTCGCCAGCGAGGAGCAACAGCATTACGACACAATCAACAACCTGCTCCAGGGCAGCGGGCAGAGCCAGGGCCAGTCGCAAGGTCAGAGCACGCAGCAGCAATCGGGCACTCAAGCCGGCAGGAGGCATCAGGCAGGATCTCAGGGGGCCGGTTGGCAGGCGACCGGTAACCAAAGCATGACGGGCAACGTGGGACAGACCGGGGGTCAGGCCGGGACCACACAAGGTAGCCAAACCGGTAGCTACCAGGCCACTTCCGGGGGCAGCGGGCAGAACTGGATGTCTGAGACACGGACCGTGTACGGCGGGCAGATAACCCAAGGGACTCAGTCCGGGGGCGGGCAAAGCGGTCAGATGACGCGGCGCTCTCAGGGCAGTCAGAGCAATCAGAGCCACCAGGGTATTCAGGGCACTCAAGGAGCAGGACTGACCCAACAATCCCAGCAGACCGGTCTTACCCAAGGAACGCAGAGCCAGCGGGGTTCTCTGAACTTCGAGGCAGGCAGCGAACTCTCCATGTCAACGAGCGACGACAAGTCGATGCTGGAAGACATGCTGATGACCGAGAAGTATATATCGGGGGCCTATGATACGGCAGTATTCGAAACCTCCAATCAGCAAGTGAAACAGGCGCTCCAGCACATCCAGAGAGACGAGCAGAAGCACGGCGAAC
>DUUV01000021.1 GCA_012841375.1 Candidatus Fermentithermobacillaceae bacterium
CAAGGTAACTGTGCGAACTTATCTACTGTCGCAAACAGCAGGTTCGGAGGGGCCCGATAGATCTCTTCATCTACAACGGCTATTGGCAGACCTTCGTCAAACGGACAGGTGGGGTCCGTGCAGTGGATGTTGAGATGTCTTCCCTCTCGGCGGTAGCCCCATTCACCCCTGAGGCGCCCCTCTCGGTTTCTTTCCCGAACAAGCTTTGTACCGCACCAGGGGCAACTGAGAACTTGAAAAGGACTCCGATACTCCGCGCCAGTCTTTAGACGATCAAGAACCTCAAATGCCTCTCTTAAGGTGTTCGGCGTGGACGAGTGTCCAATCCACAACCCTATGCTGATGGACGACTCACCTAGGAGTTCAGGCAGTTCTCTGCGAATCAGCTCGCAAGCACATATCAGCGTGCATGCACGCTGAAACTGCTGTGCAGTTAGCAGCCTCAACGTGTATCTCATGATGATCGCAGTGCCATCACAGGTAGAAGGATGCCTCAAGCGTCGCAAGAACAAGACGATGGCTGCTATTCCGAGGTACGCCTCGGTCTTGCCTCCACCCGTGGGAAACCATATCAGATCCACCAGATTGCGATCTGGGCTATTGGGATCACTCAGTCCCGGCAGGTTCATTAGCATGAAAGCCAGCTGGAATGGCCGCCAGCTTGATTGTCCTGCAGAGAAGGTACTGTAGTCTGGCCAAGTGACAGGCTTGTCATCAGGAAACCTTGCATCCCTCTGAAGGATCGAGTGGGCTCGCTGCATCAGCATGGCTCGGTTCGCTAGCTGAAATGCAACCCACACATCCCTGTTGTTCTTCAAGCCCTCGATTCCGCGGCCCATCCGATCGGCCGCCTCTCGGCAGAGGTTGAGGTGTACCTCGGCTACGACCTTCTGGCTCTCTGACAGCCCGAGAGACCCTTTGCGTTTCTCCTCCGTTTCAATCCATGTGCGATAGGCGGCGACAAAACGGTTCAACCCATCGATCACCCGTCCCTTGTCCAGGGGTGTTCTGTCGGACAGGTTCCGCATGCTCAGGATCTCCTCGCAGCCTGAGAGCTCCGGAACATCAAACATGACCTGTGGGACTTCATAGGTCGGTATCACCGACGTTCGGATTGTCGTGCCTTCACGATTCCATTCCACAGAGCATCCGTGCCCAACGCCATAGACGTTGCGCTTTCGGTACAATAGCTGAAGCCCCTGGGTTTCCTCGTCTCCGGACACTCCGTCCCTCCTTGAGTAATCGAGAAGCTTGGATCCAGTACCAAGTGGAGATACCTCGATTCTCACCTGGAAGAAGGCGCTGTCCACACTGGTCCGGATTGCCACGTTTGTATTGACCATAGAGACCGTAAACAGGGTTGAATCCCGGGAACTCGTCGGTCTTGTGATGCACACCAGCCGCAAGCCCGGCACGAGGTCAAATACCTCCTTCGCTGGTGCGGACACTGTCCGACCCGGTATGATTACGCGGCAGTCTTCGGCCGACAAAGGCACTCTCGTCCAGCCGTCACGTGCAAGACTGTCCAGAAGATAGACCGTGTTTCGCCAGCGTGGCTCCTGTCTGTCAAGACTAAGTAGTTTGTCTCGGCTGTCCTTGTCCAGTTTCGCGTGTAGGTGGACCCACCCGTCTTTGTAGCTGAGGTTTCTCATGAAATCCGGATGTTCGGATATCGTTCGGGGGAGGTCCTGATAAGGCACCCTGCATTCAGACACCTCCAGCCGACGATATTTCGAAGCAGACAGACTCACCTGTAGGGCTGCGTTCGCGCTATTGACGAAAAAGCTCATGCCGATCGCCGATGGGTAGTATTGGTTTAGTAGGGGCGATGACGTATCTAGAACCTCGTCCGTCTCTGCTCCACTGGCTAGAGTATTCTGTTCGTCAACATCATCTTCAGGGGAACGTCTACATTGAGGGTACAGGATCCCGACCGAGTACCGTTGAAGCGGATTCTCGGAAATCACCTCAAATTCTGGGTTCGAAGAGAGCATCGGTTCCGAACCGGGACCCATTAGCTCAGCAACTACCGCGTCGAGAATGTCTCTCCTTGTCTTGAGGTGATCACTCATGGAAGCTCCTCCTCTCCAGATAACGAGTGCACTTTTCGAGATAGGTCCCCCTGTAGGTCTCGGGCATGAGCACGAACAGAGCCTCCCGAGCCCGACTCATACCAACGTAATTCACAGAATCAACCCACGGTTCGTCTCCGTGAAGTCCAGCATAAATGATGACGCGGTTCTCCATCCCTTTGAAGGCCTGTACCGTGCAATGGCTAATACCCCGGACACCGCTCACGATCGTTCTCTCATCGATTCTCTCTAGCCCCACCGCCAAAGCATGTAGACGGGAAACCAACTCACC
>DUUV01000023.1 GCA_012841375.1 Candidatus Fermentithermobacillaceae bacterium
GGCGTCGGTAACCGCTTCAACTACCTGTTCCGGCGTGGCGTCCGGCCCGAGGAAAAGGGAACGCGTGAACAATCTCCCTCTCCCTATCTGCTCCAGCGCTCTCCTGATCTCTGCCGAAAAGACTACCGGGATGGCTATGATGAGCATTTCACTCACGGTTCCCAACAGCCAGTTGACCGTGTACAGCTCCAGATAGTCGGTAACCTGTAAGAGAACGAAGAGGATCCCTATGCCCTTAAGCAGCTGGACGGCCCTTGTCCCTCTTATCAGGACAAAGACCTGGTAGAACAGGTATGCAACTATGGCGATGTCCACAATGGCCCGGCCATAGTCTTTCCATGTGAATGACGACAGCACTCTGAGCAATAGGTGTCCGTCCCTTCTTGATACTAGAATAACATTCGGGCGAGTTGGGCGGAAACCTTCCTGGACATTCTTCAGAATCTACCAAACCGCATTGTGCAGGAGAAAATCCTTGGAAGTCGACTTTAACTGGTGGAATATTTCAGCCCCCTTGACGATGGGTGCCGTCCAAGAGGACGCATCTGGATTATCTCTCAGCAAGGCTTAGTAGACATAATATCGTCACCCTACCGTTTGGCTTTCTGTGTGATCAGTCTGGGTTACCATATGGCAACACTTCCCATAGGCGCCACCTTCTCCCGCAGGAGTAACGCCAATGCTCATAGAATCTGCCCCATGCCCAACAACGCGCGAGTGCTCAGCCGGTATCCACCTTAAGGGGCAGCCTGGGTTTGCTGCCCCTCCTTTTTTGAGCCTCGCCTAGAGACTAGACAAAGTTGGGAAGCGGACTGTTCTCATAGAAAATCAAGGAGGTGTACAAGATGAAGAGACTCTTGATCCTTCTCCTCGTTGTCGCCTGCCTGTTCGGCCTGAGTTCTGCGTTGGGGGCGCTCACACCTGAGCCTGCCGTTGCGGACGGACCCGCTTATCCTAGGCCAATTGTGCCACCGATGGAGCCGCCCAGCCAGAACAACATTATTATTCTGGGAGATGGACCGGCATACCCCAGGCCAATCGTGCCGCCGATGGAGCCGCCTGGAGCGAATAACATAGTCATCATCGGATGACTCAAGCGACATAAGCTGGTAGAATACGACCAGATGTAGGTACCGGGGAAACCTCAAACCCGGTGTCTTTTTTCCATTTGGTGGGAGACCGATATGGCCTCAATCGAGACTTTCGCGAGGAACGTCAAACGCCTTCTGGCTCAGAGGAACATCCGCATAAAGGATCTCGCAGCCCGGATCGGTCTCTCTGAGTCTTATCTTTCTCTTGTCTTGAACGGCACCCGCAAGAACCTGAACGATGAGTATAAAGACAGAATAGCTTCCGTGCTGAACGTACCTATGTCTCTTCTCTACTCGGAAAACCAGCCTGTCAGCAGTCATGATGACCGGCCTCCGGTATTCACCGATACGCTTAGACACGAACTCAAAGACGTCGTTGATGTATTCCTTGCGAAGACAAACCTGCGGAACAAGCGAGGCGCGTTTTATGTGGTCCTTGGCACCTTGAGTGACCGGGACGCGCAGAGCGTTAAGTACTTCCTGTCCGAGCTTCTGGAGGAATTGGCAATAGATGAACCGGGCGGGATTCCCCTTACCACAGACCTCTCAGAAGAAGAGATCCGTCTGCTGGCTCTTATCTCCTTGGCAGGCAGCGATGCCAAGTCCGAATGGGTGAAAGCTATAGCCGACCTCGACGATGCTGAGTTCACAAGGATCACAAGTAGTCTGCGGGACAAGGGAGTCCTCTTTATCCTTGAGGACATGGGATGCACCAGGTTCAGGGTATCCAATCCTTACGTTCCCACTTCCTCCCTGTTTAGCCAACCGAAGCTA
>DUUV01000157.1 GCA_012841375.1 Candidatus Fermentithermobacillaceae bacterium
GAGTGAATAGGCGAGGAGAAAGGAGAAGTGACACCGTGCCTCATGACGGCAATAGAGCGATGGAGTTCCTGAAGCGGATTTCCTTCCCCAGGCTGGGTGGTTCTGAGGACGAGAAGAAGGCAGCTGAGATGATCGCTGATGAGCTCCGCGCCATGGGACTGGACCCGCGGATCGAGGAGTTTGAGATATGGTCCTTCGCGAACCCCGTGGCGAAGGTCCAAGTCCTGGAGCCCTACACTGCGGACATCGAGGCTTCCGCGCTAGGGCTTAGCGGCTCCACGCCCCCTGAAGGCATCGAAGCCCCCCTCAAGTACATAGAGACCGGTACCGTCGATTTTATCCACGACGTAGAGGGCTGCATCACCTTGGCTACCGGCAACGGCGGCGCCAAGGGCTACGAGCGCAGCAAGAAGAAGGGTGTCGTGGGACGGCTCCTCATCGGGCGCCAGGGCGCGGGCCTCTTCAACCTCGCGGTCAACTCCTTCCAGTTCGAACGCTTCGGCAAACTGCCGGGCGCGTGGATACGGTACGAAGACGGCCTTGACCTCATTCGGAAGGGCGCCACCAAGGTCCGTCTGTCCGTCTCACAAGACGAGTTCAAGACCATGTCGCGGAACGTCGTTGTGGATATTCCGGGGACTTCAGAGCCCGAGGAGATCATACTGGTTGGTGCCCACTTCGACAGCGTGTATGACATAGACGGAGCCCACGACAACGCAGCCGGGTCGGTGACCATTTTGGAGATGGCCCGCCACTTTCAAGCGCATCCGGCCAAGCGTACCCTCCGGTTCGTGTGGTTCGGCACCGAGGAACTTGGCCTTAAAGGGAGCTGGGCGTACATCGAGAAGTATGCCGAAGACCTCAAGAAGCATGTCTTCATGGTCAACGTGGACGTTGCCGGCAGCATCATAGGAAGCAACAACGCCTCTGTGATGGCGTCGGACAAAGTGCTGAACTACCTGGACGCCATGGGGAAGGAATACGGGATCGGTCTCAATGCACGGTCCTCCATCTACAGCGGTGACTGCATCCCTCTGGGACATAAGGGCGTGCCGTCGGTGACCTTCGCCCGCGGTGGAGGCGGACCGATCCACACCAAGGCCGACACGGTTCACGACATCGACGCCAAACACCTGGCCATGTTGGGTGATTTCGTCCTTGATTTCACCAAGAGGATGGCTAATGCAGTTTCCTTCCCGTTCCCCAGGGATATCCCAGAGAACATCAAGAGGCAGACAAAGGAATACATCGAAAACGCCGGCAAGAAACTGGAGGAGAACACAGAGAAGAAGTAAAATGCTCTCGAACACCTCCGGTAGTGTTCGTAGGTGTCGAGTGACTCGGCACCCAGTGCGGAGTGATGACGATTGGACTGGCTACGCGCTGCCTTACGGTGCAGGTTCCGGGGGGCAAGGCGGACTTCACTACATAGCGTTTGCTCGCTCCTTATACTGGTACTCGTATTCTCGGGCTTGAGCCTGGCCGGCGGCCCCGGTTGCATGATTGGAGTCCGGCCTCCCCGAGCTCTCGGAGCCTACGATTCCATCGCTTACTACCAGGACGGCCTTCCGCTCACATCGTCCGAGACGCCTGCTTTCCGGCGTGACGTGAAGAGGATATCCTCCACACACGAATTGACTCAGCTGACTGACTATCCGAAAGGGTATGCCATCACCGTTCCGCAAGGCATGGAGTTCGATTTCACGTGCAGTCCCGATTTTACCAGGATCTACGGCGAAGACCTGGAGATCCGGCTAGGGCGGGACTCCTCTCCGTATCTGGACGTCACCGGGTGGCTCAACTCCCTACCCAATGAGTTCATAACCGATGAGGGGTACCGCAAGGCCAACGACATAACCGTCAACGAAGACGGCTGGACGGAGGTGGGCGGGCGTGAGACCAGGATATTCAGCCTGATGAGAACCCCGAGCCCCGAGAGCAGGGTCTTCCACAACACATACACCTACGCCTACATAAAGACGGGCGGGCTCAGCTACTACACCGTCCACTTCCGGTACAAGTCGTTCGACGAGCAAAAGGACGTGGTCCGGGACATCTTGGACTCCCTTGTCTTCTTCCAGCCCACAGGCACCCCGGTCTATAACCTCGACTGGAGGCCGGTGATTCCCGAGTGGAACGAAGAGACACAGGGTCTCTACGAGACCCTGAGGAGCTCAGATAACCTGAGTTGGGGCTTCTTCACGCCGAACCCGTTCACTCCGGAAGGCAAGGCCAAGATAAAGGAAGTTGAGGAGAAACTGGAATTCGAGTTCCCGGTGATCATGTGGTACCGCTACTTGGGACACGAGTTCCCTATTGAGGGGATGCGGGAGGCATACGAATCGGGCAAGATCGTCGAGATGACCTATCAGGTCGTAGGCGATATGTACGGCAGGAATCCAAACTTCGACGTGCTGGACGGGCGGATGGAAGAAGACATCCGCATGTTCGCACGGGGCGCCAAGGAGTTCGGGCACCCGTTCCTGATGCGCCTCAACAACGAGATGAACTCGACTTGGGTCAGTTACTCCGGCCACCTGTGCTTAAACGACCCTGACGTCTTCAAGGCGGTCTGGAGGAAAGTCTACGATATCTTCCGGGAGGAAGGCGTCGACAACGCCATCTGGATCTTCAACCCCAACGACGTCAGTTTTCCGCCGTGTCGGTGGAACTCCCATGTGGCGTACTACCCGGGCAACGAATACGTGCAGATGATCGGGCTTACCGGATACAACACCGGGAACTACTTCCGCGACCTGACGGGCGAAGAGTGGCGGTCGTTCACTGAGATCTACGACAGGCTTTGGGATATGTACAAGGACCTCTATGCCGAGTTCCCCTGGATAATCACGGAGTTTGCCTGTAGTTCGGTAGGCGGCGATAAGAAGGCGTGGATCGATGAGATGTTCGACAACATCTCCAAATACACGAACATCAAGATCGCCGTCTGGTGGAGCTACTACGATCCCGACCCGCGCGAGGCGACATACGGCACGCCCGCCCGCAGATATTGGCTGGATGAAAAACCCGACTATCTTGAGGCCTTCAGGAGGGGCCTGGAGCGGACCGGGCAGATTCAGTAGGGCGAGGCCCTCTCTTCGAGATGGTCGCGAGTCTCAGGCTCTGGCTTTCTTTGAAGCCCCGGGTCACTTCTGTGTCTATCCGTTTCTTTCTGCCTACGCCGGCAAGAGATCGTTCAAGACCTGCGGGACGTCCACCAGTCTACCGCGGCTGTCAGGCTTGAGGTCCTCTCCCCTGTCGATCAGGAGGTCCTCCACCAAGAACGTCTTCATCCCGACTTTCTTGGCCACCATGTCTTCCTGCATGTCGTTGCCTATCATCACGCACCGCGACGCGTCGAGTCGCAGCATTTCGATTATCTCCCGGTAATACTCGGTGTGGGGCTTGCAGAAGTGCATGTTGTCCAACGTGGTGACCATCTCCCAGGGGAGGGAATCGATATGGCACCACTTCATACGTTCTCTCGTCGCTATTTCCGGGAAGAGCGGCTGGGTCGCCAAGACTATGCGCCAGCCATTTTCCACGCACTTCGTTACCGCGGCCTGGGCCGACGGGTTCTCCGGCACGTGCACCCGCAATTTCGGATATCGCTCAACGTAGTACCGCTCGAAGATCGGCCACACGCCGTCCCACGGTAAGCCCGAAAGGCGCGTGAATGAAGCTGCGAAGGCCTCAAAGTTGCCCGTGGAGGGGTCGAGATTGTTAATGGTTTCATATGTAGCCTCAAGCAGTGCCTTCTGAAACGCCTCCGTGGACATGACTCCCTTGAAGCATTCCGCCAAAGCGTCCATGTAGTGCTTGAGAAAGAAGTCAGTCTCAACCGGGAGAAGAGTCCCGTCCAGGTCAAACAGCGCCGTCCTACTCAAGATCGCACCCCCTGGAACCTTTTCCACATGGCTGATGATGATACCTTCCATCAGTCCCCCATGCCCGCTCCTTGAGGGAAGAGCCGGAGAATGATTCGGTGTATCGAGGGACTTTGACTCCGTCATTCTTCAGAGGAATGACGGGGTGGCGATCGGCGACAAAAGGTAAGTGAGTCGGGGCCCATCGCCGACAAAAGGTAAGTGATCCGAGGGTCATCGCCGACGAAAGGTAAGTGAGTCGGGGTCCATCGGCGACAAAAGGTAAGTGATTCGAGGCGCATCGGCGACAAAAGGTAACCCAGTTGGAGCTCAAGTGTAGCCTTCCCGTGCGCCAAGTGGTAGAATCTCGACAACGAGGGTCGGTATAGCCTATCCTCGATTCGCTCAGTATGATGAGGAAACAGCAAACAGGCCATGACGGGGACGAGTAAGGAGTTTTCCGGGCCAAGAGAGCCGGCGGCCGGTGAGAGGCCGGTGCCCAGGATCTCCCGAATATCACCCCTGAGCCGGCAGCCGAAACGGCCAGAGAGACAGACTGTCAGGCGTCCGGTCCGGTGTTTGACCCGGAGCCAAGACCATCGCTTCTCTGCCAAGTAGACCTGCCCGTCTTGCCAACGTTAAGAGGCAGCAAAGTGAGCGCGGGAGAGTTGCCGCTCCGGTTAGGCTGAGCCACCGGAGAACAGATCCGGGAATTCTTCCTGTATCGCAGGACCGGTAGCAAGAACCGGTCGAATGCGATGGCACGCACCGCGCTAAGCTGGGTGGTACCGCGATTTTGAGTCGCCCCGTGCAGGGCGATTTTTGTTTCTTACGATGAAGATGGTGTAGCCCCGAAAAGGCAGCCGGTTGAGGCAGCCCGGAGGGGGCACACTGGCCGAAGGAGGACTAAATATGGCTCTGTTCAAAGAAGTGGACCCTAAGAGGCCGGTCAACGATGTAGAGACCCGGATCCTCCAATACTGGAAAGAGAATGACATAGCCAACAAGAGCGTTGCCGTACGCGAAGGCAGTCCCAGATGGATATTCTACGAAGGGCCTCCGACGGCCAACGGACGACCGGGCATCCACCACTTGATGTCCCGTACTCTAAAAGACATCGCTTGCCGCTACAAGACCATGCAGGGCTACCAGGTCCACCGGAAGGCGGGCTGGGATACACATGGCCTTCCCGTTGAGATCGAGGTTGAGAAACACCTGGGGCTCACCTGCAAGCCCGAGATCGAGGCATTCGGGATAGAGAAGTTCAACCACGAGTGCCGGCAGTCGGTTCTCACCTACGAGAAGCTTTGGCGCGAGTTTACCGAACGCACGGCGTACTGGGTGGATCTGGACCATCCGTATATCACCATGGACAACGACTATGTGGAGACGGTCTGGTGGATCCTCAAACGCTACTTTGAGGAAGGTCTCATATATGAAGGCCACAAGATCCTTCCCTATTGTCCGCGGTGCGGGACCCCCCTGGCGTCCCACGAAGTGGCGCAAGGCTATAAGGACGAGACCATCGATTCCATCTATGTCCGGCTGAGGGTGAAAGGACGGCCGGGCAATGAGTATCTCATCATCTGGACCACGACGCCATGGACCTTGCCCTCCAACGTCACAGTGACGGTCAACCCCGAATCTACTTACGTCAGGGCGAAGTTGGGCGACGATATCTACTATTTGGTGAAGGAACGGGTGGAAGCGGTCCTCGGCAAGGATGCCGAGATCCTTGAGGAGTTCCCAGGCAAGGACCTTGAGTATCTCGAATACGAGCAGCTCTTCCCCTTCGTGGACGTCGGGAAACTCGGCGCCAAAGCCTTCTACGTCACCCTCGCCGATTACGTCATGACGACCGAAGGGACAGGGTTGGTCCACACCGCGCCGGCCTACGGCGAGGACGACTACAAGACATGTCAGAAGTACGGCATCCCCCTGGTCCACCTCGTGGACGAGCAAGGAAGGTTTGTCCCGGAGGTTACGGATTGGGCAGGTGAGTTCGTAAAGGATGCCGATCCCAAGATCATCCGCCGGCTCAAAGAAGAGGGCAAACTGTGGAAGAGGGAGCGGATGACCCACTCCTACCCCCACTGCTGGCGCTGCGATACGCCTCTCCTGTACTACGCGCGGAAGTCATGGTATATCGAGACAACCAAGTACAAGGACCGTCTCATCGCGGCCAACAACGCGGTCAAGTGGTATCCCGAGCACGTGGGTAAGGGCCGCTTCGGCGACTGGCTGGAGAACCTGGTCGACTGGTCTCTCTCCCGCAACAGATACTGGGGCACGCCTCTCAACATCTGGAGATGCGAGAAATGCGGAGAGCTCAGTTCGATAGGTTCGCGCCAGGAGCTGGCCCACAGGGCCGTCGAGTCCGTCGACGCCAAGACCATCGACCTCCACAGGCCGTTTGTTGATGACATTCACCTCCGGTGCTCCTGCGGCGGTCTCATGACCCGCACCCCCGAGGTCATCGACTGTTGGTTTGACTCAGGTTCGATGCCCTTCGGGCAGTGGCATTATCCCTTCGAGCACAAAGACGATTTCCACGAGCTCTTCCCTGCCGACTTTATCTGCGAAGGGCTCGATCAGACCAGGGGATGGTTCTATTCCCTGATGGCGATCTCGACGTTCCTCTTCGACCGGTCGTCGTTCAAGTCGGTTCTGGTTAACGATCTGGTCCTGGACAAAGATGGACAGAAGATGTCCAAGTCCAAGGGAAATGTGGTCGACCCGTGGGAGATGATCGACAAGTTCGGCGTCGACGCCCTGCGCTGGTACTTGGTCGCCGTCTCGCCTCCTTGGGTCCCAACCAGGTTTGATGAGGACGGTGTCCGTGAGGTCGCCTCGCGGTTTTTTGGCACTCTCCTGAACGTGTACGCCTTTTTCACGCTCTATGCCAACATCGACGGGTTGAATCCGAACGAGATCTCTATCCCCCACAAGGACCGTCCGGAGATCGACAGGTGGATAATCTCGCGGATGAACTCTCTCGCAAAGACTGTCCGCCAGGAAATGGAGACATACGAACTCACCAAAGCCGTGCGGGCTATCTCGGAGTTCTTGGTGGACGAAGTCTCCAACTGGTATGTCAGGCGAAATCGCGAGCGGTTCTGGTCCAACGAGTTTGACCTTGATAAGAAAGCAGCGTATGTCACGCTGCACGAGGTTCTGCTCGGCGTCGCCAAGATGATGGCGCCTTTCGCACCGTACGTGGCCGAGGACATCTACCTGAACCTCACTCAGGGGAAAGCCTTGGAGTCTGTCCACTTTGCCCTTTACCCCGAGCCCGACGAGACACTCATCGACAAGGCCTTGGAGGACAAGATGGGGCTGGTCATCCAAGTGGTTTCCTTGGGTCGAGCCGTCCGCAACAAGGTCCAGATCAAGACGCGGCAGCCCCTTGCCAAAGTGCTGGTCAACGGGAAGTCACGATCGGTCCTCGGACCCGTTGAGGACTTGGTGAAGGAAGAACTCAACGTAAAGGCAGTTGAGTACGTGGACGATCTCGGTAAGTACGTGGATTACGAGGTGAAACCCAATCTCCCGGTGGCGGGGCCGAAGTATGGCAGACGGCTCCGGGCCATCACGGCTGCTCTTGCGTCAGGCGATGCCTCGAAGATGGCCGCTCAGCTGGAAAGCGAAAGCAGGGTCGTCATCGAGATAGAAAGCCCGGCCGACGTGAAAAGTAAGGACGGCGTCACCGGGGCAGTCGGGGCTGGGGAGCGAGAAGAGATAGTCCTGGCTCCCGATGATGTTCAGGTCCGCATCAGCGCCCGGGAGGGCTTCGCCGTAGAGACGGCCGGAGAAGCGTTCGCTATCCTGGATACCGAGATCACGCGAGACCTCATGCTTGAAGGGATCGCTCGAGAGATCGTATCCAAAGTCCAGACGACTAGGAAGAACAGGGGCTTCAACGTCACGGACCATATCAGGATGTCAGTAGTCAGTGACGCCCTTGTAGTTGAGGCCATTGGGGCTCATAAGGACTACATCACCGGCGACACCCTGTGTGATGAGCTGGAGTTCAGCGAGGGACAAGTCACTTCTCCCGACGCTTGGGACCTGAACGGCCATCCGGCCCAGTTCACTATCGAGAACCTGGGCCGGACAAAGCAAGTCAAGTAGGTGCTTGGATAGAAGCTACCTCTTGAACTGATCGAACTTGGGTCTATGGTCTTTGGGTATGGCGCTGTAATAGGGGCGCTCGGCGGTGGTCCTCGTGAACTCTTCTTTTGCCGCCCGTAGCCGCGAAGGATTGGTCACGAGCTCAAAGCCTGCCTCGGCCAGGATTTTGGCCGCCGCGAGCATGCCCTTGTGGCCGATGCTCATGCCAGCTTGGGCTGTGTACTGCCACGAATGACCGGGAGTCCCCAATGCGTGGCATGCCGTGCGGATCTGTCCCGTGGGGCAGCACCAGCTAACGTCGCCTACATCGGTGGATCCTTCGATGTCCTTCGGCACGGGAGGTCTCGGGATCCAGGTATCGTTAAGAACCTGCTTCCATACTTCTTGAGGCAGCCCTTCCTTCCGGAGGGACGCCTCTTTTTGCCCAGGCGCCAGGCTCTTCAGGATCTCTTGGGCAAACGCGATGTCATTTTCGTCGAACTGGGGAGCTCCAACCCTGAGGGCGCTCTCTTCCAGGACTTCCTCTAGTACGGTGTTGGGCAGGACGTTCCAGATCGCCTTGATGAGCTCGATCTCGCATCTGGTCTCCGTCATCATCGCCGCGCCTTCGGCACACTTCAGGACCCGCGCGTACAGTTCGTCTACCTCTTCCCTTCTCGGGGCCCTCACCAGGTACCATGCGCTTGCCTCCGCAGGGACTACGTTGGGCTGGCCGCCTCCTTTGGTGATCACGTAATGCACCCTGGCCTTGGGGGGCATATGTTCTCGAAGAAACTCCACTCCCATGTTCATGAGCTGGAGAGCGTCAAGGGCGCTGCGACCGTTGTAGGGGTCTCCAGCCGCATGTGCCGTCCGTCCGTAGAACGTCACGTTCATAGCGTTGTTGGCCAGAGAAGAACCGGTCCACACGCGGTTGATGGCACTTGCGTGCCAGGTCAGGCAGGCGTCGCACTCACTGAAGAGCCCGTCCCGAGCAATGAACGCCTTGCCGCTGAAGTTCTCCTCGGCGGGGCACCCGAAATACACGACGGTTCCCGGCATCCCCCGGGTCTCCAGCTCGTGCTTGAGGCCTATGGCCGCTCCGAAGGCGCCCGCTCCCAGGAGATTGTGGCCGCAGCCGTGGCCCGGCGCACCGGGCTCCAGCTCTTGCTTCACGGGTATCGCTTTTTGAGAGACACCCGGCAATGCGTCGTACTCACCCAGGAAACCAATGACCGGCTTTCCCGAACCCCACCTTGCCACGAAGGCGGTGGGCATGCCGGCCACCCCTTCTTCCACTGCGAACCCTTCCTTAGCCAAAGCCTCAACAAGGCATTTCGCCGACCTCTCCTCATGGAGACCCACTTCAGCGTAGCGCCAGATCTGGTCGGATATATCGGTGATGACGTCCCTTTTCTTGTCGATATATGAGATGGCATGGGTGGCCTTTGCCTGCATAGAATGCATCTCCCCTCTTTGACTTATAGGTCTTACTTCTATTGGGTCTCTACGATTACCTTGGCCTGCCGGCCCAAAACCTATATAGGCTTCGCTCTAGTCGTGGTCGCAACGATCCATACGATGGTAAGAGCGTTCTCGAGCGCGAGAAGGATGTAGGACCAGTGCCTGAACAAGAGTCTCGCCTTTGTCCCCAACTCCGGCCGCGACAGGAAGTCACGCAACGCCTGCCTTGCATCACCCCAGAGGCGCCGCAATTCAGGGCGGATCTTGATCGCCAGCAGCACGCCGGCGACAGTGATGGAGTAGTAGAGTACGTCACTTGCCCTTCCCTCGAAGCGATTGTGTACGGCGGTAAGCAGACACATATATGCGTTTCCGGTAGCGTGGAACACGATGGCGGGCAGTATTGAATCGTGTTTTGCCGTGAGTACCCCTGCCACCAAGGCAACAATGAAGGCCCCCCCGATGGCCACGGGGTGGTGGAACAAAGCGAATATGATCGCGGGGAAAACCACCGACCAGCCGGTACCGAGAGACCTGAGCGCCGTGGAGAAGAAGCCCCTGAAAAACATCTCCTCCGCTATAGGCACGATGACGCAGACGGACAAGACCTCCGAAAGCGGAAGTGATTGGTCCACAGGAGACGGAAACAGCTCCGCCCACTGGCTAAAGCCACCGCGAGTGAGCCAGTCTGCGCCTTCTAGCACCAGAACCTCGGCCGATGACAGGATCAGAGCAATGGTGATGGGAAACGCCAGCGCGCCGGGGCTCACCTTATTAAGGCGGAATATCTCCCCGGGAGAAGCGCGTTTTTGGGAGATTATGACCCATGCCGCGATACAGAACCAGACAATATCCGGCAGCTGTCCTGCCAACCACGGGCTTATGAAGACCGTGAGGAACAGGAAGAGTAGGCCCAAGAGGTGTGCCTTGGGCGGATCAAAGGGGTCTATAGATCTCTGTTCCTCTCGTCGTGCCGTAGTCCCCATGGCGCTATGCCTCGCCACAGACGGGACAAGACGGGTTTCTCGCGGCATCGTAGAACATGATCTGGTTTGTCCATGCGTCTAACCAAAGGACCTTAGTGAGTACGTCCTCTCGCCTGCCTGTCAGAACCTTAATGGCTTCAACCGCCTCATAACAACCGATGAGGTTTGCCAGAGGCCCGAGGATCCCCACCGTGTCGGCGGTGAACGATGCGTTCTTGTTCTTGGCGTCAGGCAGCAAGCACTCATAGCACGCCGTCTCTCCGGGCAACACTGTGTGGACCGTTCCGTAGGTTCCGACGCACGCTGCATGCACCCACGGTATTCCCATCTCAACGCAAGCACGATTAATCACTGACCTGGCCTGAAAGTTGTCCATACCGTCGACAACGACAGTGGCGCCCTCGATCATCCGGCGCACCGTTGATTCGTTGACTTCTTGAACCAGGGGTTCGAGATTCACCCCTGCGTTCACGCGGGCAAGGCGTTCAGCCGCCGCCAAGGCCTTGGGACGACGCCGGGCAACATCCTGCTCATCGTAGAGAGTCTGTCTCTGAAGGTTGTGGGTCTCTACGATATCTCGATCGACCATCCTAAGGGTGCCAACCCCTGCCCGGCACAGGAGATTGGCAACGGCCGAGCCCAACCCTCCCAGGCCGAGGACAACCGCCGTACCCCCGGAGATGGCCCGTTGGCCTTGCTCTCCGATCGGTCGAAGGAGTATGTGTCTCATGTATCTGGAGGGAGAGTCCACTGAACACCACCACCAAAGGGATATTCGACGGGCGGAGACCTGACATCCTCTTTGGAGTCCTCATCACGAAAAAGGGGATGAGCAGCGTGAGCCCATCCCGTCGTCCTCCGGGTCTTCTCGCATGGACTCGGAGAACCGTATAGGAGCGGTGAAGGAGCAGCCTGAGACACGACTTGTGATCGTGCCCACAGGCACAACCTCCTTACGCCAACCATATCACCCCGCGTCAGGAAGGGCAACTGTAATAAAACAACTGGCTTGCCGCTTGTGCTACTTCCGCCGCTGCCACGTCACCGTAATAGGCTCATAGTCCACTGGCGTGCAACGGTCGTAGTACTTGTCCGGGCCATAGCCACCGAAAGCCGGCGAAGCGTATACCCTGGTTTGCCACCAGGTGCATATCCTGTCCGCTGGAGCAGGATCGTCATGGCTAGAAAAGAGACACCGAAAGCGACAGGGACTCTGCTTTTCGTAAACGCATGCTCCAAGCCGATGAACACACGATCCGTTCCGACCTGGTTTGGGCCCAGAGCGAAGTGGAACAACAGGCCATCGACAACGGCCAGGATTAGAAACAAGCCAATGACCTTGTAGATTGTGCTACGCGCCACCAGCATCAGAACTGACAAGTGTGGTTTCATCCTTGCCACCTCACGACTCCCAGAACATGTCGATAACGGACAGCGCTTCGGCCTTTGAGATCCCCATCTGGCGCATGGCGTTTATGGCGCTTCTCGCATGGTACTCCAGAAGCTCTCTCCGGATCCGGTCTACTTTGGCCTTATCTAGAACCATGTAGCTCTTGGCCCCGGCACGCGACTGAATCAGGCATTCTTCTTCCAGCAGGCGGTAAGCTTTTTGAACCGTGTTAGGGTTGACTCCCAAGAACGAGGAAAGGACTCGTCTTGACGGCAACTCGTCCCCATTTCGGATACAGCCCGCGACGATCCCGCGTTTCACAAACAGCAAGATCTGCAGGTAGATGGGGCTGCCGTCTTCTATACGAAAACCATCAAAAGAAACCATGGTGTATCCACGCTCTTCCCCGAAACCCGTACCGTGTTGATCGTGTATCACCGCGCACAACTGTATTATATGAGTAATACGGTTGTCTGTCACTACGCTTTGGGGTACTTGTCGATCCGACACATACATGAGGATTTCCGTGGAGAAGAGGCAGAGAGACAAGCAGCGATGGCGCAGGAGTGGCGCATCCGGTGGCGAAAAAGCGAGCGAGTGCTTAAGAGGTTGGGCATGCGTCGGGGCACCTTGGAGGGGCGTAGATGAAGGCTGTATTCTTCGATCTGGGCGGGACCTTGTGGGCTCCCTTCGGGCATCTCACCAAGGAGGAAGTAGTTGAGTCTGCGGCCAGAAAGGCGGCTGAGAGGCTACCGGACTACCTTTTCGAAGGTTTGTCTCCGGGTGAGGCAGTCCGTCGGCGCCGGGAGTTCGAGTCGAGTCTCGTGTCGGGCATGTCTAGGGCGGTGCTTGACCGCAGCGAAGCCCTCAAGCGCGGAGATTTCACCCATCCTTCCTTCGCGGAGGTAAGCGTCCACGTGCTCGTGAGGGAGGCCATCCGTCGTGTTTTCGGCAAAGAGGTGTCCGGTTCGCTGCTTGCCGACGAGTTCGGCCGCGACCTCACCAGGTACTCTACGCCTTACCCTGAATCCGAGGGAGTGCTCGCCGGGCTCAGGGCCGAGTTTCCGGGTATACGTGTGGGCATTGTCTCCAACACGGCGATCCAGCCCCACGTGCTCGACGAGTTCTTGAGGGAGTGTCGGCTGTACCCTTACATCGGTTTCAGGGTGTACAGTTCGGCTGTCGGATGGCGCAAGCCGCATCCTGCCATCTATGAAGCCGCACTCAGAGAGGCAGGTGTGCTCCCGCATGAAGTCGTTTTCGTAGGCGACAGCATCTTCGAGGACATCCGCGCACCGAAGCGCATGGGCATGAAGGCTATCTTCTGTCAAAGGCGGCCTGTGGATAAACACTCGGGCGCCGATGCTGTCGTCGCCAATCTCGCCTTGGTACCCAAATTGGTGAAGCGGTTCACCATAAGCCGGTAGGCCGGCCACGCAGGCCGTTCTCTGGCAAGAGCGAACCATGCCCTGTCTGTGACCAAGAGCGACCGCTTTCGCACTATCAGCTAGAAACAAAAAGCGGCCGTTTCGGCCCGTCTATGTCAGGCGTTATGCATACAAAAACGACGTCCCGATTCCTCGAAACGTCGTCCGCACTCTTGTTGGTGTCGGGAGGGGGACTTGAACCCCCACGGTGTTCACCATACGCCCCTCAAACGTACGCGTCTGCCAGTTCCGCCATCCCGACACTGAAGTCAGCAATAACCATCATACTAGCCCGATAAGCAGGTGTCAACAGGCGTTTCCCCGCCAGCGCCGGTAACAAGGCGCATTGGGCGGTCGGTTCAAGTCACCCGGGAACCCGCCTGCGCCTACAGCCCGCTCACCCTCGTGACTTCTATCCCCATTTCCTCCAGTCTCCAGATGAATGGGTTGATGCCGGCGACATCCGACGCGATGTGCCCCGAGATGACGAGGTTCTTGCCCTCAGGGAACTCCGCCGCGAGTTTGGGAATCTCCGCCGCGCCAATATGGATGTACACCAATGTGTCCACGCCGTTTCGGAAGTAGACCCTTGCCAATGGAGCCCCTCCGTTGGTGCCCGCCCCGTGGGCCACGACCGTCTTCCCCGCCTTATTGGAGCCTTTGCCGAGCCGGAGTTCCACGTTGGTCGGGGCGTCCTTGATCTCCGGAATCGTGTTGAGGGCCGCCATTACATCGTCCACCGTCGCGTCCGGCCCGCATTGAGCATCGATCGCGTCCTGCATCCGCTTCCTTCCTATCTCATCTAAGGGGTTGTGGATGTTGAGATAGGGCATGTTCAGAAGCCGCGCGAAGGAGGGCGCGTGGTCGTAGTTGGCCGAGTGCCTGACAAGGCGCTGGTTGCGCTTCATCGTCTCGATGACCGGGCGCACTTCGTCCTCTGGGACACCGTTTCGCACCGCGATGTCCACATGCAGGTCGAGCACTTCCGGAAATGTCTGAACGCTGGGATCGGGATGGTGCGCCATCACACAGTCATATCCCAGCTCCTTGCCCACCAGGAGTTCGGCCACTCCCATGTCGATTCCAAAGAGGATCTTCTTGATGTTCTTCCCCGGTACATGGATCCTCGAGTCCGCCGGAAACTTGGTCTGTCCGGCCATTTCCATCGCTATCTGCATGAGCTGTTCCGTTGTCACGCCGGGCCCGTTCTGAGACATGTGGGGGACCTCCTCTGCCTGGATTCATTCGCGAGACGAATTAGATATTAGCCGCCCCAGAGCGATATCCTCCATCCCTACATGAGTATCCTGCAGAGTCGGCCGAGGGCTTGCTCCGCGCAGACCCTTCCGGCGCTGATCAGGCTTCTGATTTTCGCCGGCGTCATCATGCCGGTGACTGAAACTACATCGGGCTGTAGGGTCAGCGTGGCGTACTCCTCCAAATAGCGCTGAGTTGTGTCTCTGGCCGACAGTGAGAAGCTCCGAGATAGCACCGATAATAGGTTGCTCGGCCTGTGGGGGTGGTCCACGTGCAGCCCCAGGTCTACCCCCACCGCTTCCTCAGCACCCATGCGACGCACCTCAAAGACCGGCACCATATCCCGGACGCCTCCATCCACAAGCGTGAACTCTCCCAGCCTCTTGGGCACGAACACACCCGGTATCGATATGCTTGCCCTCACCGCCTCAGAGATCTTGGCCCCGGTAACATACACCCTCCCCCTCACTCCCAACGACTCAATGATAGCCTTCCTTCGCGGAGGATCGTTTGTGAAGACTACTAGAGCCCCGGACACGAGATCCACGGACGTAATGGCCAAAGGGATCCGGGCGTCTTTGAGGCACGCTCCTCCCGTAAGCCGGTCGATGGTGGATTCGATCAGCCCGCCTCCAACAAGCCCGCCGACACCCAGCCCGGTGACCTCCTGGGATCCGGATAGAGGTCTTATCTCCGGTTCGTAAGTTTCTTCACGCAACAGAACCTCGCCGGATTCTTTCTCTATTCTCGTGAGATCAACGCCCGACGCCCAAAGACCCGCCACCAAAGCCCCCGCGCTCGTCCCCGCGATGACATCGGGAACCAGACCGCACCTGTCAAGCACTTGCAGAACGCCGATGTGAGCGAGCCCGTATATCCCCCCGCCTCCAAGAGCCAGGCCCCACTTCCTCATGGCTCTCCCTCCACTAAGACTTCACAAGTACCGTATGCGTGGACATGGAGATGTGACATTTGAGAAGGGTTTTGTGCGGTATTATGGAATATGGTCTCTAGCGCATGAGTTGCGACGAGTGGCAGCCGCCGCAATTGTGACAACTGTCGAGATCGATGCTTGGAGACGAAATAAAGCGGCGCCTGGAGAGTCGGCAATGCTCCTAGACAAGCTGAAGGTTTGCAGCTACATCACGGGTGAGGCCGAGAAGCGCAATGCGCGGATCAGCATCATTGACGGTATGCTTTTCTCGGTGATGTCCGGTCTGACCGGGCCTTTCTGGGGCGCCTTTGCGGTGAAACTCGGCGCCACCGACTATACCCTCGCCCTTCTCGCGTCACTTCCGGCGCTGGTGTCCCTCGTGGCCCAGGTCCCTTCGGCTCTGTTCGTGGAGCGCTATGAGAACCGCCTCAGACCCACAGTAATCGCCGCGGGGATCTCCAGATCGTTCTACATGTTGTTCGCGGTCCTCATCCTCCTGCCTCTCCCCGGCCCTACGAAGGCTCTGGTCTTCGTCCTTATGTACTCCCTCATGAACCTCCCCGGCACCGTGTGCGGGGTGGCCTGGACATCCATGATGGGCGATATGTTCTCTTCTTCCATCCGCGGGCGCTTCTTCGGCGAGAGGAACATGCTCTGCACCTTCGTCTCTCTCATTGCCACCGTTCTGTCGGGTCCTTTCCTCGACAGCGTCCCCTGGCCTTTGAACTACGTCCTGCTGTATGTCGTGTCGTTCGGCACGGTCATGGGCTCGCTGTACTACCTGACGAAGCACGAGGACCCTCCTGTACCGAAAGACCGGGGCACACCGGCTACAGGGCTCTCTGCCTTCGGCCGTTCCATCGCCGACAAGTCCTTCGTCCGGTTCCTGGTAGCCGTGTTCGCCATCCACACGGGGTTCCATATCCCCGCGAGTCTCTGGACCATCCTGTGGGTCAAAGAGATGGGCCTCAGCAACTCATGGTTGGGGGCCTTTTCCATAGGCGCCGGACTCATGAGCTTCCTTACATACAGGAGTTGGGGCCGGTGGTCGGAGCAATACGGGAACATGAAGGTCTTGGTTCTGACGGCCCTGGCCCACATGCCGTTCCCGCTCCTATACGCTCACCTGAGGTCGCCCTACGTGTACCTGGCCATCAATCTTGTCGGAGGGTTTGCCGGCGCGGGCATGAATCTCTCCCTGTTCAACGCGCTCTTGGACGTATCGCCTAAAGAAGGCAGGCCCGCCTACGTTGCCTTGTACAACATCACTACGGGCTTTTCCGGCTTCGTCTGGCCCTTCTTTGGCGTGTGGATGTACAGGACAATGGGACTGACCTCGGCCTTGGATTTCAGCGCCGTGGCAAGGATCATCGGGATGGGACTGGCATTCGTCCTGGTGAGCCGAGGCCAGAAGGTTCCTGATGAGAGCCGTCCCGAGCGGGCCTCTTAAGCCCTACGTCGACCTCGAAAACGCCCGGCCTAGAGCCCTGACCAGCGAATCCCAGAACACTCTGAAGATGTTGCCCTTGGGGACATCGGTCCTGGCGACGACGCTTTCCCGTCCGACTTCTTGACCGTCGACCGTAAAGATGACTTCGCCGATCTTGGCCCCTTTCATGACCGGGGCCTCCAAGTTGGAGTTCAGAATTACCGAGGCCACTACCTTGTCTTCCTGTCCCTTCTCCACTGTAGCTCCCAGGGCGCGCGGCGCGACTGCCTCCACTTTCCCGCCCTTGCCTTTCCACACGCGAGCCGTGCCGACTACCGTGTTGGCAGGCACGTTCTCCACATAGGAGTAGTTGCGGTAAGCCCAGTCTAAGAGCGAGATGACGATATCCGTCCGCTCGCGCTCACCGGCATCGATGGAGTATCCTCGCGCAGAGCCCAAGACTATGGCGACCAGGTCCAGACCTGACCTTTCCGCGAGGGCTATCATGTTGAACCCTGCCAGCGTGGTGAAGCCTGTCTTCAGACCATATGTGCCGGGATACGACCAAAGCAGCCGGTTCCTGTTGAACTGGGGGTCCTTCTCGGATTCACCCGGCGCGGTGTATGCGAATTCTTTGATGGCGTGGTAAGGAAGTGCTTCGGGATGCATCCTCACGTATGAACGCACCAGAGCCAACAGGTCTCTGGCGGACACCCTGTTGTCGTCGGATAGACCGTGGGGGTCAACGAAATGGGTCTCGGTAAGTCCCAGCTCTTTCGCCTTGGCGTTCATCCGGTCCACGAATGACGTAACGTTCCCCGATATGTACTCGGCCACGGCAACGCACGCGTCGTTTCCGGACATGACGGTTATACCCTTAACCAGGTCTTCCAACCGGACTTCGCTGCCGACAAGGATGTACATCTTGGACCCGCCCGTGGCCCAAGCTTTCTCGGACACGGGGACCATATCTTCGAGGCTGATGTTCCCCGCGGAGATCTCATCAAAAAGGATGTACAGAGTCATGATCTTCGTGAGACTTGCCGGGATGTGAGGGCTCTCGGCGTCCTTGGAAGCGAGAACTCTCCCTGTCCTGGAGTCGGCTATGAGATAGTTCTCGACCTTGACCTCGGGCGGAGCTTCGGCGGCGAGAGACACCTTCGTAGGACAAAAGGGCAGCAAGCCCTGAGTTATGAGGAGAGAAGCCAACAATACGACGATGAGTCTCGACCCGAGTTTCCGCGACAACATGGCAACGACCTCCGGCAATATGTATGATGCTACGTAGATGTGAGAGCTCTCAAGACCCATTGGAACGGGGTGCGGCCTCCATGATTCTAGTTTCGTCATGCCTTATAGGTTTTCCCTGCAGGTACAACGCAGTAATCCAAAAGCATGCCGGGATATTTGACGCGTTCTTGCGCCTCGCGGTTCCGGTATGTCCTGAGACTCTGGGGGGGTTGGCAGTGCCCAGACCGCCCTCGGAGATCCAGGGCGGCGCAGGAGCCGACGCGCTCCTGGGGTCTGCCCGGGTCGTCACCCGTCTGGGCCAGGACGTGACCCGGCAATACATTGACGGTGCCCGAAGAGCCTTGTCCATTGGGATGCAGGCGGGCTGCACGGCGGCGATCCTGAAAGCCAGAAGTCCCGCCTGCGGTGCGGGCATCATCTACGACGGGAGTTTCACCGGCTCCCTAAGGCCCGGGGACGGCGTACTCGCCGCGCTCTTGCGCGCTCACGGTTTCAGACTCTACTCCGAAGACGAGCTTGAGGAAGCACTACTCGCTCTCAATGGGTGCGTCACGGGCGCCGTTTGAGGTCTTGGTGACTTTCGGCGCAGTTATCTTTAGAACCCCGTCTTTGTACTTGGCGACTGCCCTGCTGCCGGCATGCACCGCGGTAGCGAGGCTAAGAAGCGCATAAAAAAGAAATGGTGCCGAAGGTGGGATTTGAACCCACACAGGCATTCGCCTACGGCGCCCTGAACACCGCGTGTCTGCCATTTCCACCACTTCGGCACGGCAAGAGACAGTTTAACACAGAGAAGGCGGCCTTTTCAACAACCTGACAGATCTATTGCTGGTGAAATGATGCTCAGGGGACCGCTCTTTCAGAGGTTCACATCCTAAGGAGAAAGCCGCAAAGCTGCGTACCCCGCCATGCCGTGAACCCGGAGGGTGTTGAACCTGCCTAAGCAGGTGGGTGCCCTCCCGTAGCTTTGCGTTTCTGCCGACTGCGTGGCAGTCTACGCGCCGCTAAGCGGAGTCCAGGCTCCCTCTCACACGGTGTTGGCTCAAACTCACCGTGACCCACGCACACAGCAGGGTTAATGCTTAACCGAGCGTGGCCGCCCGGCATGATCAATCTTATCATCGGGCCTCTCCCAATCGCAATTCTTTCCTCGACGAAAGACGGTGCCAAATTATGGTGATTCCCTGTGCCGGTGCTTGTCCTTGTCGCGCGTAAGGCAGTTGGATATTATGAATGAGTGCACCGTTAATGGGGTCACGAGTCCGGAGGTGATCTACATGAATAAAGCCAGACAAGTTGCTTTCACGGGACCTATCATAGCACTGTCTGTTGTTCTCACCCGGTTCGCGTCGCTCCGGATTGCCATAGGGGGAGTCGAGGGGATCAGGGTCGGTCTGGGTAGTCTACCCAATATCATGGCCGGGATGCTTATGGGTCCGCTGTACGGAGCAGTGTCAGGGGCCGCGGCGGACGTCATCGGCTTCATCCTTAGCCCAATGGGCGGTGCCTACATGCCCCATTTCACGCTGGCCTCCGGCCTAATGGGGGCGCTCCCCGGCCTCGTCTTCAGAGCCATGCGCAAGAGCCGGGCGGCAAGCCGCATCCCCGAGCTGTATCAGATCGCCATATCTGTAGCCGCAGGGGTGGTCCTGGTCTCGTGGGGCCTCACTCCCTACTTCCTGAGCACGCTTTTCGGGGTGCCGCGGGCAGTCACGATGCCTCCCAGGATCCTGGCGGCCATAGTCGAGGTTCCCGCGTACTCGGTCATCATTAAGGCGGTATCCTCGAGTTACGTGCGTTTGGTCGCGAGTCGACGGCCGGCATAGGAGCGCCAGCCTCCTAGAACAGGGAGAGCTGGTCTCCCTCAGGCAGTCCTTCCAGAACTCCGGCCTTCTTGAGCGCCTCGCATACTCTCTTGCCGAGTTTGGTCCGCCTCCGGAAGTCTTCAACAGATGTGAACGTGTCCTCCTCCCTGGCGTTTACAATGGCCATGGCAGCCTGGTTGCCGATCCCCGGCACCGACACAAACGGCGGCAAGAGGACTTCTCCCTCGGGGACATATTTGTGTGAATGCGACTTGTACAGCGAGGGTTTCCCAAACCTGACGCCGCGCCGGTACATGTCGAGGGCCACCTCCAACACGCCGGCGGTGTCCTGTTCCTTGGCGGTGGCGTTCGGAGAAGCGCCGATCTTGTCTATCTGTTCCCTCCAGAGATCCGGGTCGTTGTGCATGTGCTCCACCGTCATGGATGAACCGTGGAAGGTGAAGTAAGCCGCCGCGAACGCCTGCGGATGATGAACCTTGAAGTAAGCGATCCGGAAGGCATTGGTGACGTATGCGGCAGCGTGAGCCTTGGGGAACAGGTAAGATATCTTCTTGCAGGAATCCACGTACCACTCGGGCACCGAGGCTTGTCGCATAGCCCCGATATCTTCTTCCGAGAGAGGCCTTCCCTTTCTCACTTTCTCGGCGATTCCAAAAGCCACGGCGCTGTCCATGCCAATCTTCATGAGGTACAGGAAGATGTCCTCGCGGGTGGCGATGACCTCCCTGAACTTGGCGGTACCGTTCTTGATCAGGTCCCGGGCATTGTTTGCCCACACGTCGGTACCGTGGGAAAGGCCGGATATCCTGACAAGGTCTCCAAAGGATGACGGTTTGGTCTCAGTGAGCATGTTCCGGACAAATCTCGTTCCGAATTCGGGAATGCCTATGGCGTCATCGGGATTTGCTCCGGAAAACAAGGCCAGCGTATCGGGATCGTCCATCGGCACCTTGAGAGGGTCAATACCGGTCAGTTCGTGGAGCATCTTGATGACCGTCGGGTCATCATGCCCCAGGATGTCCACCTTCACCAGATGGCCGGAGATGGAGTTGTAATCGAAATGGGTCGTAATGGCTCCTGCGGTACGATCGTCGGCAGGAAACTGGAGCGGTGTGAAGTCCAAAACATCCATTCCTGTAGGAATGACCATCACACCTCCGGGGTGCTGTCCGGTGGTTCTCTTTACCCCCTCAAGCCCTGTGGAGAGTCTGGTCTCCTCCGCCCTCCTGAGGGTCAGTCCCCTGTCTTCGGCGTAGTGTTTCACGAAGCCGTAAGCTGTCTTGCGGGCGATGGTCCCTATGGTACCGGCCCTGAAGACGTTGCCCTCGCCGAGAAGCTCCGAGGCGAACTTGAAGATCTCGGCCTGCTCTTCGCCTGAGAAGTTCAGGTCGATATCGGGGACCTTTTCGCCGTGGAAGCCCATGAATGTTTCGAAGGGGATGTCCTGTCCGTCCCGCCAAAGTTCGGCCCCGCACTCAGGACACTTCCCAGGCGCCAGGTCAAACCCCGAGTCTACCTGCTGGGCAGGCTCAAAATCGCTCCACCTGCACCCGGGACACACATAATGCGGTTTCAGAGGGTTGACTTCCGTTATTCCCGTGCACGTCGCCACAAGCGACGACCCGACAGAGCCCCTGGATCCCACGAAATACCCGTCCGCCAGGGACTTCTCAACCATCCTGATGGCGATCATGTAGAGTGACGAGAACCCGTTGCCGATGATGGCACCCAGTTCCTTCTCAAGCCGTTCTTCCACCAGAGCCGGCAAGGGGTCTCCGTATATGCGTTTGGCCCCTTCTTCGGCAAGATGTCTGAGTTCCCGGTCTGCGTTTGGAAGAGAAGGGAAGTATGACCCCTCTGGAACAGGACGGAGGTTCTCGATCGAAGCTGCCAGCGTCACCGGGTTGGTGATGACGACTTCACAAGCGGCCTGAGCGCCCAGGTACTCGGTGGCCTCGACCATCAGTTCGTCGGTCGACCTGAAGTGAAGTGGCACCGACCGTTCGCCCTCAACCATCCCCTTTCCCGACAGGAGGATAGTACGGTATATCTCATCTTCAGGGTCCAGGTAGTGGACGTCACCGGACATGACGCACATCCGCCCGGTCGCCTTGGCCAGATCGTAGATCCGCTTGTTCAGTAACCCCAGTGCCTCCTCGTCGACGATGGGTTCCTGACCGATGAGATGCCTGTTGTTGTCTATAGGTTGGATTTCCAGGTAATCGTAGAAGGACGCGATCTTTCTGAGGTCTTCATCGCTCGCCCCATTCAGCAGGGCTTGTACCAGCTCACCCGCCTCGCAGGCCGATCCCACGAGAAGCCCTTCCCGCTTTTCTTCCAGGAGCCTGCGAGGGATGCGCGGCGTCCGGTAGAAGTGCTTGAGATGGGACTCGGTCACGATTTCGTAGAGGTGCCGGAGGCCCGTCTTGTTTTTCGCCAGGAGGACCACATGGAACGCCCGGCCTTTCTCGTCGTCTTCAACCAGGTACCCCTCGAGACCGTAGATAATCTTTACACCGTGTTTCTTGCCCTCGGCGTAGGCCTCGGGAAAGGTCTGCACCACGCCGTGGTCGGTTACTGCGATAGCCGGATGGCCCCATTCTTTCGCGCGCTCCACTGCCTTGCCTATGGAAAGGACCGAGTCCATCTGGCTCATCTTCGTGTGGAGGTGAAGCTCAACCCTCTTCTCCGGATACGGGTCTTTCCTGCACTCGGCCGGGCAGGGTACTATGTCACTCTCGTTGGTAGCCAGCATCGGCTCTGAATCGAAGCGGTCGATTCCGGACCGCCCCCGCAGGACCACCTGGGTTCCGCGCTCCAACCAGTCCATCTTCGCGTCCAGGTTGTGGATCCTCACCTTGACCGAGTCAGTCCTATCGGTCACCACAATCGTCCCGTCTACCTTGCCGAACCGGTTGGTTCTCCAGTCCACTTCCACTACCTCGCCCCAGACGGTGACCCTCCCTCTCTCGCCGCCTGTAAGCTCCTTTATGGGTACAGCCTGGCTGCGGTCAGGCGCTGCCCTGCGGGAAGTCCTCTGGGAAGCGCCCCTTGCGGTGTAACCGTTCCCGTACGGTCGCGACCCGTTGCTCACCGGCTCTCCCTCAGGCTTGGGTGGGGACTCTCTGAATGTCTGCGGCAAGTCCTCGGGTGTTATCCACTTGACCTGGTCCAGCCCGGCTATCTTCTTGCGTAGCTCCTGCCTTGCGGTGGCAAGCAGCACCTCAAACTCGTCCAATGACACGTCTCGAGAGATACCGGACCATGCCTTCCTGTCAGGCACGTCCAACACAACGGTCCACGAACACTCCTGGGGGTCTACGTGAATGGATCTGACGACAAGGTGGGATAGCAGGTCCTTCCCGGCCCATTCACCGGGTTCAATAATGTCGGTAAGTCTCGGGCAGTCTGAAGACGGCTCTATGCTAACGCGGGACAATATAGGTTCCCTCCGGCTCTTATTTTGCTGCTTCGTGGGCCAGACGGACGAGAGCGTCGATCATCTCTTCCTCAGGAACCCTTCCCAGAACCTTTCCCCGCATAAAGAGGATTCCGCCGTCACGGCCGCAGGCTACTCCAACATCCGCTTCTTTGGCTTCTCCGGGCCCGTTCACAGGACAACCCATGATTGCCACTTTCAGGGGGGCACGTATGTCACGGAGCCTTGCCGCTACTCCTTCGGCAACGGGTATGAGGTTTACCTGCGTTCTTCCGCAAGTCGGACACGATATTATCTCGGGACCGAAGAAAGCCACTTCGGCGGCCTGAAGGATGTCCCGGCCCGCCTTCACTTCATCAAGAGGTGAACCCGTCAAAGAAACCCGCAGAGTATCGCCCAGGCCCAGTGTCAGCAGCGACGATATCCCTACCGCGGACTTGACGACGCCTCGAACGCCGGGTCCCGCTTCCGTTATCCCGATGTGGAACGGCCACCGGGTCTTCTCAGCCATGAGCGTGTAAGCCTTCACCGTCGCCCGCACGCCCGAGGACTTGAGGGAAATCACAAGGTTGCCGGTTCCGCTATCTTCCAGATATCCCAGGGCGCGTTCGGCGCTTTCAACGAGAGCCTCGGGAACCGGACCTCCGTGCTTTTCAAGGATGTCCCTCTCAACCGAACCGCCGTTGATGCCTATCCTGATGGCAGTCCCTCTCTCCCGTGCCCTCTCTGCGACGGCGAGAAGTTTCTGGGGACCGCCGATGTTCCCGGGGTTGACTCTGATCTTGTCAGCACCCGCCAGAATGGCGGCAATGGCCAGGTTGTGGTCGAAGTGGATGTCCGCTACGATGGGACACATAGCTCCTGCTTTGATCTTCCGGAGGGCCTCGGCCGCTTCCATATCGGGGACGGCCACCCTGACGATATCGGCGCCTGCTGCCGCGCACTCATTCACCTGCGCAAGAGTGGACCCTACGTCCCGGGTATCGGTCTTGGTCATGGTCTGGACCGAGACAGGACTGTCGCCGCCTATGACGACATTGCCGCAGCGGACCTGATGAGTCTCGCGACGCTTGAAGACCCGTTCCACGTCCCCGCACATGGTTATCTCACTAGCCTCAGGATGTCTTTATAGCTGATGAACACAAACAACGACATGAGCAGGAAGAACCCGACAAAGTGAACAAGGCTCTCCTTCTCCGGGTCGACGGGCTTCCCCCGAACTCCTTCCGCCGCCAGGAATATGAGCCTGCTTCCATCCAGCGCCGGTATGGGCAGCAGGTTAATGAGCCCCAGGTTCGCAGACAGCGCTCCGAAGAGGTAGACGAGCTCGCCAAGTCCTGTCCTGGCTGCTTCGCCGAGTATCTGGGTGATGCCGATGGGGCCGGTCACCTCTGGGGCGATCTTCCCGGCGATCATGCCGATGATGCCCTGGATCCAGAGGACGCTCACAAGCAGGGTTTCCCTGATCCCTTGGTACAAACCTGCTATGAGGTTCATGCGTCTGGCTACGACTGTCGGGCGGACACCTATCAGTCCGGATCCTCCAACTTCCACCGGCACCATCTGGACGTCGAACTGCTCTCCGCCTCTCACCAAGGTGAGAGTCACCGTCTTTCCAGCGCTGGGCTGGATTCTACCGGTCAGTTCCTCCCACGATTGAATGGGGATGCCATCAATCGCGATCACTCTGTCACCCGCCTCCACCCCGGCAAGTTCTGCCGGGTAGCCGGGCATGATCTCGGAAAATGTCGTGGTCGGCGTGTTTATGCCCACCAACGAAAACACAACAAAGAACGCGACTGCGGCTATCAAGAGGTTTGCCAGAGGACCCGAGAAGATGATTGCCGCTCGCCTGCCGGGTGAAAGGCTGCTCAGAAGGCGATCACGCGGCAGGCCTGCGTCATCGTCGGCCGCCCGGGCGTCTTCTCCCGCGAAACGGTTGTAGCCTCCAAGCGGGATCAGGCGAAGTGAGTACTTGGTCTCGCCTTTCTGCCACGAAAAGACCTCCGGGCCCATGCCGATGGCAAATTCGTGGATGTATACTCCTGTCCGTCTACCCGCAAGGAAGTGTCCCAGCTCGTGGAAAGTCACGAGGACCCCCAAGAGGACTACGGCGAGGATGACCTCTGGCACCATACATCGTCTCCTTAATGCAAGAGTTCTCTTACTTTCCGTCCGGCGCGAGCCGCTTCTTGGTATAGGATGTCCAGACCATCCACGGATCTCGGTTTGTAGTCATCCAAGAGCCGGCAGAGAACTCTACAGATATCTAGAAATCCGATTCGCCCGGCCAGGAACTCGCGGACCAAGACCTCGTCGGCGTACGAAAGCGCGCACGGCGCCGTACCACCCATCTTTCCTGCCCTGTGTCCCAACGTTACGCCCGGAAATCTCGTAACGTCCGGTTCCTCAAAGGTAAGCGTCCCTTGATAGGGCGACAGAGACGGAACGACTCCCCCACGCCTTTCAGGATACGTTATGCCGTAACTAATCGCTAAACTCATGTCGGGCACCGAGGCTTGGGCTTTGGTTGAGCCGTCCACGAACGTCACCATAGAGTGTACGATACTCTGACGGTGAATGACGACTTTGAGTTTCTCATAGGGCACGCCGAAGAGAAAATGGGCTTCCATGACCTCAAGCGACTTGTTGACGAGAGTGGCTGAGTCAACGGTGACCTTCTTGCCCATCTTCCAGGTGGGATGAGCCAGTACTTCGTCAGGCGTCACATGCCGGAGGCGCTCCGGTTCGTAATCCCGGAGGGCTCCTCCGGAAGCGGTAAGCACTACCTCGGCAACAGAGCCCGGATCTTCGCCCAAAAGACACTGGAACACGGCCGAATGCTCGGAATCGACGGGGACCAGCCGTCCCGGGTTGCCCCTAAGGAAAGGCTCAATCATATCTCCGGCCGACACCAGGGCCTCTTTCCCGGCGAACGCGACCCGCTTTCCGCTCTCCAAAGCGCCGAGGAGGGGCGCGATCCCGGCGAATCCGGGCACGGCATGGACAACCACCGTGGCGTCCTCTAGTGCGGCGCAGGCGGAGACGCCTTCCGGTCCGGAGAGAACCTTGACCCGGTCCAAACCGAAGGACCCTTTTTCTCGCTCGGCAGCCATTGCAGCGAGCGGATCTTCCAACGCGATCACGCTTGCGCCGAATTCTCTCGCCTGGGCGAGGATCTGCTCCCAGTTGGTGGCGGCGGCAAGAGCGACGACCTTAAGGCCCGGGTCGTTCTTGACGACATCGAGGGTCTGCAATCCGATGGAGCCTGTGGAACCTAGCACCGACAAGGATATCAGCGGTTAGCACCACCTTCATGCGGGATAAGCCCAGATCCCCACATGCCCTTGACCAGCAGGGCGGTAAGTGGACCGTATATGAGACCCGGTCCACCGAAGAGCCTGAAGCCGGCGTAGATGGATATCAGCGTCACAAGAGGATGAAGCCCCAGCTCGCGCCCCACCAGATGGGTTTGGGCCACTTGCCTGAAGGCAGAGACGACCCCGTACAGCACCAAGAGTCCCACGGCAAAGCCCGGTTCACCCCAAGCGAAATGATAGATAACCCAGGGAAGGTAGAAGAGGCCGGGCCCCAAGATAGGCAGCACGTCCAGGAGGGCCAAGACAAGTCCCAGGGCCACCGCGTAGCGGGATCCAAGGAGCGTCAGCCCGATGACGTTGGCTATCATCGTAAGGGTCACCAACAGCGCCTGGGCGCGTATGAAACCGGCTATTCCACTCAAAATGTCCATCTCGATGTTCTTTATCTGTCCAAAGACTCTAGAAGGCACCACAGACCTAACGAAAGCGCCGATGATCGCCCTATCCCGCATAGCGAAGTAAGTCGACAGGAAGGTGAACAGCGTGGTCACTGCAAACCCGGGAACTCCCCAGAACACGCCTCCGGCGCCCGTCACGATCACAGACAGGAGACTGTAGATCCTGTTCCACTGCTCCTGAGCCACTCTGGCCAAAGGTTCGGGCAACTGGGAGGAGATATCCCCCGCTATCCTGAGCAATTCCGAGAGGACCCGGTTGAAGTCGATGTAATAATGGGGCAACCCTTTGTAGAGATCGGTGAGCTCCGCCGCCACCCTCGTTATGCCCCAGGAAAGGAGAAGCGCCAAGACCGCGACGAGCCCGACCACCACCAAGGCCGCCGCCGGCGCCCTTCTTATTCTAAACTTGGCCGTCAGATAACTGACCACGGGCTCCAGTAGAAAAGCCACGGCTACTCCGATGACAAACGGCATCACATAGCCCATCAAGTACTTCAAGAAGAGGTAGATGGCCAGGAATAGGAACGCGAGATAGCCGACTGTCCTGGTCGTCAAATGCGAGCCTCCCCATTACCCATATATCGTCACTCTGAGGGTCCTATGAAGCCATGATCATCCCATACAGCACCCTGAGGATAAGACCGCCCGCGCCCGTAAAAAGCAGGCTGTCAAAACGGTCAAGCACGCCGCCGTGTCCGGGCATTACGTTGCCGGAATCCTTGACTTGTGCCCAACGCTTAAGACGTGATTCCACAAGATCGCCGAGTTCGGCCAATACGCTCAAGACAAGCCCTGAGAACGCCCCGAACCAGAGGGGTATCTCGAAATACCTGGAAGCGACGACCCCTACGACTAGAGACAGACACACGCCTGACACCGCGCCTTCCCAAGACTTGCCGGGGCTGATGGATGGGGCCAACTTGTGGCGTCCAAAAGCCATCCCTCCCAGGTAGGCGCCTACATCGGTCGCCCAGGTTGCCACGAGGACTATGAGCGCCCAAGCCCTTCCGTCTTCACCTGTCCTGAGGAGAGCCAGACAGCCCAGGAGCCCGCCTATGTACATCATGCCGGAGAGCGCGAACATCGCCGAAGGGAAGTTGCCCCGCCATAGAGACAGAGAGAGGACGATAAGCACTCCGCCCGCCAGAGCAGTGACCAGACTGAATGAGCCCCTGAGATACGTGGAAAACACCACTGCCGCGCAGACTGCGGCGAACATGGGGTCGAGTGCCACTCCCGCCGCGCCCAACAACTTCCGGTATTCCACGCCCGCCAGGAAAGCCACCAGAGCCAAGAACGCCAGGAAGTACCAGCCGCCGAAGTAGAATATAGAGAACACGAGAGGAGCGAAGACCAAAGAAGACAACGTCCTCTCCCTAAGCACCCGTATCATTCCCTTCTGACATCGCCGAACCGCCTATGCCTGCCTTGGTACTCTATGATCGCCTTGTAAAGGTCCCGGGGCCCGAAATCGGGCCAGAGCACATCGGTGAACACCAATTCGGCGTACGCCGCCTCCCACAACAGAAAGTTTGAGAGGCGCATTTCGCCTGAAGTCCTTATCACCAGATCTACGTCGGGAGCCGAAGGCTCGTATAGGAACCGCCTGAAATCTTCCTCATCGACGGTCGCCAGTTCCTTCTCTCTATCCTTATACGACGCCGCCAGCCTTTTGGCTGCGTCCACCATCTCCTGCCGCCCGCCGTAATTCACCGCCAGAAGCACTGACAGCTTGTCTCCCCGGGCAGTGTCGGCCACCAGTCTCTCGAGGGCTTGTACAACCTGACGGGGCAGATCTCTCCAACGTCCTACGGGCGTCACCCTGATCCCTTTCTTGATGAAGTCGCTCCTGTCCTCTTTGGCGTACTCCACCACAAGGTTCATGAGGAACTGGACTTCTTGCTTGGGACGCTTCCAGTTCTCGGTCGAAAAAACGTAGAACGTACAGAACTTCACGCCCAAACGAATCAGGGCGGGAAGGCATCGTTTGATGCTCTCTACTCCCGCCCTGTGGCCTTCATAGCGCTTCTTTCCCCTTGAGAGCGCCCATCTCCCGTTCCCGTCCATAACAATCCCCACATGAACGGGGATACTCCCCGAAAGGGCTCTCTCAAGGAGGACATCCTCAGAAAGGGCCTCCCCTTCTCCTGCAGCCACGCCTTGAGATGGTTCTCCGGCGCTCAAACCTCCATTACTTCCTTTTCCTTGGCGGCGACTACCTCATCAACCGCCTTTATGTACTTGTCGGTCAGCTTCTGCACTTTGTCCTGGATCTTGCGGGATTGGTCCTCGGAGAATTGTTTATCCTTCTCGGCCTTCTTGATGACCTCGATGGTCTCACGCCTCAGGTTCCGCACGCTTACCTTCTCGGCTTCAGCCTGTTTGCGGATTCCCTTGACTATCTCCTGCCTCCGCTCGCCCGAGAGGGCGGGAATGTTCACTCTGATAACGTTGCCGTCGTTTACGGGCATGACGCCGAGGTCGGCCTTCTGGATCGCCTTTTCGATGGCTCCCAGCATCTTCTTGTCCCAAGCCTGCACTACCAGGGTCCTTGGGGGCGTGACACCGATGGTGGCCACTTGGTTGACCGGCGTCGGCACTCCGTAGTAGTCAACCATGACCTTCTCAAGAAGGGCCGGGCTGGCTCTCCCTGCTCTCGTCGCGGCCAGTGTCTTCTTGAAAGCTTCGATGATCTTCTTCATCTTCTCCTCGGCTTCCTGAAGGATCGTCTTCTCGTCCATCTCATTCCCTCCCCACAAAGGTTCCGACTTTTTCACCGCACACGGCCTTTTCTATGTTACCATAAACATCCAGATCAAATACGATAAGCGGTATACGGTTGTCCATACAGAGGGTAGTGGCAGTAGCGTCCATGACCTTGAGGCGCCTGCTCAAGAGCTCCATGTAATCCAGACGGTCGAATCGGACCGCGTCCGGATTCTGGTTGGGGTCCGAGTCGTAGACCCCATCGGTCCCCCGTTTCGCCATGAGGATGGCTTCGGCCCCGATCTCGGTCGCCCGTAGCGCGGCAGTGGTGTCCGTCGTGAAGTACGGGTTACCTGAACCTGCGCCGAAGATCACAATCCGGCGGTTCTTGAGGTGATGGATAGCTTTCCTCCGGATATACGGCTCGGCCACTTCCCTCATATCTATGGCCGTCATGAGCCTGGTTTCGACTCCAAGACGCTCCAAACCCACTTGAAGCGCCATACCGTTCATCACCGTGGCCAACATCCCCATATAATCGGAGGTGGCCCTGTCGAGGCCTTGGGACTCGCCCTTTACGCCCCTCCAGAAGTTGCCACCTCCAACCACGACCGCTATCTCAACGTTCATGTTATGGACGTTCACGACCTGTTCCGCCACACGACCTATGACCGACAGGTCGAGTCCGAATCCGGACGGACCCGCCATGGCTTCTCCTGAGAGTTTCAGTATCACCCGGCGATACTTCGGGGTCTTCCCACCCACGACAATCCCTCCGATTCGTTGTCTCTATTCCGTTCGTTGTCTCTACTCCGTTATCGAGCCTACTCTCCTATGGCCAGTCTGGCGAACTTGCCAATCACGATGTTCTCACCGAGCACGGCCACGGTGTTCGCGATGACATCCTTGACCTTCTTGGAATCGTCCCGGATGAACGGCTGTTCCAGAAGGCACACCCTCTCATAGAACTTGGCCAACCGGCCCTCGACGATCTTCTCTAGGACGGCCTCGGGCTTGCCTTCCTGCCTGGCCCGCTCTTTCTCCACTTCGATCTCGCGGTTCAGTTCGTCCTTGGGCACTTCCTCTTTTGAAACGAACTGGGGGTTTGCCCAGGCGATATGCATGGCTATCTCTGAAGCCAGTTTCTGAAACTGGTCGGTGCGGGCCACGAAGTCAGACTCGCACTTCATCTCCACAAGCACGCCTACTTTGTGATTGTGGTGGATGTAGGACGCGACAATCCCTTCTTCGGCCGCGCGCCCGGCCTTCTTGGCGGCCGAGGCCAGGCCCTTCTTGCGGAGGAGGTCTATGGCTTTCTCCATGTCGCCCGTCTCCTGAAGGGCTCTCTTGCAGTCCATCATCCCGGCTCCGGTTCTCTGCCTGAGCTCTTTGATCATGTCAACAGTAATCTCGGGCATCTCTATTCCTCCTGAACTTGAGTTCCCTGCTTGCCCTCGAGGACCGAGTCGGCCATCTTGGACGAAATTAGTCTTACCGACCTTATGGCGTCATCGTTACCGGGGATGATGTAGTCCACCTCGTCAGGGTCGCAGTTGGTGTCAACTATGGCGACCACGGGGATCCCCAGTCGTCGCGCTTCCAGAACGGCGATATGCTCTTTCCTCGGGTCAACGACAAACATCACGTCGGGAAGGTCCTGCATCCCCTTGATGCCCAGGAAGTACCTCTCCAGTTTGGCCTTGTCTTTCATGAGGAGGGCGGCTTCCTTCTTGGGGAGCCTCTCCAGATAGCCGCTGGTCTCCCATTCTTCCAGCTCCAAGAGGCGCTGGATGCGCTTCCTAATGGTCGAGAAGTTGGTGAGAGTGCCGCCCAGCCACCTCTGGTTCACGTAGAACTCGCCGCACCTCTTGGCCTCGGTTTCCACCGCCTCTTGAGCCTGCTTCTTCGTGCCCACGAACAGCACGCGACCGCCTCCTTGAGCGGTAGAGCGCATAAAGTCATAGGCTTCTTCCAGCATGCGGACTGTTTTCTGGAGATCGATGATGTAGATGCCATTGCGTTCGATGAAGATGTAGGGCTTCATCTTCGGGTTCCACCTGCGGGTCTGGTGGCCGAAGTGGACTCCTGCTTCCAGGAGTTGCTTCATTGAAACTACGGACAAATTAACACCTCCACGGTTTTTCCGCCGCGCCTTCGACGGCCCTTGGGACTCGAGAACCGAGCACCGGCAAGGTGCCTCCGGCAGCGTGTGTAGTGTTGAAACCGGACGTAGTATATCACAAGAAGGGGGCGTTAGCCCAAACTTGGATCCAAGAGAAGTATGTGTCTAGGTACCTCTTATGTCGAGGATCTTCCCTTTTGACGGGTGCAGCGTGGACGACTCTTCCTTGTCGTCGCTCCTTCCCCCGTGTTGGGCATCGGCGTCGTAGAAGGCTCCGCCTCCGCCGGGGCTATCGGTATCGGTCTTGTTGTCGGTCCAGGTCTTGGTCGCCTCGCTCACTGTCTGGTTCCTGTGGGAGAGCTCTTTGGCGAAGCCGATCATCTGGCTCTGAGCCTGGGCCTCGCCCTGGCGCACCAAAGTAGACGCGTACCTCGCCACATCGGGCGAGCGCGGCAGTGAAGCCAAAGCATCCAACGGTTTCATGCTCTTCTCGCCCCCATGATGATCTTATCGATGGGAGACGTGAACTCGTGAACGTCTATACCCATGACCAGACGGGTTCCCGGCAGGACCGATTCCGCCTCAAAACGCCCTTTCGGCATGGCGTCAAAACTCTTCTTTAGAAGATACAGACGTTCACGAACCGCCTTTTCGCGGTCCTGCAGGAGCTTTTTCACGCGGGTGAGGCGCATATTGTCCATCCGGGGCAGGCTACCGACCGGTTTGGCGATCCTCTGGAGATCGGCCGTTATCTTCTCCAGTTCCCGCTCTAACCGGGAGACCTCTCTCCGGAGCCTTGGAGTGACCCCGAGTTCCACCACCGTAGGGATACCCATGGGCGACCCTACGACGTTGGCCCTGAGGCCGGTCACTGCCCGGACCAGACCTCCGACTATCCGGCCTCCGACTCCGGTGACGTCCACCCGGTCTTCGGTTTCGACAACGCTGTGAATGAGGGCGCCCTCTACGGTGATGGGCCCACCTGATCTGATCATCGAGTTCTCGCAAAACTTGCAGGTGATCCCTGCCCCGGACTCAATGAACTCTCCCGGAGCCGTTATCCCTCCGGCGACGACGATCTTGCCTCTCGCAGTCGCCGAACCCCACAGATTACCGCTTACCAAGAGGTTGGAGGATGTGGAGACGGAAAAACCGCCTGCAATGCTCCCCTTCACCGAAATATCTCCGGGAAAAGAGATATTGCCTGTCTTGGGGCCGATGTCGCCTACGATGGTAATGTGGTCGAGCACACCGATGCCCGACTCGTCCTCGTATGGAATGCCGGGTCGCTCTGAGACAATCTTGAGCCCATCGGCGGACAGCGCGGTGTTGGGCCCCAGCTTGATGTCATTCCCCAGTTCTACGAACGGGACTTCGTCACCGGTCACCGTGACGGCCTTGGGCAGTCCGGACGGAGATCTCACAAACCCTAGGCTGGCCCCGGCATTCACCACTCCGCGACTCAGGAGACGCCTCCAAGAGCCGGCGAAATCCGCCCCAACCACTATGGCCTCGGGCGGCTTGCCTCTCGACTCGGGGTAGTTTAAGACGAAAGTGGCCCTCCCAAGAGACTCCATGCTGGACTCTGAAGGCGGGACCCCCCAAGCGACCTGGTAGGCGATCCCCCTCTCTCCGTTCACGGCTTCCTGGAGCGCCTTGGGCGATATCCCCTCGGTCACGCCTTCTCTCCTTAGAGCTACTCTAAGGTCTTCCAGCGTGACGTCGCACTCGGGCTCGAGAAGCACGAAAGCCCCCATCCTATCGTTCGATAAGACGACCTTGACCGGCGGCACAGCCCGCGTTTCACCTCGCAAGAGAACCTCTCATCCTGAGCACCGCTTTTGTGTGAAGCTGCGAGACCCTGGAAGGCGACACCTTTAGGATATAGGCGATCTCTTTGACCGTGAGCCCTTCAAAATAGTAAAGCGTGATCACAAGACGCTCTCTCTCAGGAAGGGCAGTGATACACTCGGCCAAGGCATCCTTCCTAGACGACCATTCGGCCTCATCGAGAGGGTCTACAGCCCGCTCATCCCTCACTTCGGACATCCGGGTAGGGGCATCGCCCTCCTCAGGATTGCCCCAGACATCTTCAAGAGAGAGTATCGCGGAACCTGCCATATCCTGAATTCGTTGGTTGTACTCATCCATGGTGATGCCAAGCTCGTCCGCCACCTCCTGGTCGGTGGCCGAGCGGCCCAGCCGGTTCTCCAGGTCCTTTATGGCCGTCTCCATCTGCCGGTTTCTGTGCCTTACCGATACGGGCACCCAGTCCATGGCGCGGAGACCGTCGATCATGGAACCCCTTATGCGGGCGATGGCGTAGGTCTCAAACTTCACTCCTCGCCCCGGGTCGAAGCGCTCAATGGCATCTATGAGGCCTAGAGTCCCGTACCCCACAAGGTCCCCTTCGTCCACAGTCTTGGGCAGGTTGACCGCTACCCTTCCTGAAACGTATTTGACCAGCGGAGCGTACCGCGCGATCAATGCATCGCGGGCACTCTTTTGACCCCGTACCTTGTACTCTCTCCACAGTTCGTCGGTATTCCTTTCGTCGGTCTCAGGCAGTGAGCTCACCGGCCCTTCACTCCTTCGCTAAGGACAGTGCGGACGATCCTATCCCGGTCCGGCGCGTCGATGGATGCGAACTTGACACCGGCGCACCAGGAACCTCTCTCGTCCTGGAAGACACGGACAACTTCGGCTATGGCAAACACAGGGGTCGGCGGAACTACGACTTGCAGTTCCAGAAGATCCCCGGGCTTTCGGGATACGGGCGGGCTATCGGGCATCTCGAAAGAGGCCCCGCCCCCCGACAGATCCCGGCTCACGGAGTGGACCCAGTCTCCTTGAGACGTCATGTCTCGGAAATCCCGGTACCAAACCGGATAGGAGGCGCCGCTCCTGTAATGAAGTCTCTTCTGGCTCTCGTCAACTCTCGTCAATTCTGATCACCTTTATTGCCTCAACGTTGGCCCGGTCGTCCAGTTCTTCGTAGGCAACGACGGAAATCTCGGGCACGATCCGGGAGGCGATTTCGTACACCTGGCTCCGCGCCGCTGCCGACGTCAAGAGCACCGGCCTCCTTGCCTTTGAGGCAACTTCCGACATGCCCAAAGAGATCGCCTTCATCATCTCGGACAGCCGCTGGGCGGAAAGGGCTACATACGAGCCCCTGTCGCCCTTCTTGGTCGCCTCGACGATTTCTCTCTCAAAGGCTGGGTCGAGGGTGGCCACGGGGAAAGGCCCCTTATCCAACCCCACTTCCTTTGTGATGAGCCTCGAAAGGCCCTCGCGGACTCTCATGGTGAGATAGTCCACGTCTTTGGAGATCCGGGCGGCGTCGGCCATGCTCTCCATGATGGTCACCAGGTCGCGGATGGGCACGCCTTCCCTGACTAAGTTCTGCAAGACTTTCTGAACTTCACCCAGAGAGACCAGGTTCGGGACAGCTTCGTCAACACACGAGGCATCTTCCTGCTTTGTGAGGTCAAGAAGCCTCTGTACTTCCTGTCTGGTGAGCAAGAGATGAGCGTGCTTGCGGAGCACTTCCGTGAGATGTGTGGCTATAACCGCCGATGACTCGATGACGGTGTATCCACCGGTCTCAGCCTCGTCTCTCGCGCTCTTGGGGATCCATATCACGTCCAGCCCGAACGCAGGCTCTTTTCCGGGGATGCCCTGCATCTTGCGGGTGACTGCCGGCCCCTCCATGGCCATCAACCGGTCCGGGTACACTTCTCCGGAGCCGATATCGACCCCCCGTAGGTTGATGGAATAGCTGTTGGGGCCCATCCCGGCGATGTTGTCTCTGACCCTTACGAAGGGGATAAGAATGCCTAGTTCAGAAGCAATCTGGCGCCGGACCATCACGATCCTGTCCATGAGGTCGCCCCCTTGGTGGGGATCGGCAAGTGGAAGAAGGGCCAGGCCGAACTCGATCTCCAGAGGGTCTACCTTGACGAGACTCTGGGCCGCCTCAGGCTTCTTGAGCTCCTCGGCCTCCCGTCTATAGGCTTCTTCACGCTTCTCTTTCTCGTGGGCCTCCCAGCTCTTGGAGACAGACGCTCCCGCCAGGATCCAGATGGCGCCGAGTACAAACATAGGGGCCTTAGGCAGGCCGGGGATGAGTCCCAATACTACGAGAGCGCCTCCGGTGATGGTAAGCACTCTTGGCGAGGCCATGAGCTGGCGGGTCACATCAACACCCAGGTTTTCCTTGGACGTCGTCCGGGTCACGATCATGCCTGCCGCGGCTGAGATGACCAGGGCAGGCAGCTGTGAGACCAAACCGTTGCCTACAGTGAGCAGGGCGAACTTGTGCCACGCTTCGGTGGCCGAGAGGCCATGCTGCAGCATCCCGATGGCGAAGCCACCTATCAGGTTAAGAACCGTAATGAACAGCGCCGCGACGGCGTCGCCCTTGACGAACTTCGAGGCCCCGTCCATTGCTCCGTAGAAGTCGGCCTCGGTCTCAATCTCCTTCCTCCGGCGCTTGGCTTCTTCTTCCGAAATGAGTCCCGCGTTCAGATCGGCGTCGATGGACATCTGCTTTCCCGGCATGGCGTCGAGCGTGAACCTGGCGGCGACTTCGGCGACTCGTTCCGCTCCCTTCGTGATGACCACGAACTGTATGATCAACAGGATCACGAAGACCACGAAACCGACAACCTCATTGCCCCCCACCACGAACTGGCCGAAAGCCTGGATGATCCGGCCCGGGTCGCCGCTTAGGAGGATAAGTCTCGTCGCCGACACGTTGAGCCCCAGTCTCAGGAGGGTCATGACCAAGAGCAAGGAAGGGAACACCGAGAACTCCAAAGGTTCCTTGGTGTACATCGTGAGAAGCATCATGCCGATGGATATGCTGAAGTTGGCGGCTATGAGTAGGTCCAGGAGGTACCAGGGCAGAGGCACGACGAGCATCGCCACGATGAGTACGACAAATACGGGGATAAGTCGTTCGGTCACCTTCGTCATACCGCCCTCGCCTCCTCCGGGAATCTGCCTTTCAGCCTGTACACGTAAGCCAGCACCTCAGCCACCGCCTTGTAGAGCTCCTCCGGGATGACTTCTCCGATATCGGCCGCTTTGAACAGTGCGCGGGCCAGAGGCGCGTTCTCCACCACCGAGACCCCTGCCTCCTCGGCTATCTGCCTGATCCTGAGGGCTATCTCGTCAACTCCCTTGGCCGTCACCACAGGCGCGGGGCTTTCTTCCGCGTCATACTTGAGCGCGACGGCGTAGTGCGTGGGGTTGACGACCACCACGTCTGCCTGGGGCACATCCTGCATCATCCGCCTCTTGGCGGTCTGGCGCATCCTTGCCCTTATGGCCTGCTTGACTTCGGGTTTCACCTCGTTGTCCCGTATCTCGTCCCTGACTTCCTTTACCGTCATCCGCAAGCTCTTCTCGTGTTCCCACCACTGATACAGGTAGTCCAAGAGCCCGGCGGCCAACAGGAAGACCCCGCACTTGGTAACCAGCGATTCGATTGTCTTCTGGGTGATCTCAAGTGAGTTCGTAAGTTCTCTTACCGAGAGGCCGGCCATCTCAGGCATGACTCTCCGGAGGGTTGTCCAAGCCAGAAGCCCGACCAGACCGATCTTGACCAGTGACTTGAGGCAGTCTACAAACGCGCGCCTGGAAAAGAGCCGCGTTATGCCGCTCACAGGGTTTAGGCGGCCGAAGTCGGGCGTAAGGAGGCTCAACCGGAAGCTGAGCCCTGTCTGAATGATGGAAACCCCGGCCCCAAAGAGAAGCGATGCCGCCATAACCGGCGCGCATGCCAAGGCCGCATAAAGAAAAACGTTCCGGAGGACCTCTACTGCGTACGATACGCTGAACTCCGCCGGCAGCGCGGCCGACCAAATGAGAGCGGAACGAGCCATGATAAGCCGGATGACCGGCGCCGCTCCATAGCGGAGCGCAAGGACGGCAGCGAAAAAGCCGGCAGCCGAGACCAAATCCTGGCTGCGGGAAATTTGACCTTTCTCGCGCGCCATCTGCCTCCTTCTAGGCGTGGCAGGTTCGGTCTTGTCTGACGAAAACAGCTGTAGATCGATGACCCGCGTCATAGTGCACTGGCTCCAAGCAGGTTTTCCAAGAGATTCCTCAGTGTGACGGTGATTTCCTCCGTGAATACTCCGTAAAATCCGACAGATGCCGACAAGATCATGAAGCCGACCAGGGACTTCACGGGAAGTCCGATAACGAACACGTTCATCTGGGGCACCGCCCTGGCGATGACCCCCAGGCCTACGTCCGTAATGAGCATCGATGCCCAAACCGGCAATGAGAGGACAACTCCGATGAGGAGCATCCTGCCGACCGTCTCCACCGACAGGGCCGCCCAGAAAGACGCGATCGTCGCCCTGCCTGCCGGAATGACCTCGAATGACTGCGCCAGCCCTCTGATGAAGAGGTGGTGCCCGTCGAGTGCCATGAAAATGAGCGTCATGAGGAGGTACTTGAAGATGCCCATGAGGGGTGACGACGAGCCTTGCTCCGGGTCCAGGACATTGGAGAGCCCGAATCCCATCTGTACGTCCACGACCTGCCCCGCGACCTCAACGGCAGCCATCAGGGCCGCCGCAATGAATCCCGTGAGGAGGCCGTAGGCGATTTCGCCGAGAAAAGCCCCGGCCATGAGCGCGTACGAACCGGGCATTGCCGCTGCTTCAACAGAAGGCAAGAGGAAGAAGCTCATAATGAGAGAGAGGCCCACTTTGACGGCTGCGGGGACGAATCTCGCCGCCAGGACCGGAGCCGTCACAAAAACGCCCGTCGTCCTCAAGAATACGCACATGAACGGGAACATGGCTTCGCTCAAATCACCCACTTCTCTACCCTCCCCAACAGAAAGTACAAGCGCCGGGCCCCTAACTCAACCCTGGGAGACTCTCGATTATCCTTTGGGCGAAGCCGGCCAGAGTCCTAAGCATCCAGCCTCCAAACAAGAGGAGGCTCACGACAACTGCCAACACCTTGGGCACAAAGGTCAAGGTCTGGTCATGTATCTGCGTAGTAGCCTGGAACACCGAGATCAGGAATCCGACGGCCATCGACACGCCGAGACACGGGGCAGCCACGAGCAACACAGTGGTGAGTGCTTCGCGCCCTATAGAAAGCGCCTGGTCTAGAGTCATGTCTTGGTCCCCCTCCCTTACGCGAAGCCGCCCAAGAGCGACTTGGTTATCAGGCTCCATCCATCGACCAGCACAAACAGAAGGAGTTTAAACGGCAGCGATATGAGCACCGGGGGAAGCATCAACATTCCCATTGACATGAGAGTTGACGCCACCACCATGTCAATCACCAAGAATGGCAGGTACAACAGGAACCCCATTTCGAACGCCGTTCTGAGCTCCGAGATGGCGAAAGCCGGAACCACCTGAAAGAGCGACATTTCCTCGGGGGTCTGCGGAGCCTCCCGCCCGCCCAAAGTGGCAAAGAGCGCCAGGTCCTTGTCGCGGGTCTCTCTCAACATGAACTCCTTCATAGGCCCGGAGGCAAGGTCGAAGGCTTCTTGACCGGTTATCTCCCCCGCTATGTAAGGTTCCAGCGAAACCGCGTAGACCTGCGACCAGGTAGGGGTCATGACAAAAAAGGTAAGTATGAGGGCCAGACCTATGAGGACTTGGTTTGGAGGTGTCTGCTGGGTCCCCAAACCCGACCGCAAGAAGGAGAAGACGATTACCATCCTTGTGAAAGAGGTGGTGAGCATCACGATGGCCGGGGCCAAGGAGAGCACCGTGAGAAGCCCCAGGATGCCAAGGGATGTCCCTAAGCCGCCCCCGGGAGTCTGGCCGTCAATTGAGATGTCGATGTCGGGGATGGGTAGAGCCGCCGGGGCTCCGTGGCAAGGAGCAGGGCAGACGAACGCCGCTCCCAAAACCAAGAGGGCCATGAGACCCAGAGTGAACCTCTTGCCCGACAGTCTCTTCCCGATTTTCTTCACTTCGTCTGCCAACATCGTGGAGAACCGGGGGCCTTCAGCAGGAATGTCTTCCATAGCGTGGGCCGGGGCCTCTGAAACCTCCAACGGGGCAGAGTCGCCCGTGTCCCCGGACGGTCCCAGCTCTTTTATGAGGTTCACACTCTGGTCGGTTACACCGAGGAGGAAATGGTTCCGCCCGGCGCGGACCAAACATACAAGCCTCGGGCCGCCAAGGCCCAGAGACTCGACGATTTCCAGAGTCTTGCCCGATTTCCCCGCGAAACGGGTCTTTCCGTATTTCCTGACCAGGAGGAGGCACCCAACCAACAGGAGCCCCATGAAACCCAGTATCTTGAGAAGTTCAGCAAAGAGCGAATTTGAATACATGCTGTCGCCGGAGAAACCGGCGGGCACCCCCCTTATCTCTACCCCGCTTGGTTTCCGTGCCGTCTAGCCTACTGTCTCTCTACGATATCTTCCTGGCGCCCTTGTCGATGGCGCTCTTTGAGACTATGTCGGTCACTCTGACTCCAAAGTTCTCATCTACGACCACAACCTCGCCGTGGGCGAAGATCTTTCCGTTGACGAGCACATCGACGGTCTCTCCCGCGGCTTTGTCAAGTTCCACAACCGACCCGACAGACAGGTTCAGAAGGTCCTTTACACGGCACCTGGCTCTTCCCAGTTCCACGCTGACCGCGAGGGGTACATCCAGGAGAACCTCCATTCCGGCTACCGGTATCTCGCTCTCCTCGTGGCGCGAGAACTCTTCAAAGACGGCGGGCTCGATTGCCGGGCCTGATTTCTCTGTCGTATCTTCCGGAACTCTTGCCTCTACCTGGGCCGAGATATCGCCCGCCGGTGGAAGAGCCGTCTCCTTGCGTCTCTCCGCTCTGGGGGCGGAAGCTTTTTCCTTGGCCGGCGCGCCTTTGCCGGCTTCCTCGTTCAGCAAGACCTCAATTTCCTCTTGGTTGAGACGCTCGTTCATAGGATGGGGTCCTCCTCTCCGTTCTCCGCCACTGCCACAATGCGGGCAGCAAGCCTGGTGCCAATCCTTCCGACTTTGGCCAAAAACTTGGGTTTTCCGAAAACATAAATGATCGCGTAGCCGTCTTTCGGCGCGCTAAGGTCGATGGTATCTCCCGGCTCCAGAGACAGAAGGTCTTGGACTGCCAGGACCGTCCCGCCCAAGCGGCAGCTAAGGGGGACTTCGATGTCCTCCAAGGCCTCTGAAACCGTCTCCTCTCTGCCCTTGTCTTCCTCGACGTTTCCCCCCCGAGAGAACCAGCGGCTGGCAGATAGAGCGGGCAATACAGGCTCCAAAAGGGTGTAAGGCAGGCAGAACTCAACCGTGCCCGACTGGGAACCGAACCGGATACCCACGCTCACAGACAAGACCATATCGTTGGGAGGCAGAGCCTGCTGAACGAAGAGCGGGTTGACCTCCATGCTCGAGACGAGAAGGTCTTTCGCGTCAATGCGGCATTCTCTGAGCGTATCCCTGAAAATGTCCACCATGGACTGGGCTACCCTCTTGCTCATGGCAAGTTCTATCTCTGTGAGCGATCTGCTTATGCCCGGCGGGTTGCCGCCGCCCCCGCAAAGCCGGTCCAGCATCGGAAGAGCTACCTTCATCCCGAGGCTGACCAGCATGTTGGACGGCAAGTCGCCCCAAGTGACCACGCCTACGCAACACGGGTTGGCCAAGCCCTTGGCAAACTCCTGATACGTTATCTGGTCGACCGAGTTCACGCCTACGTGAATCGCCATCCTGAAAAGCGCCGAGAAGTACGAGGTGAGCTGCCTTGAGAAGTTGTCAAACAAGAGCTGCGCGCCTCGCAGGTGGTCCTTGGAAAACTTGTCGGGCCTGCGAAAGTCGTAGACCCTCAACCTTGGCTTGGCTATCTGAGGCTTCATATCGGTCTCGCTCTTTTTGATTACCGAGTTTATGAGGTCCTCAATCTCTTTCTGTGATAGAGCCAAGCCGCTCCCCCCTTTCCTTCGCTTCTACTGGATTACGAACTCCGAGAAAAACACGTTCTTCACAACATGGGGACACTTCAGTTCCATCCGGTCACGGATCTCTTTCTGAAGCTCTCGGAGCCCTTCCTCACCGGACAGGTCGGCGTAAGTCTTGGACCTAAGGAGCGCGTATACGTCCGTCTTCAGCTCACTGGTCCTGTCGGTCACCAACTCTGCACGTTGCGCGTCGATCTCAAGATCCACAGTCACTCTGATGTAGCGTCCGCTGTCGGCCAGGTTGGTCAAGAACTGTCCGAGACTCAAGAGAGCGAATCTCATCTCAGACGCGGCACTCGCTTCTTGACGGTCTCCAAGCGTGGGGAAGCCCCATACTCTCGAAGCCGCCGCGTAGCCCACCCCAGCCGTGACCACCAAAGCCAGCACTACCAGCAGAACTCTCCGCATAGTCAACACCTCCGTCCACCCGTCTCAAGCATTCTAATGAATCGGGGGTTCGCCCCCGGCCAAGGAAGGCCTCAATATAACGACGTCGACTCTCCTGTTCCGCTGCCGGCCCTCTGCGGTTTCGTTGGTGTCGATAGGCCTGAATTCGGCGTAGCCAGCAACCTGGAGTTTCTTCTCTTGAATGCCGCATTCTTCAGTGAAGAACCTGACAACGCTTCCGGCCCTCCCACTCGAGAGCTCCCAGTTGGATGGGAACTTCTCTGTGCTGATGGGCCAATCGTCGGTGTGCCCCTCAACCCTTATGGGGTTCTCCAGGTCTTTGATCATCTTGCCTACTGTGAGGAGAGCCACCGTCGCCTCAGGTCTCAGCTGGGCGCTCCCTAGATCGAAGAGGACCGAATCGGCAAACCGCAGGATAAGCCCCCGCTCGTCCATTTCGATCGACACTTTGCCCTCCAATCCCGCTGCGGCAAGCTCCCGGGCGAAGGCCTCGCCCGTCAACCTGAGTTGCTCCAGTTCCGCTGCAGCCAGAGCCGCCAGCGGGTCCGGGAGAGGCGTCTGTCCCCCGTTCCCTGGGAGTATGGTGGTTCCGGCGGCGGGAGTCACGCCGACCGCGGACGAGTAGGACATCACCGCCGCGGAGAATTTCTCAGCGTTCAGGACCGATACAGCGAACAGCAGTATGAAAAACGTCAATAGAAGCGTGACCATATCGGCGTACGAGGTTATCCAGGTTTGGGTCCGTGGCGGGTCCTCACCGTGAGTCAAACGTGACACTGCCGGACGCCTCCCTCCTGGACGGCAAGGTGACGCGTTCCCGCTCTCTAGGCGACAGGAACGACTTCAGCTTTTCCTGCACGACCCTTGGATTGTCGCCTGCCTGGATGGACAAGACTCCTTCGACGATGGCTTCTTTCAGGAAGACCTCCCGCGCGCTGCGGTTCTTAAGTTTCGCAGCGATGGGGAGAAAGAGCATGTTGGCCAATACGGAACCGTAAAAAGTGGTGACCAAAGCGACGGCCATGCCTGGACCTATCTCTTCCGGGTTCTCAAGTTTGAGAAGCATCTGGATCAGTCCGATTAGGGTACCCAGCATTCCGAAGGCGGGAGCCATGGCACCCATGGTCTCAAAGACGGCCTGGCCGGTCTTGTGCCGGTCGGCCACAAACGCGATCTCGGTCTCCAGGATGTTCCTTACGAGTTCATGAGTTGTTCCATCAACCACAAGTCTGATGCCCTTCTGAAGGAATGGATCCTCGAGGTCGTTGGCATCCTCGTCCAACGCCAAGAGGCCCTCTCTCCGGGCCTTGTCCGCGAACCTCACGAGGGTGTTGATTGTTTCGCCGATGTCCTCTTCCTTGGCAAGATAGGCTTGCTTGGTTATCTTCAGGACATCGAGAAACGTCTGAAGAGGAAAGCTCATGAGGGTCGTAAAGATAGTGCCCCCGAGCGTGATGAAGAGCGACGGCGGGTCCCAGAATGGCGGGAGCGGGCCGCTCAGCGTCATCCCGATGAGGACGACCGCAAATACGGCTATTGTTCCTATGAGCGTCGCCAGGTCCATTTCAACACCCCGTTTTCAGCCCCGGCCCCGGCAGACAGAGAAAATGTCCGCCGGGGCCGAGACCGACTATCGCTTGAGATTTACGAGCTCCGCCAGGAGCTCATCGGAAACCGTGATGATCCTCGAGTTGGCCTGAAACCCTCTCTGAGTGATGATCATCTGGGTGAACTCCTCCGAAAGGTCTACGTTTGACATTTCCAGGGAACTGGGCGCTACGGTCCCGCGCCCGGCTGTACCGGCCTCGCCTATATCGACGGTGCCCGAGTTATTGGACTCAACGTAGAGGTTCTTGCCCAAGGCCTGCAGCCCAGAAGGGTTAGGGAAACTGGCTATGGCCAGCTGCCCCAAAATGCGGGTCTGACCGTTGGAGTAGAACCCCGAGATGAGACCCTTGGAGTCAAAGGTGTAGGACTCCAGGGTACCCGTGGGATGCCCGTCGATGATGTCTGTATCGATTGTGCTGGGGCCTGCCACCTGAGTTACCTTGCTGAAGTCTAGGGTCAGGCTAATGGGGTCGACTCCGGCGGGGCTGAAAGATATCGAGTTCCCAGTCGAACCTGCACTGTCAAACTTCCCTTCGGTGTCGAACTTGATGGTCCCGGATCCTGCGATTCCTGCCGGCCCCGAAGCAGTCCAGCCCCAAGCGTTGAGGTTCGGGTCGGTGGGATCAGTCGGATCCGTGGGCGTCAATTTCTGGAATGTGATGATCACGGCGTGGGTACCGCCCTGAGAGTCATACACGGTAAAGGGAACTTCCTGCTGGGTGCCTGGCGGTGCCTCTGAGTTCAGATTTCTGTACCAGGTCACGGTGCTCGTGGCCTCGGCTCCCATCTCTGAGCCCAAGGCTATCTTGATCGGCTGTATCTGGTTATCGGGACGCTGGGGCGGCAGTTGTCCGGTGGCCGGATCCAATACCCAACCCAGAACCTTGCGGCCTTCGGGGTCTACCAGTATGCCGTCTCCGTCTGTACCGAAGGCGCCGACCCTGGTATATGCCTGCTGGACGCCATCCCGGACCACGAAATAACCCTTGCCCTCGATGGCCACGTCAGACATCCGCGAGGTAGGTTGAAGGTTTCCCGAGGAATGGTTGATGTCTATGCTGCCCACGGTCACGCCAAGACCTACCTGCATGGGGTTAGTGCCGCCCCGCACATCTATGTCTTCGCCGGAGGGCGAGCCGGCCCCGCGCAGGGTCTGGCTGAAAACCTCCTGAAACGTGACCCGCGACGACTTAAAGCCGGGCGTGTTCACGTTGGCCACGTTATTGCCTATTACGTCCATTCTGGTCTGGTGGGTCCTAAGACCCGACACAGCGCTGAACAGCGAACGCATCATGGTTCTTCAAAAACCCCTTTCGTTTCTCGGATCCCCCGGCTCTCCTTCATTCGTTCCGGAGAGCTTGGCCTCCCAGAAAGGGTCCGGCCCGGGTACCGATGATGTGTCACTTTCGTCTCTTACCTGTCGACCAATACCGCGCTGTCTATGGAGGTGAACACATTCTCCTTCATGCGTTCTTCAGGGATGACTGTGACCACCGTCCTCGTCTGGGGGGCCACCACAAATGCGACCCCTTTCATGAGCACCAGGGTAGACCTGGCGCCTTTGGCTGAAGCCGTGTCAACCGCGTCCTGGAGTTTCGCCAGCTTTTCGGCGTCCATGCCCTCCCCCCACGTCCGGAGGCGTTCCTCGGCGTGTTTCGAGAAGGTAACCTCATGGTCTCTCCTGACCTCGCCCAGTACCTCCGCAAAGGACTTGGCGCCTGAAGCCTTCGTACTCTCTCCCGGTCGCCCCCCTCGTACCGGGACCGGCGACCTTACTTCCACTCGTGGATCGATTACCTTAAGCTGCATCTCCCTGTACCTGCCCCTCTGAATCCACCGTTGGGTCCGCCTCAGGCGCTTCCTGCTCCAAGGCAGGCGGCTCCGGCGCCGGACCTACGTATACCAGACTGTCTATGGGTACCAGGTAGTCTCCGGACTTGACCATGATCGCTCCGTGCGCGAAACAGACCGATTCGACCACTCCGTCAACCACGCCGTCCACTGTTTCAGCCATGAACGTCTTGCCGATGAGGTTCGCGGCAGAGAGAAGGCTCTGGTTCGCCTGGGCAACGATCAGGTACTCAAGGGTTGCCTGAACCGTCCGGTTCAGCTCTCCTATCTGCGTCGCGCTTGAAAACTGGGCCATCTGCGCCAGGAACTCCTGTTCCTTTATGGGTTCCATCGGGTCTTGGTACCGGAGCTGGGTCAGCATGATCTTCATGAACTGGTCCTGCAGCTCTCCGGTCTTGCCGAACCCGAAACCGTAGGAAACCGGACTTCCGTTTGTTCCGCTCACACCATCTATCGCCAAATCCTCAGCCTCCTTTCACTCTCTCTACACGATGTAATCAAGGTGGCCGCCGTAGCGCGCCGCGGAGTACGGCGCCGTCACTGACTGGCCCGTAACCGCCTCATGCCCCGGTATGCGCCTTTCCCGCCTCCAACCGGAAGCGGCGCTTCGGCCCCGTTCCCCCCGGGGGGCTTCCCCCTGGGGATCACCGTGGTCTACGGAAAACCCGGCCAGAGTCAGTCCCAGGTCGTTCAAAGCCTCGGCCAGCTCTTGGGCAGATGCGTCCAGTGCGCGGCCGGCCTCTAAAGACCCGGACACGAACTTCACGGCGATATTCTGGCCCCTGGCCGATAGGATCGCCGTGACGCTGCCGAGATGGGGCGGGTCAAGCCTGAGCTCCACGCTCCTCGGAAGCTTCTTGAGGGCTTCCGCCCTGAGGTGCTCCGCCAACGCCCGCGTGTCTCTGAGAGACACCTCGCCCTGCGCAGGAACCGGTTCCTCTCTGGTGCCTCCGGTGAAGGCCGTTTCCACGTGTTCGGCCCGGGTGAGGGCCTTCGCGGAGGCCGTTACGCCGGTCAGCGGCTCTTCTTCGTCTTCATGGGACTCCCGGTAAACGCGCTCCTCTGTGACTTCGGCGGTGGTGCCGATTTCCTCGGGCGGTTCAAACCCGGCTTCCCGTGACGGGAATTGGGCTTCTTCGCCGGTCTCCGGAGGTCCGGCGACTTCTTCCCCTGACACGATGGCTCCCGTTCTCTCCCCCGCGTCAGGCAGTCTCACTGCGAGTCTTGCCCGGGCCATAGAACTACCGGCCGGTGCTTCCGGCAGGACATGGTCACGCTTGACCTCATACTGAGTGAGGATCACGGACTCTTCTTCCCGGGGAAGCTCAGGGACCGTGGCATCTACCGGCTGCTCCAGTTGGCCGCCCTCCATCATCTGAGTGCCGGAAACGGCCGGCGGGAATACCGTGTCTCCGGGGATAACGGTAGGCTTCGCGACCGTGACAGGCGTGTCCCGGCCCCCTGCCGCCTCATACGGTGTGAAGACCGTTGGGACCGGAGTTCGCGGAGCTGGGGACTGTGAAGGCTCCGCCGTTCCGGCTGTCGCCGCGAAGGCATCGCCTGCCTCCCACAGGGATTCGCCGTGACGATCTCCTGTTTGAGCCGGGGAGATGTCAACGAGTCCCGCCATCACCGCCTGCGCTTGCCCCATTGGTTCCGTTGGCTCCGTTGGCTCCGTTGGTTCCATTGGGTCCGTTCGTCCCGCCCATTGAGAACCGTAAGGCGTCAAGACGGCCGGCGGCACGATACCCATGGCGACCGCCATGGCCGACGCGAACGTCTCAGCCGACATGCGTTTCCCGGCGGAGTGTTTCAGAGCCGCCGCGGCTTTTGCCAGTGGCAGCGCCTGATTGCCGGTGACCACATCCAGTGCTGCTTGCAGTCCAGGAAACATCTTCTTGCTTTCTCACCTCTCTTTCGATCTCAAGAATCGGTCCGCTCCGATGTCGTCCATCTTCTTGGCTTGATCCCACCAATAGGCATCAATGTACTCGCTAAGCTTGTTCTCTCTGTACCGCTCAAGGGCTCTTTCCTCTTGCGTCCGCCGGATCGCGGCCTCCCTCGCCTTTCTGGTGATCTCACGCTTCATCTTGAGGTCGGCTGTGTGACGGAAAATCTCGTTTTCCAGCGACTCCCCGTGCCTCAACATACGCCTCAAGAGCCTCAAGTCGAGCCGGCCCGTCACGGCGTCCCTGAACTCGCGCTGGAGAGACACTCTCGCCTCACGGGCGGTATCAAGCCTGGACTTCACCACGCTCTCATCTCTCAGGGCCTGTCCGAGCTTCTCTTCGGCAAGCAATCTGTGTAACCGGCGTATATCCAGCGCTCTCTCCAAAGGAAACTCGAATCTTCTCAAACCCCGTCCCCGTCCTTTATCGACAATCAACCGAATTTGCTAAACACCGCTCAACTCTGGGAGAAGAGTCCTGTCAAGATGGAAACCGTTTCATCAAAGGAGTGGTTGTCGTTGACGCCCTGCCTGAGAAACTGGTTAACCCGATCAACGTAGGCCAGAGCGTGATCGATGCGGTCATTGGATCCTTTGACGTAGGCCCCGATGTTGATAAGGTCCTCCGCCTTTTTGTAGGTCGCCAGGACCGACCGCAGCTCTGTCGCCGCCTCCCTCTGCGCCTCGCTTGTGACGGCAGGCATCAGCCTCGACACTGAAGCGAGGACGTCAATGGAGGGATAGTGTCCGAGCTGGGCCAGGTCCCTGGACAGCACTATATGGCCATCCAAGATGCCCCTGGCGGCATCCGCTATAGGTTCGTCCATGTCGTCGCCCTCGACCAGGACCGTGTAGATCCCCGTGATGCTTCCCACGTGGTTCTTTCCGGCCCGCTCCAGGAGTTTAGGCAGGTTGGCGAATACGGAAGGCGTATATCCTCTCGTGGTGGGAGGTTCTCCGATGGCCAGCCCCACTTCCCTTAAGGCCATACACCACCTGGTCAAGGAGTCCATCATGAGCAAGACCGACAGCCCCCGGTCCCGGAAGTACTCGGCGATGGCGGTTGCGACCCAAGAGGCTTTGATCCTCATGAGCGCAGGTTCGTCAGAGGTGGCCACCACGACCACTGATCTCTTCAGCCCCTCTGGGCCCAAGTCGCGTTCAATGAATTCTTTGACCTCGCGTCCGCGCTCGCCGATCAGCGCGATGACGTTCATGTCGCCCGACGTATTCCGGGCGATCATTCCCATGAGTGTCGACTTCCCTACTCCGGAGCCGGAGAATATGCCGATCCTCTGGCCTTCGCCCAGTGTGAGCAAGCCGTCAATGGCCTTTACGCCGGTGGCCAGCGGTTCCTCGATCCTGCCTCTCTCCAGCGGCGCGGGAGGACGCTCGGCGGTCGGGTAATGCTTGTCCACGGTCCACCAAGGCTTCTTGTCGATCGGGAACCCCAAAGCGTCCACCACCCGGCCGAGCATGCCCTCTCCGACCGAGACCTTGAGCTGCCTGCCTGTTGCTTCCACAGACGTTCCCGGCGCCACGCCGTCCAGTTCGCCGTAGGGCATGAGGAGGACACGGCCGTTCTTGAAACCGACCGCCTCGCTCAGGACCGGCGCTCCCGATCCGGGCAACAGGTAGCACATCTCGCCCATCCTAACCTTTGGCCCTGAGGACTCTATGAGGAGCCCGACCACATCCCGGACTATCCCGCCGTAGGTCAGCGGCTGGGCCGTCTTGACCGTCTCCTCGTACGCTTGGAAGGACACGTCGTTCATTGGACTTCCATCCCTACGACCTTTTTTCGGGCTTCCGCCAACGCAGTGGCTATGGCCCGTATCTGAGACTCAATCGTCACGTCCACGTAACCGTGGGGCGTTAGGACAATGGCTCCCCCCGTAACTTCCGGATCTCCTACCACGTCCATTGACCTCACGCCGTACTCCCTCCTGAGAGCGGGCGTCTCTCCTTCCACAAGAGAAACAAGTTCGGGCGGGACCTTGAGGCAAAACTCTCTCTCGTCCCGGAGGGCGGCTATGCCCTTCTTTATGAGCTCCACTATTACGCCGGGGTCTTCTGAAAACGCGTCCCCCAGCACCTTTCGGCTGATCTCGATCACCAGGGCCAAGAGGCGAGGTTCCGATTCGGCCAGCATCTGCCCGTAAGCCTCTCTGGCCGACTGGAGGGCGGCCTCCGCTTCTTCCAAAAGCCCCTGTGCCTCGGCCAGACCTTTGGCATGTCCGTCCAGGTAACCGTCGTTCCTGCCGGTCTCTCGTGCCTCGGTCGCTATCCGGCCGGCTTCTTCCTGAGCGCGGCTCACAATGGATTCGGCTTCTCGTGCCGCCTCCTCCAGAATTGCCTCGGCCTCTTTTCTGGCCCGGGCTACGATCTCCTGAGGGTCAGGCAGCCGCACGGGTTCGCCGGTTTCCGCCGCTGGCGTGTGTAGCCGGACCGGCCGCCGGAGGGCGACCGGCTGCGAACGAAAGACTCTAGACAATGACATCGTCTCCTCCCCCGCGACCCACAACGATCTCACCCTGGTCCTCAAGCCGCCTTATCAAGGCGACAATCCTCTGCTGGGCGTCTTCCACGTCGCGCATGCGCACCGGACCCAGATAGTCGATGCTTTCCTTGAGGGTCTCGACGGCTCGAGACGAAAGGTTCCTGTAGATCTTTTCTTTCACTTCATCAGAAGCAGCCTTGAGGGCCAACGGGAGATCCTTGGACATGTCAACCTCCCGCAGGAAGCGCTGAACAGCCCTGTCGTCGAGGTAGATGATATCCTCGAACAAGAACATTCTCCGCTTTATCTCTTCGGAGAGTTCCGGGGCTTCCACATCGAGGGCGTTCAAAATGGTCTTCTCGGTCTGCCTGTCCACGTTGTTCAGGATGTCGACAATGGACGCCACGCCGCCCGTCCGGTTGTAGTCCTGGCCGACCACGTTGACCAGTTTCCGCTCGAGGATACGCTCTATCTCTTTGATGACTTCGGGGCTCGTGCCCTCCATGGCGGCTATCCTACGGGCCACTTCAACCTGCAGGTCCGGAGCGAGGGCAGCGAGAATGGATCCCGCTTGGTTCGGCGCCAAATAGCTCAATATGAGGGCGATGGTCTGGGGAGACTCGGACTCCAGGAAGTTCAAGAGCTGGCCCGGTTCCGCCTTCCTCGCGAAATCAAAGGGCCTCACCTGCAGCGACATAGTGAGGCGGGCCATCACATCGCCGGCCTTCTCCTTTCCCAAAGCCTTTTCCAGGAGCACCTTGGCGTACTCGATGCCACCTTCGTCAATGTACTGCTGCGCGATGGCCATATCCGCGAACTCGCTCAAGACCTGCTCTCGAATGTCCTGATCGACCCTCTTGGTCCCCGCGATCTCCAGGGTCAAGATATCGATGTCTTCTTCCTTCATATGCTTCATGACCTGAGATGAAAGGTCCGGCCCCAGGGTGATTAGGAGGATCGCGGCCTTCTCCCGTCCTGACAGCACGCCTCGATGGGTAGACATCAGTAATCATCCTCCAATAGCCACGTCTTAAGGAGCGCAGCAAGACCAGACGGGTTCACCCGCGCCAGCCTCTCAATGTCTTCCCTAAGCTGCTGCCTGTTCAGTAAGTCCGGAGACAAAGTCGGCCTCTCGTCCTCCATTGGGAGGGGTTCGAGTTCGGGTTCGGGTTCCAGGGCTCTGGCCCTCCGGCGCCGGAGGATAAAGAGGATGATTGTGCCTATCACAAGCGCAGCGGCCACTGCGATGGCGTAGGCATATATCCTCGGGAAAGGTTCGGACGCCGGCGTCATGCCGGCCTGAATCGCGTCGGCAAGGCTGGTATCGAAGGCTATCCCGATGACGCTTATCTTGTCCTCCCTCAGGGGATCCAGACCTAGAGCAGCGGTAACCCCCTCGGTGATGACGCCCTTCTCGTCGTCGTCCAGTTCCTTGTTGACCATGACGGCAACGGAGAGGTTCTTGATGCCGCCGGGCATAACAACTGTCTCTCTAGTCGTCCGGTTCACTTCGTAGTTGGTGATGGTCTCAGTACGTTGGTACTGGGATTGTCCCTGGCCTCCCGTGGCGTAGGTGGGTACGTCGAGCCCGCCCGCCACTCCTCCCGCGGGAGTGCCCGTCCCCTGATAGCTCTCGGTCACCTGCTGGGTGCTGCGTAGAGTTCCCTGGGGGTCGCTGGCGTACTCGTCGTCAACGATCCTCACCTGATCAAGGTTGAGGACGGCACGAACTTGGCAGACGACGTTTCCCGGACCCAGCACAGGCGTGAGGGTTGACAAGAGGCGCGCTTCCAGCTCGCGCTCAACCCTTGAGGTCATCTCGAACGCGGCTGCAGAGACTTGGCCCCCGAAGGAATCGCTCCGGTAGTCTTGTGAAAGTAGCTTCCCCGAGGTATCCATGACCGTGACGTCATCGGGAGACAGACCTTCCACCGATCTCGCCACCAAATTCACAATGCCCTTCACCGTGGGAGGAGTAAGCTCCATGCCCGGCGTGAGATCCAAGAGCACTGCGGCGGTAGCGGGAGTCTTGTGCGCGGCGAAAACCGTGTTCTCGGGAAGGACGATGTGGACCCTGGCGTCCCTCACGCCCGAGATGGACTTGACGGTCCTGGTCAGTTCTCCCGAGAGGGCCCTTGTATAATGGACCTTTCGCTCGAAATCCGTCGCCCAGATTGAGTTTCCTTGAATGCTTTCAAAGCCCACAATACCCGACGAAGGGAGTCCCTGGGTGGCGAGGGAAAGCCTCGTCCTGTGGACATCCGCGGCAGGTATCTTCACGGTGCGTCCGCTGTCGGCAAGTTCGTAGGGAATACCCTGTCTCTCCAGTTCGCTTACGATGGCTCCGGCGTCTCGAGGGTCCAGGTTAGACCAAAGGGTCTCGTATTGGCTTCCCCGCGCCGAAAACGCCAGCGCAATCGCGGACGCGACGAACACTACCGCGACACTGGACAAGATGATTAGCCTTGGGGTCTTCCCCAGTTTGGACCAGGTATCCCTTAACCCCTTAGTGAGATGAGCCACGCTGGTTCCCATTCATCTCACCCGCTATATAGGCATCCTCATGATCTCCTGGTAGGCCTCTAGGGCCTTGTTGCGCACAGAGATCACGAGGTCAAGTGCCAGACTCGCCTTTTCGGCGGAAAGCACGGCAGTGTGCATGTCGCGGGCATTGCCGGTGATAAGGTCTACCTGTGCTTCTGTCATTTCGCGGTCAAGGGACGCCAAGTTTTCGGATACCTTTTGAAGCACGCTGGAAAAGGGTGCTTCCCTGGCGACTGAATCGGAAGAGTGTGTCGCAGGTTTTTCAACCAGGGGACCCAGCCCCGGTATAGAGACAGGCCTAAGATACATCGAATTTCCTCCCCCCGAGATGCCGGCGGCCTTGAGGCGCCGGTCTTAAGTGCTCGGCTTTATGTCCGAAGCAGCTCGAGCGCGCGC
>DUUV01000055.1 GCA_012841375.1 Candidatus Fermentithermobacillaceae bacterium
CCCCTCCCCCTTAGACCTTCGGACCTGAAAAGACTCCCGCGCGCGCTTTTTCTTTCAGCCTGTAGCTCTCACCTCGGATGTTGATGATGTGTGAGTGATGCAGTAACCGGTCGAGGATGGCAGTGGCCAAGACCGGATCACCCATATCGCCGACATCGCCGCCGGGTACCGGTAACTCCACGCGCACTCGATGGCGATGCGCCTCAGATGGCTGTTACCAGTCTTGGTGATCTTCCCGCGCCGGACCTCGGCGCCGCTGGAGTGCTCGCTCGGCACCGCGCCCGAGTAGGCCATCACTTGCGACGCCTTCCCGAACCGCAGGAAACTCCCCACTTCCGCTACCATCGTCGCGGCCGCTATCTCCTTGATGCCTCGGAAGGCCTGCAGGGCCTGGATCATCGGAGCGTGTCTGCTTTTTTGCGCTTGCGTATGTATCTCGCTCTCCAACCTCTCGATCCGGCTCTCGATCTCCTCGATGCTTAGCCGGTACTCGTCGAAGGTCGTCTGGAGGGCGCTCGAGTCGAACTCCAGGCCTTTCAGCCACGCTCGATACTTGGTGCTCCAAGCCCTGACTCCCACTGGTTCGCATACCCCGCGCCTCAGAAGAAACTTCCCGAGACGGTGTTTCGCCCTCAGCAGGTCCTCCTTGGCGTCTTCCCGCGCCCTCACCAGGTCCCGCAACGCTTCGTCTTCTTTGCCAGGCACCCACACCGGCTTCAGTTCCGCAGCCCTGAGCAGTTCGGCCAATCTCTGCGCGTCCCTCCGGTCTGTTTTCACCCGGTTCCCCGGCTGCTTCGGGATCAAGGACGGCGCCACCACCATACACGCCACTCCCATCGAGGCCAACTGCCTCTCCAACAGGTAACCCGTCGGCCCGGCTTCGTAGCACACCTGCAGCTGCCCAACGTCACCCAGGCGCCCTATCAACTTGCGTATGTCCTCGATGCGGTGCGGTATCTCGCCCCAGTACCGTGCGCTTTCCCTGCTGCCACCGTCCGCGACGGCCACCGCGATCTTCTCCTTGGACACGTCCAGCCCCACATACTTCGTGCTATCATTCATCTTGCCGGCTCCCCTCTCGTTTGTGGCTCTGCACCGGAGTGCACTTCACACCCAGTGTAATCCACGGCTAACGACTGCGGGGCCGGCCTCGTTCATTATGACTAGAACAAGTCCTGAACCAAGTGCTTGAGGCGGAAGTAACCGAGGCCTTAGGAGCAAAGCCCTATGAAAGGACTGAGGAGCGCCGGGGCTACAGGAACGGGTACAAACCCAGGTCTATGACTACTCGGGTAGGGCGTCTTACGCTGTCAGTGCCCCAGGTGCGGGATGGGAAATTCTCGCCCGAGCTTTTCTCCAGATTCCAAAGGAGCGAACAGGCTCTCATCCTGGCACTGATGGAGATGGTGGTTAACGGGGTCTCTACGAGGAAAGTGGCCAAGATCACAGAGGAACTGTGCGGTACTGAGTTCTCTAAGTCAACGGTATCGGAACTGTGTAAGAAGTTGGACCCGATGGTGAGAGAGTGGAACGAGAGGACGCTTACGGAGGAGTATCCCTTTGTGATGGTAGACGCGATGGTTCTCAGGGTAAGGAAAGGCGGACAAGTCAGGCCTCAGAGCGCCCTAATCGCCATCGGTGTGAACATTAGGGGATACCGTGAGGTGTTAGGGTTCTTGATTGGTGACAGCGAGACTTACGCCAGTTGGAGCGACTTTTTCTCATGGCTAAAGAGAAGGGGCCTTCGGAGAGTGGACGTGGTAGTTTCCGACCAGCACAGTGGGCTTGTGAAGGCCGTGGAGACGCACTTCCAGGGGGCCATGTGGCAGAGATGTCAGACCCATTTCACGCGGAACATCCTGGATGCATGTCCGAAACAACTGCAAGAGGAACTTCTCTCACAACTCAGGGTTCTTTGGGCAGCCCCGGATGTAACGACGGCCAGAGAGATTCTCAAGAGGGTCCTGGACAGTTTTGGAGACCGGGCACCCAAGGCGATGACCATCTTGGAAG
>DUUV01000041.1 GCA_012841375.1 Candidatus Fermentithermobacillaceae bacterium
AACCGACGGAGTCGGGGACATAGACAAAAGGGAACCGACGGAGTCGGGGACATAGACAAAAGGGAACTGACGAAGTCGGGGACATAGACGAAAGGGAACCGATGGAGCCGGGGTCATAGACAAAAGGTAACTGATGGAGCCGGGGTCATGGACAAAAGTTAACCGACGGAGCCGGGGTCATGGACAAAAGGTAACTGATGGAGCCGGGGTCATGGACAAAACCACTCCCCCGGCTCCGTGGCCAATCCATACACCGGTCTACTCCGTCACCAGCCTCTTCTCGCCTTCGATGGCCTGGATGGGCTTGATGTCCTGAGTTACCTCCAGGGTTCCCAAGAAAGTGCCGTCAACATCCCGGACCGCAAAGTACCTGATGTACACGTATTTGCCGCGCATCTTAATCCAGAAGTCTTCGTGGTCCTTGCGCCCCGCCCGGAAGCTCTCAATGATCCCTTCCACGATGTGGACGCTGGCCGGCGGATGGCAGTCGACGACACGCCTACCGATCGCTGCTTTCGTGCGCGGGAAAATCCGCTCGGTGCCTTCGGAGTAATACCGGACGATGTTGTCCTTGTCGACGAAGGTGATGTCCAACGGCAGCGTGTTCAGCATGCTGACCAGCTCCTTCATTTGGAGCGCTCCGGTTGGCAGGACGATGGCTCCGGATGGTGCCGAGATCTCAGGCGGTCTCTCGGAGGTCTGTGCAGCCACGGGCTTCCACTCGGGCGGCGGAGTGATGAGGAAATAGCCGATTTCCTTGCTTTCGTCGGCGATCACCTTCCACTCCTCATCGGTGAAGACATCCAGGACCATGGGGAGGAGGATGTCTTCTTCCTTGGACACCATGTCTATCGCTTTGGTGAGCGTCTCTTCGAGGTGCTTCTTAATCTCCTGCTTTGTAGGCTTGCCGGAGGCTGAGGGCCCGCCGGAAGCTGAGGACCCGAATGGCTTGCCGGAGGCTGAGGGCCCGCCGGACTCGGAGGAAGGATGCGATCCGGACGGCGTCGTCCAGGCAAGTACCATGCGCGATGCTTCCTTGACGAGATTGCGGATTTCATCGTCGACCGCCCACATCACTTTCGGAGGCGCCGTTATGCCGTGCTGCTCCATGTAGGGGAAGAATAGGTGTTCTTTCCTTGTGTAGTGGATGTCGATCCTGACGAGTTCGGCAAGGTCCTCGGCCAACGCAGCGACCGCTTCTGCATCGGCATCCGGCTCAGCCGAGGCGGCTCCTGCCTTTGCCGCTGCTGCCGGCCTTGCATCTGCTCCTGCTTCTGCGGCTCTGTCTTGCTTGACGAACGCGTCCAGGTGTGGCCGGATCCTGTCGTTTATCAGGCGTTCAAGAGCCCTGTTCTCCGCCTTGAGCGTGTGGGCCGGGTGCCCCGGTGTCTCTTGGGGATTCGCCGGTCGGTGGATCTCCTCAATCGATCCCTTGAACACGGCCGCGTGGACATCGCACAGCCGTGTTATCTCCTCAACGGGTAGCCCCTCTTTGATGAGTGCTTGCTCGGCCTCTGCTATCTCGGTGGCAGATACGCCTTTGAACACCTCCTCAAACCTTGCCTTCACTTCATCGAAATCCTTGCCTGCATGCAGATCGGATAGGAGTTCCCGGATCACCTCTTGCCTGTACTCCCTGTTGTTGATCTCCTGCGTCATGCCAAACCCCTCCCTATGCATTGGTTATGATTCCAGTTGCGACCCCGGCTGTTGTGCCGGTCACAATGTCACCTGGAAACCCTTGGCCAGCAGAGTGGCCCGGATATCATCCATGCTGATACCCCTCATCGCGGCACCTTTCGGAATCGTCATGATTCTGCCGACGGTGCCGAGCATGCCCGGTTTCGTGATCTCATTGAACCCCAGCGCCTCCAAGGCCCCGACAAGTTCGGGATACTCTTGGCAGAGCGAGTGGACGGACCTCGTGAGGTCGATCTGTCTCGTCGTCACCAATATCACCCCACATTCTGTGTGCTCGTGGTCATCTTGATTCTGCGCGTTTTGGGAAGCTGTGCGTCTTGGGAGCCTGCCGTTCTCACCTTGATTCTACTTGCCTTGCGGGAGAGATGAACCCGGGGAGCATGTCTGGAGTGCGTAAATTCCGTGGGTACGACCCTCGCGCGGTGGAGCGGGCTGAGCGGTACCACGTTGAGCGTGCCCGACACTGAAGGAGCGTCGGTAGGGCGAATCGAAGATTAGCACACCCAAGAACCAAAGGCAGGCGGACCAAGATGCCAAAGCCCCGCAAGATGCTGACCGACTGCAACGCCCCTTACATCGTGTCGCTCATGAGGCTCATCGAAACCCAAAGCAAGGTGACGATAGCGAACTGGTGTGTTTCCTACGCCGAGGCTAATCTGTTGCCCATCTGGGAGAAGACGTTTCCTGATGATGGACGTCCGAGGGCCGCGCTCAGGGCCGCTCGCGACTGGCTGGAAGGCAAGATCAAACTCCCGGCGGCGAAGAAGGTCATCCTTGATGCCCATGCCGCGGCACGGGAAGCCGAGGGGTACCCCGCCCAGCAGGGCGCGGCGAGAGCCATCGGGCAGGCGGCGTCGACTATCCACAGCGCCACCCACTCACTGGGCCTACCGCTCTACGGTTCCTTGGCAATCGCGTATGACCGCATAGGTGTGAACTCCTCTTGGGAGGAACTCCTGCGTGTCGCTGAGGAGGAGTGTTGGAAAATGGACGCGGCACTTCGGGCGGTCGCCGTGGATAATGAGCCGAATCCTGCGAAAGTCAACTGGAAATGCTGACTGACGGGTCCGCTGACTCCGGCAGCGACGCACGAGAGAGATCTCGCGAAGCGCTGGCCGTGGGGGGACACGACCCCAAATCACAGCAATGATCCGTCCTGCATAGTTTCTCAAGGCCCGGTAGTTCTTAATGCCCCTGATACCTAATGATAGGTACTACGTCATGCAAATCATGGATGCATATTCAAGCATCTTTGCCAGTCTAGGACGCCGCACTACAGGGACGAAAGCCGGGAGTTTCGCCATCGTGGGGCCGGATTGGGATGGTGTCTTGCCGTCCGGGTTAAGAGAAGTCAGATCTCCCACAAACACCGCATGGCTTATAGGCCGCGTTCTTGCGAAAGGCGAGGATGATGAGGAAGAAGCCAGGAGAATACTAAAACAATTCACTCTGACCTCGCTGGATGGAACCAACCCATATGTCGTAAAACCTGCAAACAAGCTGCTCTTGGAAACCAAGGTGGAAGACCTGAGCGCCATGGATTTCTTCAAGGCTATGACGGACTTAATGATTTCTGAATCCTACTACCGGCAATGAATCCTTTGAGAAGCAGTTTGAGCATATTGGTATCGATCGGACCTACGGCTTTGATGCCAGTAGATTAGATCCGGATACTATCGCGGGCCTGAACCGAGCGGCGAGAGATGCCTTTGTCGTCATTCAAAACAGCCTAACAGAAGTAGATTCCCGATATAGTAACGGGTGGCTGACAATCACGGGCATGGGTAACTATGGCGATGCGTTCCTCATGAGGGCTCTTGTCGCCTACATGGGCCTTGGGGCAAATGTGAATGAAGAATCCACTTGTCCGAGAACGTTCGTCGATGATCAGGGAATTCAGCTGAATGGCAGGTACAATTACGTCCTACATTTCAATGAAGACCAACTGCCGCCCGTAGAGGCATTTTGGTCGGTAACGATGTATGACAAGGAATTCTACTTGGTCAAGAACGACATCAACCGATGGGCTATCGCGGACTACACCCCGGGGCTTGAGAAGAACGATGACGGCTCACTGGACATCTACATTCAAAGGTGCCGGCCGGTCCGTGAGTCCAACTGGCTGCCGGCGCCGAAAGACGAGTTCAATCTGGTATTACGGATGTATCAACCCTCTGCCAAGGTATTGAACGGCACATATGAAGTGCCGGGGGTGAGACGCGTCACTAATAGCCCTCATATTCACTAGAGTGAGCTCGGGCCTCCTGCGCGATGATGTGTAGAGTTCGTCATACTAAGGGTGGGTGACGGTCTATTCGGTTGACCGTCGCCCCGTATTCCCGCACCTTATCAGTGGTTTGGTGTTATCCCTCCAGCCATGAAAGGCCAGCCTTGAGGGGCGCGTCTTCAACGCGCATGGCGTCACATCGGAGGAATGTCCTGAAGGCCTCGAGACACTCGTGGAGGGCCAGACGCAGTTCCCCGTCATCCCGCTCGACGTTCTCCTCCCACCACCAGTTCTTCACTATCATTGTTTTCGACTTGCGGTCTCTCACGGGTTCGAATCTGGCTACGAATCTGTCCCCGTACAGGACCGGCAGCACGTAGTAGCCGTAGCGCCGCTTTGCGGCAGGCGTATATACCTCCCAGGTATAGTTGAAACCGAATAGGTCAGAGACCAGCCGCCTGTCCCAAATGAGATTGTCTAAGGGAGCGAGTACGGCCGCACGGTCTTCTCCCGCTCGTTCTTTGAGAGCAAGGTTCAGCGTAGGCTCGTCCTCCGACCGCATATACAGCGGTTCTTCGAACCCTTCCACCTCGACTTCTCTGAGCCGGCCGTCTGTCGTAAGTCGCAAGATGGACTCCGACCTGCTGTGCTTTTGGGTTCCCTCTATCCCCAGCCATGCGTCTACCCCTCTGTTCGCCAGGAGCCCCACACTCCCGATCCGGCGGTGGATGCGCCAGTCTAGGTAGTCTCCGTCTGAGGGATGGGGTTCCGGGGCAGAGAGGATCTCGGGAGGAACATGCCGCTCGGCCAGGTCGTAGTATTTTCGCACTCCTACCTTGTGGTGGACGATCAGTTCGCCCCAGAAGTACATCGCTTCCATTGTTGCCCGTGAAAGGCGCGTCATCCCCCAAGGCCACCGCACGTTTTGGCCGAGGTCGATGTCGCTTGAGCAAAGGGGACCGCGCTTCTCGATCTCCTGGCGGACAGCCGCGGACGCCTCAAGGACCGGGTGCGCCCGGTTCTCAAAATCGCGGAGATATGCTTCCCTAATGCGCCGGAAGAACGGCCAGTCTTCCATAGGATAGATGCAGAGGTTCTTGTCGAACCCGTCTACCAGGCGCCTTTCCTCATATAGCGCTTCGTACAGCAGGGGCGTGGAGAAGTCACGGACCCTTGCTTGCAGGACCAGTTCGTGGTTTCTGCCTGTTACGTCGATGGGATCGAATTGGACGCAATTGACCTTGCGCACGAAGTCCACGATTCCGGTCTTTCCTTGCAGCGATCTGGGCGGAAGCAAGCTTTGGTGGGCCAAGAGGAACCTACGAGCCTGCGCCTTGGAGAGCTGGAGCGTCTTCATGATCGTAGCACCGCCTGTGCTAAGTAGTGCTGCCCCATTTCTGTCCGGCGCGACTGGCGTGACAGCCAGTGCAATGTCCGACGCGATAGCCGGCGTGTCAGGCGGCGCAGCATCCGACGTGACAGTCGCGCCCAGCATCCGACGTGCAGCCGGTGCGACAACTGGTTCGACAACCGACGCGGGCGCCAGCGCGCCAGCCAGTGAGACAAACGGGGCAATATCGAACGTTCGTTCTATTATGGATAGTAAGGAGAGGGGTGTCAAGAGCGCAACTCACGCGTTTTCGAGTAGGGTGCGGGCGAGGCTGTCATTCCTGCGCAGTGCTTCGTGATATTTGTTCTCTTGATTTACCGCCTGACCTCTCATACAATTTGGTTAACTTGTTAACTGTACCTCTGGCGAATGGTTGGTCTTGTTCTCGCCGTCTCAAACGGCCCGGGGCCGGAACGTCAGAGGGTCAACAGTCGATTTGAGGCAGGGAGGCACTCTAGGTGGAGGACTTCCGGATGCTTGTGAGTCTCGCGAGCCGCATCATACATGACTGCCAGGTTACCCTGAACAGGACGCTAATGGACCTTGGACTCGGCAGCGCTGAGGCCAACGTACTCATGTTTCTATACAGCGGCGGCGACGGTGTCCGACAGGATGACATCGTCGCGGCAACCGAGGTGAGCAAGCCGGCCATATCCAGGACCGTCGCGTCCCTTGAGGCCAAAGGATATGTAGTACGAGAGCAGGCCTTGAGTGACAAGCGTTCGAGGATAGTCAGGCTTACGGAGAAAGCCAAGGCCATCCAGGCAGTCGTCGAGCAGCACTATTCCGACCTCGTATCCGCTGCCGCCCGTGACATCCCGGCAGATAGGATCCATGAGTTCATGGCTATGTTTTCTCAAGTGGCACGGAATGTCGCTCGATACCGCGAGGACGTCCTAGGTGTCCGATGTAGCCGCACCATTCTTGACAACGGGGACATCCGAAGCACCACCCCAAGACCTGAGAGATCCCAAAGAACCCGGAACGGTCAGTTGGACAATAAGCGAAACAATCGGGAGGGGAAATCGAGATGATGGTTGTGACCGGAGCCCCTGGACACCTGGGCAATAACCTGGTCAGACTGCTCTTGGAGAAGGGCGAGAAGGTCCGGGCGATGGTTCTCGCGGGCGAGGACCTGACTTCACTTAAGGGCCTCGATGTGGAGGTTGTCGAGGGGGATGTCCGTGAGCCCAAGAGCCTAGACAAGGCATTTCGAGGGGCTGACATCGTCTTCCACTTGGCGTCCGTCATAAGCCTGCTCCCCGGTCGATCCGAGCTTCTCGAACAAGTCAATGTCAATGGCGCGCGGAATGTGGCGGAGGCATGCCTTAGATCCGGCGTGAGGCGGCTGGTGTACACATCGTCCATACATGCCCTTGTTGAGCCTCCTCACGGGACGGGGATTGATGAGAGCGCCGGGTGTGATCCGTTGAGAGTGAGCATGGAGTACTCCAAGACCAAGGCCAAAGGAACGCTTGAGGTGTTGGATGTGATAGGTAAGGGATTGGACGGAGTCATCGCTTATCCGAGCGGCGTGATAGGTCCCAACGACTTCAAGCCTTCTGAAGTGGGCCATATGATACTTGACTTCATACGTGGACGCCTTCCGGCCACCATAGATGGAGGCTACAACTTCGTGGATGTCAGGGACGTAGCCTATGGACACATGTTGGCGGCTGAGAAAGGGAGGATGGGAGAGGGCTACATCCTCGCCGGCGAGTGGATCTCAGTGACCGAGGTATTGCAGGAGGTAGGAGCGGTCGTCGGCCGGACGGTGCCGAAATGGAAGGTGTCTCCTACCACGGCGAGCGTGGTCGCCAAAGCGCTTACTTCGCTCAGCAGGATGACAGGGAAGAAGCCCCTGGTGAGCACGGATATGATAGAAGCACTGCTCAGTAACTCCTTAGTGTCAAGCACGAAGGCTTTAACTGAGCTGGGATTCGTACCAAGGCCCATCAGGCAGTCCATTAGGGATACAGTTGTATGGTTTCAGGAGCAGGGCGTTGTGTGAGACGCTTGAACAAGTTCATGTCCACGGCCAAAGAGGTTGCCGAGAGCTTTGGTGTCAACCCAATCACGGTGTACCGGTGGAAGAAGCGTCTGCTCGGAAAGGAGTATCCCATGAGCAAACGAAGACGCGGGAAAGCGAAAGACGTTGACCACGAGGACGTAGAGGCGCTGCGTGCCGAGGTGCAGTCGCTTAGGGAAGAACAGAAGAAGCTGAAGGAAGAGAGATACTGGCTCCAGCTTGAAGTAGATGTCTTGACGGTGACCGCAGAGATACTAAAAAAAGGCCGGGCGCCGATCCCAAGAAGCTGACCAACCGGGAGAAGGCCAAAGCGATCGGCGCCCTGAAGACGAAGTATCCCCTGAGTGACCTTCTTAAGTACTTTGCGATGGCCAAGAGCAGTTACTTCTACCAAAGGGCTGCCATGAGCGTTGGAGACAAGTACGCGGAACTGCGTGAGCGTGTGCGAACGGCCTTCAACGAGGCGAACGGGCGCTACGGCTACAGGCGAATCCACGTTGGATTGGCGTTAGCGTGAGGGAGTTCATGCGGAGACTTGATACACATCTTCGCTGGCACAATGAAGAACGCATCAAGATGTCACTCGGTGGAAGAAGCCCACTGGAATACAGACGGGCTCTAGGTTATGCTTGAAGTCCAAGAAAACGTCCGCACCCCCTTGCCTACATTTTATGCTATATGGCTGAGGGCATCGTCATCGACGCCGGAGCCTCCTCTGGACCCGCAAGCCGGAGATAACCAAAACTTGGCTCGGAACTTGGACTAGAACTTGGATTGGAGCGAACTAGCTAACCCCTGGCCTTCATGAGCCTACTGTCCACCTCATGCACCAGAGCCTGCTGGTCTCGCCACCAAGATTGGCTCCTTTGGGCATTCAGGGCCTCCACTGATTTGCCGTGCTGCTCGACCCAGGTGTAGTACTTCAGGTTCAGCCAGCGCTCCCTATTCAGCACCGTTCCTTCCTGGATGTAGTCGAGCTTGGCTTTCATGAAAATACCGTAGTGGCGGTTCCGGGCCTTGGAAATGTCGAATCGGCCGAACTGCTCGGTGATTTGGGCCATCACCGAGTGGTAGCGGTCAATGGCATCGGTGAAAACGGTGACCACGACGTCATCGGAACCCATCCCATAGAACTTGGCGGTCTTTATGGCTCCGAGGATGTTGCACACTCCGGAAATCCCGATGATCTCCGAGAGCTTCTGGGCGACAGAAGGATCCACACCCAATTCGCCAATGAAGAAATCGACTCCAACTGGGTCGGTCAGGAGCTGCAGCCCGAGCTTAGACTCCATATCATCAACGCACATGAGGGCGTTCATGTTCTTGACGTTATGTATCCACGTCACGTGCTTGTCGCCGATCCCCTGGATGTCGTGATCCCCGTAACCGTTAGAGTACAAGGTGGGGCACTGGACCGGCTCCAATCCGACGATTTTCGAACCCTGAAAGACCTGCTTGATCCGGTCTCCCGCCGCTATGGTGCCTGCGGACCCCATCGATGAGACGAACGCCGAGCAATATCCCTTGCCCACGCTTTTGTCCTGCAGTTCTTCCATGAGTTCTACCACTGTGTTGCCGGTGCAGTAGTAGTGGAAGCGGTAGTTGGCCAGGGCGTCGAATTGGTTGAGTATCACCGTGTTGGGTTCTCGGGCTAGCTCTTTGCACTTGTCGTAGATCTCCTTGACGCTGGACTCGCAGCCGGGTGTCTTGATGTATCTGGCGCCGTAGCTTTCGATGAGATCGAACCTTTCCCGGCTCATGAGTTCGGGCAGTACCACCAGTGTGTCATAGCCCATCCTCCGCCCGGCCCAAGCGCCTCCGATCCCGTAGTTCCCCGTCGATGGAAAGACTACCGTGTGCACTCCGGGGCGAATCGCTCCGGCCAGCTGGGCTTCCATGGTCACAGAGTAGGTGGGACCCACTTTGTGTGAGCCTGTAGGGAAGCCGGCGGCATAGAGCGCCACTATGTTCGCGTCGACGCCGGTCAGCTCTTTAGGCAGGACGAAGTAACGGATCTGGTCACTAGCGTCGCGCCACGAAACGTTGTAGAGGTTCAACTTGTCGAGGGGGTCGTTTTCCAGCGCCTCCAGAGCCTTGGCCCTTATTCCCGGATCTATTGAACTCGGATGAAGCATCTCTTCGTAGGTGGGCCCCCAGATCAGCGCGTGTTCGGAAACCGGTTCAGTCGCCATGCGAATCCCTCCGCTTTCTCTAGCCCTCATTGCTCATGGCCGACGACATCGCCAAGGCGGCGGGCATTATGCGCTAGTCTTTTCGCCTTCTCCGACAGACTTTGGCCGACAAGATCGCCATGGCCGCGGGCATCACGTGCCGGTTCCTCTACTTCCCCCGGCCTTGATAACTGACGGCCGACAGGATCGCCATGGCAGCAGGTACTACGTGCTAATCCCTCCGCTCCTTGTGACCCTGATAGGGCACCGGTACGTATTGGACGGATGGCCGGTTCTGCGCAGGCTGAGGGTACAAGTCCATCAGCCGGTAGATCTCATTAGGCATGTCGGCACATATGGGAGGGAAGCCCAGCTTGCTGAGCTCCTCGCAGGTAAGGGGGTAGTCGTGAGTCCATTGGCCAGAAGTAAGCTTCTGCGCTAGCTCGAGTGCCTTGTCTCTGTCAAACCTTTGGGCAAGCATGTCGGCGACGGTTTGGGTGACCTGTTTCACTGCCTTTTCGGCCATGTCCGCCAGCATGATGGTCTCGTCATCTATGTCTTTCCGTTCCTTCTCCTTCATGACCCGAAGGATCGACGCAGCGGCGTACTTGCCGACCTGAGGATCAACCGGACCGAGGACTGCGTTGGGGTCCATCACTATTTCATCGGCGGAGAGGGCTATGAGAGTTCCTCCAGACATGGCGTAGTGAGGGACGAACACGGTCACTTTCGCTTTGTGGCGCAAAAGCGCCCGGGCTATCTGCTCGGATGCCAGGACCAGTCCACCCGGAGTATGTAGGATGATGTCAATCGGCATGTCGTCCGGGGTCATTCTGATTGCCCTCAAAACCTGCTCAGAGTCTTCAATATTGATGTAGCGGGAGATCGGGAGGCCGAGGAAGCTCAGGGATTCCTGACGGTGGATGAGAGTAATGAGCCTCGACCCGCGCTTTCTCTCAAGGTCACGGATGATGTTCACTCTTGAGGAGTCCAGCTGCTTCCTTTGTATGAGGGGCATGACCATGGATATCAGGAAGAAGGCCCAGATGAGTATGGAGAAGTCCACAGGCGCATCGCTCCCTTGAGATGGTGAGATGACGTCGCCGAAACCTGTTAACCGTATGATACTACAAGATGCGAGGCGAGGCTAAGCGCCAGGGGTGAGGTCGGGGCCACGGTTTGTGGGACGGGATCTCAGGCTGCACGAGAGGCCACGAGCCGAGGAGGATCGGGGCAGGGGGCAGTACTTGACGGACGGGAGCAACGCTTGAGGGGCCGGACCAGACCGACTTCTGCAGACTGGGTTTGACGTAAGCTTGAAAACTACAACTCCGCCCTTAAGAAGCTCAACATTTTGCTATGATACATGAAACCCAATCCCCCTTCTTAGCGTACAGGTCTCATGGAGGTGGTTCAATGGCATCGCTGGTTGTCAGCGACCTCACGAAGACTTTTCGAGAGAAGAAGCGTGTCGTCGAGGCCGTGAAGAACGTCTCGTTTTCGGTTGGAGAGGGCGAAATGGTTGGTCTTCTCGGACCCAACGGGGCGGGGAAGACCACGACCATCAAGTGCACTCTCGGGCTTGTCAAGCCCGATTCGGGCCGGATAGAGGTGGAAGGGGTTGACGCCTGGAGAGAACGGCGCAAGTCCGCGGCGAAGTTGGCCGCCGTCCTCGAAGGGGCCCGCAATACATACTGGAGACTCACGGTGTGGGAGAACATCGTGTATTTCGCGGGGATCCACGGGATACCGGTGTCGCGCGGGGGCGATTACTTCAAGTACCTCCTCAGCGTCCTCAAACTCGAGGAGCAAAAAGACGTGGAGGTCAGAAAGCTCTCAAGCGGCTACAAGCAGAAGACCGCGGTCGCGTGCGCACTGGCGAAGCGGACGCCCATAGTCTTTCTTGACGAGCCGACTCTGGGCCTCGACGTCGAAGCCAGCTACGACCTCAGGGAGGCGCTCCGGAAGCTCCAGTCCGAGGAAGGAAGGACCATGGTCATCTCGAGCCACGACATGAAGGTCATACAGGACGTCTGCAGTCGCGTCATCATCATCTCCAGGGGCAGGATCGTGACCGACGAGAAGATCCCCGACCTGCTCACTCTATTCGCCGCCAGGAGATATAAGGTTGTCATTTCCCAGAACGGTGATGACGGGGCGATCCGGAGGGCCGAAACTGAGGCTCTGGAACGCTTTCCGGGCTGCGAGATCAGGCGCAATCCCCAGACGGTCGACGTGTTGGTGAGCCTAGCCGACGGCAGGCAGATATACGAGCTGGTGGAGATCATGAGGACTTCCGGCGTGGCTATCGAGACGATCACCCAGGAGGAAGTGGATCTAGAAAAGGCGTTCCTGGAGGTCGTTCGGAGGGAGGCCAGAGCATGTGGTTAGTCGTACTTCAGTCATGCTGGGTTAAGGCGTACAAGCTTATGACCCGATACCTTTTCAACATGTTGTCGGGGTTTGTCACACTCTACATGGTGTTCGCCCTACTGTTCTTTGGAGCGAAGAGCATCGGCGGCAGCGCTATTGACTTGGGAGATACCTTGGAGGGGATATTCGCGGGGTACCTCACATGGATGCTGGCCATGATGGGCAGTACGGAACTGGCATGGAACGTCACCAACGAGGCGCAGACCGGCACCTTTGAGCAGCAGTACCTGTCGCCCGTTGGCTACCGCTGGATAGCCGTCTTCACAGAGTCGTTCAATTTCGTGTACAACGTTTCCCTGATCTTCCTTATAGCTTTGGTCATGGCGGCTACTACAGGGCAGGAGATACACCTCCACCTTGGCAGCACGTTGCCGGTCATGCTTTCAGTGTACATCCAGGCAACCGGGCTGGGGTTCGCCCTTGCGGGGCTAGCCCTTATGTATAAGCGAGTCCAGTCGTTTTTTCAGGTCGTCCAGTTCCTCATGGTCGGCTTTTTCTTGATCCCTTGGGACAGGTTCCCGTGGGCGAGATACCTCCCGCTGGCGGCGAGCCAAAGGGTGCTCCAGCGTATCATCATGAACGGCGACAGGATATGGCAGTTACCGGCCGCGGACCTAATCCTCGTCCTCTGTGTGACGGTGACTTACGTTGCCCTGGGCGCCGCGTTGTTTGCCTTGGCTGAATCAAAGGCAAAGGAGCGGGGTGTTCTCGGACAGTACTAGAAGATCAAGAGACCAAGAACCCGAGAGACCAAAAGACCGAGAGACCAAGAGACCGGCGAAGGGCTTGGCCCGAGGGATGAAAGCCGGCCGGGCTGTGTAGATTCTACTGGTTCTGCAGACCATCCCGGGTGACCGACAGGTTTCCCGACGTCCCGACACGAAGACTTGAGGAGGGCCTCAACGGTCCTTATGTCCATACATGTCTTCGGGGTCGGAGGTTGGGAGATGGCAGACGGTGATCTGGCGCGCGACAATGCGGAGACCGCCATGGGTTCGTCGGGAGGGAGTCTTTCCGGGGCAAATCGCCCGCTAGGTCGAACCCGTGATAGGTCTCGACTGGACATGCGTTCAAGGGCTGAAGATGATCGCGAGATAGACCCGGGGCCGGTAGTCGACGCCCTGTTGGTTGAGTATCAGAACATACACAAGAGGGTCTTGGACCAACTGAACGCCTATGAGACCACAAACACGAGGATTCTGGCGCTTATCGGCGTGTTGCTCTACTTTGGCCTCACAAATTTCAACAACACTGCCGATTTCTACACCTCCGCCGTCGTGAACCTAGTGTTTATCGTGGTGATCCCCTTTGTTGCGACTGCCTCAGTGGCTTTCACGGCTGCCAACCTCTGCAAGATCATGATCTGGGGTGACTTTCTCAAGATCGTGGAGAACAAAGTGAATAGAGTGCTCGGGAAGGAAGCCAGGTTGTACGGGTTCGAGAGAGCCCAGGTCATGAGCTGGGAGTACTGGCGCGTGCAGTATGGTTACGCGGGCAAATCAAGTTTCCTGCCGGCGGTGACGTTCTCAGGATTTCTTGTCGTGGCTTTCATCGTGTCTTCAGCCGTGTCGGTGGGGCTCCGGCTCAGGTTCATCGCCCAACGGTGCGCTGACCAGTACCCACTGTATTGCGGCCTGGCGGTTTTCATGGCCGTGGTGTTTCTAGGTGTGTCCGCGGCATCATCCTTCCTTGTGAGCAAGCAGAGGGTGAAGTCTATGAACGACGTATACGATGACGACAGAGTCTAGGGCCGTGGTCGATCCCACGGGTCCCGAATCGGGCACCTGGAACGATTGCGGGAGCTCCATCAGGAGTCTTTGAGAGGATTCGTGAGGAGATTCATGAGAGGAGTCCTGAGAACCGGGGATGAGAGGTTTGATATCATGCGGACAAAGATGAAGGGATCCAGAGGGAAGGCGAAAACACGCATGGTGAGGCTTGTACGAATACTGTTGCTCGCGATGGTTCTCTGTACTTTTGTACTGAGCGTCAAGCGTTTCAGCTTTTGCTCCCCCAAGGATGTGGCCTGGTTGCGGAATACACCGATAGCTCACCGGGGGTTGCACGATGAGGCTATTGAGGAGAATACCTTGGCGGCGTTCGCGGCCGCTATCGCGGAAGGGTATGCGATCGAGCTGGACGTCAACCTGACCAAGGATGGGGTCCCTGTCGTCATACACGACAACGACCTCAGCCGCCTAATGGGCCTGGATACGTCCGTTTCGGACATGCTGCTTGACGACCTCAAGAAGGAGAGCCTCAAGAGATCGGGGGAGAAGGTCCCTACTCTTGGTGAGGCGCTGGCTTTGATCGCTGGGCAAGTTCCGGTGCTCATCGAGATCAAGAACTTCGGTTGGCCGGGCCGTCTGGAAAGCGAGGTTCTGAACGCCCTCGATGGCTACAGCGGGGAATACGCGCTTCAGTCGTTCAACCCCCTTGTCTGCCGGTGGTTCGCCAAGCGGGACGCCAAGCAGGTCGTCGGTCTCCTGCTCGACGATATCCCCGGCGTTCGTTTCGGTTGGCTGAGAAACTTCAAGGACAACGTTTTTTCGGCGATCGCTTCTCCCAACTTCATCGGTTACAACTACTCGGTACTGACTGAGGATATGGCCAAGGTCTATCGGGCTCACAACGTGACCGTCCTCGGTTACGGCCTCTTGGAGAGAGCCCTTAGCCAAGACTCCCGCGACCTCAGGGTGGACAATATCATCTTCGACAAGGTGACGCTTGGGCATTGAGAACGGTCGATCCAGATGGCTCGCCGCCAAAAACCATGCCAAGCAGGTACTCAATTACCGTTCGGGCTTGCGCTGGGTGACGCGGTTGTGTAAGCTGGATAGGTATGTTTGACCCTGACTGCCGGCGCACTGCGCCGATGCGGCGCGGCTCCAGGCTATCGGCTTGGGCCGCTCACTTCTTTATCGGAGGTCTTGATCGGAGGTCTTTCATTTGGGCGTCTTGGTCGCTCTCCTGCCAGTGGTGGCCATTGTAGTCTCGATGTCGGTACTGAACCTGAGGGCTGCGTCTGCCTGTGGTGTAGGACTCTTCTTGTCGGTGATCCTGGGGCTTTGGGGTCAATCTTTGCAGGCGTCCTCTGTCATTCCCATCCTATTGCACGGGTTTCTTTCGTCTTGGGACTTGGTCTTCCTCACGATCGGCGGTTCGCTCATGGGCTCGGTACTCACGGCTAACGGGACCACGGCGACCCTTTCGGCGGTACTCGCCTCCAATCACGGGGCAAGGCTCCTCCTGGCCGGTACGTGCCTGGGCGTTATCCCCGCAGTCTCCGCGCTTATCGGTCCGGGTGCCTATTTCGTAGGGATCCCTATACTCATATCCCTCGGCATGCCCCCGGCGCGGGCAATACCCGTGTTCCTCCTGTCTCAGTCGTGGGGTGTGGCCAACTTCTCGTTCGGACTTCCATGCATGGCCATGGAGGCAAGTACAGGAGTTCCGGCCCAAGTCATTGCTCAGCGGTCAAGCCCCTTTATCGTCTTGCTCATCGCGGTGGGCGCCGTGATGCTCAGAGTCATCGCACCGGAACTCCGGACCATCCGCTTAGCCCATTACTCGGCAATTGCGGGTGCCGCGATGGGTGGAGCCGTGTTGGGGGGCCGCCTTGGGCCAGCGTTTCCCGCGCTTATCGGAGGGATCGTCGGGACTGTCGTGGCGCTCATCCTTGAGAGCGACAGGTCCATGTATGGGAAATTGCGCGAGATATCCTTCATTAAGATTCTGCCCGTGCTCATCGTCGTGACCCACTCCATCCTCACCCGGGTTCCGAGCATCGAGGCCTTTCTGGGCAGGATGGCGCCGTCGGTGTCGATGGCGGTCGGTACGGTCACCTTCGATTTTCTGAACTCCACAGGGTTTATACTGCTCGTGGCGTCATCTATCGGATATCTGGGTCTCGGGGGCGAGAGCGCCGGCAAGTGTATCCGCACGACCTTCAGGAGCTGGGACGCGATTGTTGTTGCCCCCATCGCCATTTCACTGGCACGCGTGATGGGCGCCGCGGGTATGCTGGCCCGGGTCGTTGAGGCCACGACTTCCCTCGGTAGGACGGCTTTCGCGCTGTGTATGCCCCTTATTGGTATGCTCGGGCAATATGTAACCGGGTCCCTGGTATCGGGGGCACTGGTGGTGGGCAGGTACGTCGCGGATGTGGCTGCGTCTGTGGGGATTGAGCCCGGGTTGGCCGCTGCCGCTACTTTGGTGGGAGGCGCCCCCATCGTCATCCTTGTGCCCTCCAAGACGGCGCTGGCCTGCGCCGCCGCCCAGTACCAGGGGGAGCAACGGAGCATCATCCGGAGCGGTATACTCGTGGTATTCGTATCGTTTGTGGCTATGGCCGCGGCGATAGCCGTGTTGGTCTAGCCGGTATCTTCCTTAAGCCTGGCGGCCCTCTCCTTCGAGACGAGCCGCCAGGCCTGACATTTCTAGTACTCCAGCATGCTGGCGAACCGGGTGAGGAACCGCTTCTTGTCGGCTTCAGTGAGGGCCAGAAAGGCCTCGAAATTCTTGAGGCTGAGCCTCCCCGGAGTGAAGAGCATTTCGGTGTAGGACTTGTCGTCATACCCATATTTGGCTTGGAGGTCGGTGAGATTCTTGAGGCCGTAGTAGTACGTTGTGAAATAGCCGGGCTGAAGCTCCTGCGCCAGCACCTGACCCCTGGCCGTCCTGCGGTCGAAAGCCAGCTCATCCATGTAGAGCTGCACCGCGTCGTCTACCGGTCTTCCGAAGTGGTGCAGGTACAGGTCGGCCTTAATCCTTGTGGCAGTGTGGTGGCGGCGGTAGGCGACGAAGAGGGGGTAGAACCTGTCTTCGGGAAACGCGAGCTCGAAGACCCTTTCCGACCTGAGGCACGTCCCTTCCATTAGGGGTGTTGACCTGGCTCCTTCTTTGACGGTGGCCGGCAAGGGGTCGGCAGTCGTCCTCAGGAATTGCACGTGATGCCCCGGATATGTCTCGTGCACGGCGTTGATCTTTATCCATCCGTCGGTTATGGCCGGGACATTGTCCGGATTGAGAACCATCTCTCCCAGTAAAGGCCTTCTCCTTGGGCAGCCGCCTCGATAGCCTCCCCACGGGTTCTGGGCTCGCCCTTCCTCCTCCATGGGGACTACGCGGCACACTTCCTCCGGCATATTGACGTAACCCCGGAGCGCCTCCCTGGCCCGGGCCAAGTAGTCACGGCAGCGGGCGAACATCTCGTCAGCGTTCGCTGCCGGGCCGGCGTATTTGTTGAGGGCGTCGACCACTCCCTGAACAGTGCGGGGGATCCGTTCCCGTCCGAGGTCAATCCCCTGGGCGATGTCGAACATCTCCTCGCGCGTCTTGTTTACCTCGTCGTCGTACCACCGGAGGAGTTCCTCCAGTTCCACGCCGCGTTCTTCGGCCAAGATGGTCTCGTACGCCTCTTGGGCGGAAGTCGGGCCTGCGCCTCTGTTGGCGGTGTCGCCGGTTGCACGTGAGGTCCCGGGACGGGCTTCCCGGTCTCCAGATGACTTGAGGGCCTCGGCGGCCACAAGGCACTCCTCTGCCCAGGTCCCCGCCTTGTGCGAGAGGGTTTCGAGAGCCACTGTCAGCCTGTTCAGAGCCGAGTCGGGCAGTCCCGAGTAGTCGGTCTCGACCCGGCCGGCGTTAAGGCTAGCTATCATGGCCAATGTCTCGCATGACTTAGCCAGTTCGCGGGTCCTATCTGCGCTTATTGACGGAAGGAGGGCTCTCACCGCGTTCCACAACTCGTCAACTTGACCCAGCCGGCGTTCCAGGATGAACGAGCGTTCTTCGGCGAAGCGGGAATCTTTGCGGGCCGTGAAGCCTATGAACCGTGTGAGTCCTCCAATGAATTGACTCGGCTGCGCGAACCTTGAGTTCAGGCTTGATATCTGCCCCTTTAGGTATTCAGTGAAGTGGGCTTTTAGGATGGCGAAGACAGGGTCGGGGGCAGGGAGGGCTCGAGATCTTTCGAGGAGCGAGTTCAGACTCTTCATGACCTCTTCTCGGGCGGCCTGGGTGGGGATGAAAAGCGCCGGTTCGTAGTATCGAGAGCTCCGGAGCTTATCTGACTGAGAGGCGCATTCCATGTCAAACCTTCGAAACGCTCTTGTCAGGTCCTTCTCTGTCATGGGGCATGCCTCCTCGGTTCAAGGTACGAGACCATTACTACGCCCGGGGGCGGAGTACCTGCGCCCGGGAGAGAGTTTTTTACGAGAATGGAAGGAATTACAGCCCCCGGCACGAATAGGTAGCGAACAACAAACTATCTGACACCCGTTCTGCCTAGTCCTTCCAATGCTTCCTGCAGAGTTCGCATTGTTCCATTACCCTTCATTGGACTCTCGGCCCGCTACGCGTAGGGGGGAGGTGACCGCTCGTCTGACTGTCAAGCGACGGTCTATCGAAACTCGCCCGGTAGGCAGGATTCTTGAGCTCGAGCGCCGGTCTCACTGTTTCCCATCGTCATCTGGAGGTGAAAAGAGTGTTCGCGGAAGGTATGGGTGTCGACTTTTTTCTGATTGCCCTCCTGTTCCTGGGTGTTGGCTACGCGCTCACCAGGACCAAGAAAGGCATGGCCAAGTGGCAGATTAGGAAAATCCCCGGACTTGACGCAATCGAAGAGGGCATAGGCAGGGCCACGGAGATGAACAGACCGGTCTTCTACCTGCCGGGAAGCGGAGGTTTCTCCGACCCGCAGCTCTTGGCTTCCATGGCGGTTCTGTCTGAAGTCGCGAAGATAACCGCCCGCTACGATACCAGACTCATCGTCTGCGTGCCGATGTCGTCGGTGTACCCTGTCATCGAGGAAGTCGTGAGACAGTCCTACGTATCTGCAGGCAAGGCGGAGAGCTTCAGGGCCGAAGACGTCCGTTGGTTTTCCGACCACTACTTCGGGTACGCCATCGCGATCATCGGCCTCATGTTCAAAGAGCAGGTCGCCACGAACATCATGCTGGGTACGTTCGCTTTTGACGCCCTGATGTATGCCGAGGCGGCGAACCAAGCGGGAGCTATCCAGGTGGGCGGAACGGCGGCGACCACGCAGATCCCATTCTTCGTGGCCGCATGCGACTACGCCCTGATCGGTGAAGAAATCTACGCGGCTGCCGCCTACCTCACCAAAGATCCGGTCCGCGTCGCCACAATTGTGGCGGAGGACTGGGCCAAGTTCCTGGTTACGGGCCTCGTCGTTTTGGGTGTGCTGCTTCAGACCTTCGGCAAGGCGGACGGGCTGAAGGACTTCCTTAACAAGTGGTAGAGGAGTGAGAACGGTGAAAAAGACTCTGCCCTTCGCCCTGGCTTTCGTTTCGGCCCTTACCATCACTATCTGCGTCTTCTTCGACCTTGCCCCTGCGCTGGTGGAGGAGATCGACAAGTGGTTCATTCTCAGCACGGCGTTTGTGTGCTGCATCGGATTGGTCAACCTGACCAAGGTCCACACGAGGAACATCCAACGACGAGGGAGAGACTGGGATCTTTCCATCGTGCTCCTCGCCATCACCTTCGGTTACCTGTTGCTGGGCGTGGTTACCGGTCCAACAGCCCCTCTCTACGCCTGGATATTCGACTCCACGGCGGTCCCCCTCGGGGCCACTTTTTACTCGGTGCTGTCGTTCTACATCGTATCCGCGGCTTACCGGGCCTTCCGCGTGAAGTCCCGCGACGCGGCCATCCTTCTCATCTCGGGTATCATCGTGCTTCTGGGCAACGCGCCCATCGGAGAGGTCATCTACCCAGGTTTCGGTACCGCGACCAAGTGGATCATGGATATCGCAAATACTTCGGCTATGCGAGCGGTGATATTCGGCGCGACGATCGGTTCTTTCATCACGGCGATTAGGGTCTTCTTGGGCATTGACCGGCCTTACACGGCTACCGGCGAATAGGGGGTGTGGACATGAACATCTGGAAGAGGCTATCTGACCTGGACCGGCGTTACTACTACGTGGTACTGATCCTGGTTGTGGCGTTGCCCATCATCAAGCCGTGGGGACTGCCCATTAGGGTGGGGTCCACCACCGATGATTTTCACAAGACCGTTGAAGCCGTGCCCGACGGAGGCACCATCGCCCTGGCCATCGACTACAGGAGTGACTGCATCGTCGAGCTGAACCCGCAGGTCACCACCTTGTTCCGCCAGGCGTTCGCGAAGAACGTGAAGATAATCATGTGGTCCAACGTTGACGAGGGCGCTAACGTAACCGAACCCATCACTCGCGCCGTCGGCCAGGAGATGGGAAAGACGTATGGCGTGGACTGGGTGAACCTCGGCTACAAGCCGGGCGGGGAAGTCACCATGAAGAAGATGGTGGACAACTTCTGGGAAGGCGCGGCCTATGTTGACATGCAGGGTACGAGACTTGAGGATCTGCCCATTATGCAAGGGTTCAACTCCCTGAGGGACGCGGACCTACTCATTGACATGATGGCGGTTGTACCCAGTCCGGCCCAGAACTATCTGAAAATGGTGTCCATTCCCTACGGCCTGCCGATGGCTATAGGGACCACGGCGATTCAGGCTCCGACGGAGATGCCCTTCTACTCGTCAGGAGAGTACAAGGGGATGCTGGCGGGTCTCCGCGGGGCAGCGGAGTACGAGTTCCTCACGAAGAACCCGGGGCCTGCCATGATGGGGATGGACGCCCAGTCGGCCGCCCATCTCTTGGTGATCCTACTCATTGCCATGGGCAACATCGGTCACCTGATGGATCGAAAGAAGAGGGCGGGAGCGCCCACTGGGGGTGGCTCGTAATGAGCGCGACACTGCAGACCTGGCTATCGGCGTTCTTCACCATAGCCATATATACTCTGGTCCTTTACAAAGACAATAAGGTGTTCCGGTTCGCCGAGACGGTGATGATCGGGATAACGGCCGCCAACGGAATCGTCCTCACCTACCACAACTATATAAAGCCGGTTGTGGCGGTCGACATAATCCAAAACCACAAGTACCTGCAGCTCATCCCCATCGTGCTCGGGCTCATGATGTACACGAGATTTGTGAAACCCATAGCCTGGGTTTCGAGGATACCCATGGGCTTCTGGGTCGGCGTGGGCGCCGCATACATCCTCGTACGTAACCCTGGGGTTTTTATCAGCCAGATCACGGCTTCGTTCCTTGCCCTTAACAAGCTGAACAACTTGATATTCGTCGTAGGTGTGATCGCGGTGGTCGTCTACTTCTATTTCACCGTTCCTATTAAAAGCGCTCCCATGAAGGGCGCGACGACTCTCGGAAAGGCTTTCCTCTTGGTCTCTTTTGGCGCAACCTTCGCCTCGACGGTGATGAGCAGGATTTCGCTGCTCCTCGGACGCTTGCAGTTCCTCCTGCAGGACTGGCTCAGAATCGCCAAAGTGTAACGCAGTAGATTTGATCCAAGTTGTGAGGCACGGAAGATGGGGGAGAAGATGTGGCATCGAGAGGGGTGCCGCATTGAGAAGGTGTCGCACAGACAAGGTGTCGCGCAGACAAGGTGTTGCAGAGACAAGGTGTTGCACATAGAAAGTGGCGCACAACGGAAGGTGCGATGCGCGGAAGATGGAAGAGAAGGTATGACGCATAGGAGACGTGGCTGAGACAAGTGCGGCTGAGGAGGTTTTTATCCATGGCGGACCTCTATCGCTGCGGGACCCTAATCGACGGCAGGGGAGGCCCCCCCGTCCGGAACGCGGCTATACTGGTGGATTCGGGCCGCATCGCTCGAGTGATGGGACCGGGCGACGGGATAAGCGAGTTCATTTCTCACGTGAGGGACGAACGTCCGGACATCAGGGTAGTGGACCTAAGCGATTACACGGTGCTCCCAGGGCTCATAGACATGCACGTCCATGTAGACTACTGGTACAGCCACCCCAATCGCGCCGAGTACGAGGATGAGACAGGAGATGCCCTGGCGGCGTGCCTGGCCGCCCGGAACATCCGCTCGACGCTGGAGAAAGGCATCACTACCGTAAGAGATCTGGCAAGCGGTGTAGGGCTCAAGATGCGTAGAGCGGTTGAACTGGGATATGTCCCCGGCTCGCGCGTCTTCACCGCTGCCAAGGGCATCTGCATGACGGGCGGGCACGGCTCGGACGGGTACAAGTCGTGTCGTGAGGCCGATGGTCCCGAGGACGTCAGAAAGGCCGTCCGGGAGCAGATAAAGGCCGGAGCGGATCTCATCAAGATCTTGACAAGCCACAGGTCGGAGCATCCCGAATACCGCCAGGAGGAACTGGACGCAGGCGTCGATGAGGCCCATCGCAGGGGGTATCGAGTCGCTTGCCACGCGGCCATCATGCCGTCCTGCAAAATGGCGGTGTTGGCGGGAGTTGACACCATTGAGCACGGCACGCATCTCACCGACGAAGTGCGGGAGATGATGGCGGAGCGTGGGACTTACCTCATCCCCACGATGATCGCTTATCACACCATGGCCGGGGCTGCCCGGAAAGCCAAGGAGGACCCCGAAGGAGTGGGGGACTTTCGCAGGGGCTTCCTGGCCAAGTACGCCGATTGGTGGATCCAAACAGGCGAGATGCTGGAGAGCCAGTTCAGGAAGGCGGCGGCCGCTGGGATCAAGATGGCCGTGGGCACCGACCTGGTTGTCCCCGATGTCGAGTTTTCACCCTATCATGACGAGATCGAGTTCTTCGTCCGGTACGGCTACGGGGAAATGAACACCATCTGCGCGGCGACCAGAGTGGCTGCCGAGGCATTAGGGAAAGCCGACGACCTAGGGACCATTGAGGCGGGGAAACTTGCGGATTTCGTAGCTGTCTTGGGGGATCCCCTGGATGACATCAAGGCGCTCCGCAATGTCCGAATGGTGGTCAAGGACGGTAAGGTCGAGGTGCCGGTACCGGTCCCGTACTATAGCAGGTGGGGGAGCTGAGCCGGGTAGGCTTACCAGGTACAGTACCCGGGACATTACTTGAGGCTGAAGAGGTCTGCCGGGGCCTGGGAAAGGGGCTCCGGCAGACCTTTGGCCAATGAACGCTGTATTGCCTCGACGTCCTGCTACCTAGCGAACTAGCACCTAACGAGCCCAGGTCTCTCTTAGCACGCGCATCGCGTTGGCGCCGATCACCTTGGTGATGTCTTCACGGCTGTACCCGTGCTTCACCAGCCATCTCACGATGTTGGGGAAGCACTCTCCGGGGTTCTCAAGACCCTTTACGTAGTCGACCTCTTCAAAAGTCTCGCCGGCGTGACTTTCCCCGATTGACATAAGAGAGCGCAGCGCCCGGTGGAGCCCCACGTGATCTCCGAAATGGGTGTCAGGCCCAAAGGCGACGTGGTCTATTCCCACAAGGTTCGCGATGTACTCGAAATGCTCCATAACCGAATCAATACTGTGCAAGGGGTGTTTGTGGGTGAGCGTCGTGTGGGGTGCCGCTTCGATTCCTATCACGCCGCCCTTTTCGGCGCACGCCTTGAGTACTTCGTCGGGTTTCAGCCTGCTCGTGTTCCAGAGCGCCCTGGCGCCCACGTGGCTCATCAATATGGGCTTCTCGCTGTACTCGATGGTGTCCAAGGAGGTCCTGTCGCCACAGTGGGACACGTCTATGGTCATCCCGAGCTTGTTCATCCGCCGGACTACCTTCTGCCCGAACCTGGTGAGACCGCCGTCTCTGGCCTCTTTCAGCCCGGACCCCAGCCCGTTCGACTCGGAATAGGTGATGCCCATCATCCTGACTCCCAAACCGTAGAGGACGTCCACGCGGTCCACCTCATTCTCGATGGGCGTGGCAGACTCGATGCACGGCACCAGGGCTATTCTGCCCTCGCCCTTTGCCCGCAGGAGGTCGTCCAGAGTCTCGGCCCTGTAGATCATGTCCTGGTGGGCGAAGTCGGAAAAACGGATGCCGAGATCGTGGATGATGTCCATCCACTTCCAACCGGAATGGGATGTTATCACGGCCGACCCATTCATGAAGTTGTCGATGACGACGTCCACTCCGGACAGACTCATCCCCTCGTAGCCGGTCCAGTTGCGGCCGCAATGGTTGTACTCCATTATCTCGGCAGGGTTTTCGGGCATGACTTTGATGTGCTCGTGGACTGACACCACGATGTAATTATCCAATATCTCCTGGACAGTGCGTTCCTCTTCAGGCGTCACAGGTACCACGTACGGCGGGACCCGCCCTACCTCTTTCGACAGTTTGAAGACCTTGTAGTCGGTGCCCGGCTCCAAGTACTGAAATGACCTGTATCCGTTATAGCGTTTCTTTGACACTCTAAGTTACCTCCTCGCCGGCGCAAGTGATTTCAGTTTAGATTCTTCATTAGTCCTGACAGAGGCCCGTATACCGGCCTGCTGCCTTGGACGAACCAGACTTATCTCGCCCAGGTCTCCTTGAGCACCCTGAGCACGTTGCCACCGAGGACCTTGGCTATATCCTCCCGGCTGTACCCGTGTTTCACCAGCCACCTGGTGATGTTGGGGAACGACTCACCCGGGTTCTCCAACCCTTTAACATACTCTACTTCCTGGTATGACACGCCTCCATGGGCGTCCTTTATGGACATGAGGCTTGCCAGATGACGGTGAAGACCTACATGGTCTCCGACATTGGTGTCAGGCCCGAAGGCTACATGGTCGATTCCGCAGAGGTTGGCCACGTACTCGAAGTGTTCCATATAAGATTCGATGGAATGAAGCGGGTTCTTGTGCGTCAGGGTAGTGTGTGGAGCGGCTTCAATCCCTATCACTCCACCCTTCTCGGCGCAAGCCTTCAGGACTTCGTCGGGCTTCAGACGGTTTGTGTTCCAAAGGGCCCTGGCACCCGCGTGGCTTATCAATATCGGTTTCTCGCTGTACTCTATTGTATCCAGGCTGGTCCTGTCGCCGCAGTGAGAGACGTCTATGGTCATCCCCAAGACGTTCATGCGCCTCACGACTTTGCGCCCGAACTTGGTTAGGCCTCCGTCCCGCGCTTCCTTGAGTCCAGACCCCAGGCTGTTCGATTCGGAGTAGGTGATCCCCATGGACCTAACGCCGAATCCGTACAGCACGTCAACCCGGTCTACCTCGTTCTCAATCTGTGTTGCGGCCTCGAGGGTCGCTACGACGGCGATCTTTCCTTCGGGCTTGGCCCGTAGGAGGTCGTCGTAGGTTTCGGCTTTGAAAAGCATTTCCTGGTGGGCGAAGTCGGAGAACCGCATGCCCAGGTCGTGGATGATATCCGTCCACTTCCATCCCGAATGGGATGTGATGACGGTTGACCCGTCCATGAAATTCTCAAAGACCACGTCTATCCCTGACTTACTCAGGAGTTCGTACGGGGTCCAGTTCCGGCCGGAGTGCTTGTACTCGAATATCTGGGATATGTCGTCGGTCGTGATGTAGATGTGTTCGTGGGCCGACACCACGATATCATTGGCCAGGATCTCCTGCACAAGCCGTTCCTGTTCGGGCGTCACCGGGACCTTGTAGGACTCTACTCGGCCGATCTCTTTGGCCAGTTTGAAGACCTTGTAGTCGGTGCCCGGTTCCAGGTACTGAAAGGATTTGTATCCGTCATACTTCGACTTCTGCTTCAACTATGACCACCTTGCCCTTCTCAGTACTGCGTGCTGCGGCAGCGCGACAAGCGGAAGGTTCCTATTCGCACTTTAGAGCCATCCGACCTTAGCCACCGACGGTGATACGGACACCGTGCGGCGATACCGTTAGCGACGCCGCCTGGACACACGTAACGCGCAAGACTTCGACATCAGTATTGCCGATCCCTCCGGAAACGAGGCGCGCCGATATTCCTGCAGCAACAGGAATGCTTGCCACGCATGTCGAAGCACACATGAACGTTTTTTCTCCGGGGCACATCGCGCCGGGCGTACTCAAAGACCGGGAGGTTAGGCAGTGAGTCCCACCCGAAGGGTAACGCTCATAACAAACGAGACGATAACCCACAGGTTCTTCGCCGAACAGCTCAAGGAGCACCTTGGTTCCTTGGTGGAGATAGACGCCTACAGCCTGGAGGACGGGCTTCCTGCCAGAATCGAGTCCACGGTGGTTGTGGCCAGCACCGACGAGGTTTTGTCGAAAGCCAGAGGCATTATCGCCCCCGGGACCCCGACGATCATCGCCAGACGCGGTGTGGCCAGCACCAAAATCGAGGAAGTCCTCTACCTCCCCAAGGGCTCGCGTGTGCTGGTGGTATCGCGCGAACTGAGCGCGGCCCAGGAGACAGCGAGCATCTTGAGGGTTCTCGGACTGGACCACGTGGAATACCTGCCGTGGGTGCCCGGCTTGCCCGTGCCGGTGGCCGGCATCGCCGTCACACCAGGAGCCACTCACCTTGTGCCTCCGGGGATCGGGAGGATCATAAACATAGGCCTCCGGCCGATCGACCTGTCGACTCTCATGGATATCGTGTTCACCTGCGGGATACCCAGAGACGTGGTCAGCTCCATTTCCTTTGAGTACACCAGAGCCATGGTCCGCCTGAACCAGCAGCTCATGACGGCCTTGACCGAAGTACGGGAGAGCAGCGCAAGGCTCGAGGTGCTCATGGGTTCTCTGGATGAAGGCGTGGTATACGTAGACCGTTCCGGAATAGTGGTTGTGTGCAATAGATCAGCTCAGGAGCTACTGGGGTTGCGTGAAAAGACACTCATGGGTAAGCAACTGTCGGCGGTCGTAGGGGGGGAACTCATCAACGAGACCCTCTCGTCGGGGATAGGCAATCACGGAGTGACCGAAGTGGGTTCGCGCAAGGTCTCAATCAGTACCATTCCCGTCAAGAAGCGTGAAGAGACCTCCGGCGCGATTTGCGTCATCAGGGACATATCCGCGGTCAACCGGTTGGAACGGGAGATCGCCAAGAGCCTTCAATCGGGACACGTGGCAAGGTATAAGGCCGAAGATATCCTGGGCGACAGCCCGGCTGCCAAAAGGGTGATCGAACGGATACGCAAGATCGCCGAGACAGACCTTACGGTCCTCATTGCAGGCGAGAGCGGCGTCGGCAAGGAGGTTGCCGCTCAAGCCATCCACAACCTCTCATCGAGACGGAACGGCCCCTTTGTGGCCGTGAACTTCGCCGCCCTTCCCGAGAGCCTGGCCGAGAGCGAGCTTTTTGGATATGAAGAAGGCGCGTTCACAGGCGCCAGGCGCGGGGGCCACCGGGGGTACTTTGAGGAAGCCCACAAGGGCACCATCTTCCTTGACGAGATAGGCGACTCTTCTCCCGCTGCCCAGGCATCCCTGCTTCGCGTGCTTCAGGAGAAGCGCATTATGCGGGTGGGCGGGTCCAGGGTCATCCCCTTGGATTTCCGCGTGATAGCAGCTACCAACCGTTCTTTGGCTGAGATGGTCGCCCAGGGCAAGTTCAGACGCGACCTGTACTACCGTCTCAACGTCCTTAACTTGACCATCCCACCCCTTAGGGAGAGAAGAGAGGATATCCCGCGTCTCCTGTGTCACTTCCTGAGTCGCTGGGGAGTTAGGCCCGACCTGGACCCGGAAGTCCTGGAGGTCTTGATGAACCACCCCTGGCCCGGCAATGTCCGCGAGCTGGAAAGCGTGGCCGCAAACTTGGCCCTGGCCCTAGAGGGCGGTAAGATTTCAATAGAAGACCTTCCCGAAACGCTGCTTGAGGTTTCTTCCGCCGTCGCCCTGCCCGCGGCATCAGCGTCAGTCGCCACGGAACCGTCTGCAGGGACGGGCAATCACTACGGCGGCCACGTCGGCTTTGGCGGAAGGACCGGTATCTCAAGAGACGGCCATGATGGGCCCGTCGATCGCGCCTTTCTGGCTCAGTGCGCGCGCGACCTGGAGGCCCACGGCAGTCTGGGGCTTTACGTTGAGATATTGGAGTGCCTG
>DUUV01000022.1 GCA_012841375.1 Candidatus Fermentithermobacillaceae bacterium
GGTCTCCGGCTTAAGGGTACAGGAAGGAAGCTCCGGAAAGTATGTCCAATCGTGCAAGCTTTGTGGTCCCGCAAGTTCTTTCGCTTGGCGAAGGATCCCTCACCGGCTGTGACGAAGTGCTGGGGTATCCGAGATTTGTGAGGAGTGAGCGGCATGTCGTCCAGAGCGGATATCGCGTTTGACAGATATCTTACGTATTCCGAAGTGACCGACTATCTCAGGAAGACCGCCGAGGCCTATCCTGATTTGGCCGATCTCGAGTCGGCCGGCAAGAGCTACGAGGGCAGAGACATTTGGGCACTTACGCTCACAAACAAGAAGACCGGTTGCGCGAGACGAAAGCCTGCTTTGTACGTCGACGGCAACATCCACGCAGGCGAAGTGACCGGGTGCATGGTAGCCCTCTACCTAATAGATTATCTTGTCGACAACTACGGCAAAGACGAAGAAGCCACCTATCTTCTGGACACCAGGGCATTCTACATACTCCCGAGGGTAAACCCCGACGGCGCCGAGCTGTACCTTACTACGCCTGCACTCTTGAGGAGCAGTGTCCGGGTGTGGCCCGACGAAGAGATGGGCGACCTTCCTGGGCTTCATAGGGAAGATGTGAACGGCGACGGTATGATCCTTCAGATGCGAGTGAGAGACGACAAGAGGGGCGAGTGGAAGGTCTCTGAGAAGGACCGGCGGCTCATGATCCCTCGCAGGCCGGGGGAGCGGAAGGGGCCCTTCTACAGGGTGTACCCTGAGGGGTTTGTCAAGGACTATGAAGGTGAACCCATAGAAGTTCAGAAACCCCGGTTCGGTCTTGACCTTAACAGGAACTTCCCGTCCAACTGGGATACCAAGGTCCCCGGCGGCGGGGATTTCGCGGGGAGCGAGCCCGAGGCCAGAACGATTATCGAGTTCATCGTGAAGCACCCCAACATAGGAGGGATCCAGGCCCTACATACTTCCGGCGGGTTCTTCTACAGAAACCCGTGCCAGTACCCCGAAGACAAGATGGACCCGCAAGACCTGAAAGCTACCAGAGAGATCGCCTGCGAAGGCACGTGCATAAGCGGCTATCCCGATGTGAAGTCGCCTAACCGCTCTACCCTTACCGAGTGGGCCTACGAGCACAAGGGCATAATCGCCTACACCACCGAGCTGTGGAACCGCTACGCCAGGGCGGGGATCGACCTTTTGGAGTGGCAGAAGACTACCGACCCTGCAAAACGCGAGGAACAGACCGTGAAGCTCCTTGAATGGAACGACAGGGAGCTGGCCGGCAAAGGGTTCAAAGACTGGACTCCGTTTGAGCATCCCCAGCTTGGCCCAGTGGAGATCGGGGGGTGGGACCCCAAGTTTTGCTCGCAAAACCCTCCACCATTTCTGCTCAAGCAGGAGTGTCACAAGAACACCCTGTGGATGCTCCGGCACGCTGCGTCTCTCCCCGAAGTGCACATTACTTCGCTCAAGGTCGAGGACATAGACAGGTGTGTCAAGAAAGTCACAGCCGTGGTCGAAAACTACGGATACCTGCCCACGTGCGTGACAAACAAGGCAAAGGAACTGGGAGCCTGCAAGGAAGATGTAGCCGAGCTCCTGCCGGGGCCGGGTGTCACGGTTCTTGGGAAGTCGCGGCTGCAGGCCGGGTTCCTCGAAGGCTACGTGAGCGGGGGAGGAAGAGGCGGCCCTGCCAAGTCCGCCGCCCGTTTCGCCTGGATGATCAAGGTGGACCCCGAGGCGCCGGTGAAGCTCGCCGTGGAATACAGGAGCCAAAGGGGCGGGATGGTCCGGAGGGACTACGCTGAGGAGTAAGCCGGGCTCCAGGTCAGTGTCATTCAGCGCGTTGTCCGCGATCGTTTCAACGACGCGCTGAAGTGCATTTCCGCGCGCGGAGCTTGTGGTGTTACCCGCTCAGCTGGCCGGGTTCCTCAGCACTTGAGACAGGCTTCCCCTTGTGAGGACGGCCGTGGCGACGGCGCTGACAGCCGTCGTCGTGGCCAGCGTGAGCGCGAACGGCACGAGGTTTAGCGCCGCGCTTTTGGCTAGGGCGAAAGACAGTAGCGCGGAAAGGCCGGTGCCGACGAGGCCGCCGGAGAGAGCGCTGAGGATGCACTCCAATACGAACATCACCTGGACTTGTCGCAGGCTGACGCCGATTGTCCTGAGGAGAGCAAGGTCCTTGCGGCGTGCCATGGCCAGCGCTATGGCATTGACGAGCACGATCTGTATTGCGACGAAGAGCATTACCGGGGCATAGTATTTGGACATCCGTTCGAACCGTTCGAAATCGCCGATGAGCATGCGTCCGAGGTCCATTATTGTAAGCACTTTCAAGGGCAATCCGCGTTCACGGATCCTCTCCTCAAGCCTCGCCTTCAGCGCATCCATCTCGTCGCTCTCGCACGGGATGCCGACCCAGGAAACCAGTTCTTCGGCTCCGACACGACTCTGGAGCCCGGAAAGCGTAGTCCACACCACAGGGTAGAGTGAGGCGCTACCGTCATATATCCCGAGAAGCGCGAATGAATGGTCGGAAGTCGAAGCTAAGTCCCACTCGTACGTGCCGCCAATATTCGTGGCCTCCGGCAGCGCCAAGGAGGGGCGGGCACCCACCGACTGGCCGAACCAGCTCTGCACAAGGCCCTGATTCCATCGTGTACCGGGCATGAGCAGTTGGGTTTCCACAGTATCAGGGCGGATAGCGTCTCCTTGTAGGAGGCGCAGGTCCGATAGCGAGTCGGGCAGGCCGTCTCTGCCAGCGAGGTAAGCGATATCCAGCTCTTCCTGTGTGTACCACAAGAACGGAACCACAAGCGTCCGGACGGCTTTGTCAGAGCCGGGAATCTCTGAGATCACCTCATCGGCCCAATGTGAGGGGAAGGGCTTGATCTCCTCTGCTTCGGCATGGAGGCGTGAGCCCAAGGGTCGCATGCTCATCCGGTTGTCCATAATCAGGACTTGACCGCCGCCGATGAAAGAGAGCGGGCGCAATGTGAACTGCCACAGGACGTCGAGTCCGGATAGGCCTAGGCAACTCACCGTGATCGCAAGGGATAGGCCCACAATCGCCAGCAAGTACTTGGACAGGTTCCGCCGGAACGACACCGTCGTCAACCAGACCATTCGAACACCCCACTCCTCATTGCGCCTTCTCCTACCAGCTGTCCTTGAGAAGCCTTGGAACCGGAATGTGAAGGAAATGAACGTTTACCACAAGAGTGCTCAACAAGCCCACGACAACGTATATGACCATGTCTCTGGTCATGACGCTTCTCAGTACGACGGGGTCTGTATGCAACCCGAGTCCTGACGCAAGGACCGGAAGCAGCAGTGCCGTGAGCGGGAGCCCTATCGCGAAAATCACCAACGCTGCACCGATTGCAGGCAGAAGCAGCCACTCGCGCCGGACGCCTACCGCCCTCAAGACGCCCGTCTCGTAGGCTCCACCACGTTGACTCATATAGAACAGCACCACCAAAGAGGCTGCGGTGATAAGCAGGATCAGAAGCCGCAGCGCTATCACCAGCGAATCCGACATGGACCTCATTTCCTCAACCGACGCGTAGGCGTCAGTCGCCAGCCGAACCTGAGCGTCACCGACGATGCGGCTCAGGCTGCGGCCGAAGCGGTCAAGGTCGACGGTGCCGTCCAGCTGAATGAGCGTGCGGTTGGGTTGCCCTGATGAATCCACGCGGGCGATCCCCTCGGAAGTGAGAACCGGCAACGTCAGCACCCCGGCTTTGCCGCTCAGGATGCCGCTCACCTCATACTCCTGCGGGTCGCTACCTTCGATTCGGGCGGTCATACGGATCCTGTCGCCTATGTCCAACCCAAGCGCGTCCGCAAGCGCCTCCGGGATCGCGACCTCAAGGGCATTCTGAGGCAGACGTCCCTCAGAGAACTCCAGGATAAACGCAGTCCCGGTGGTCTCCATGCTGATGACCTCCTGCGAGGCGGGACCGACAAACACCATGGCCGAGTGTGCGAGTTCTACCCGCGACACCCCATCCATGGTCTGGATCTGGCTAATCTCCGTATCTGAGAGATATCCCTCTACGGTGACGTCAAATGGCCAGCCCTGTCTGCCGGATTGTACGACGGCTTCGGCCATCTCCTGCAAAGCCGTTCCGAGGAGCACGTAGCTGCTCAGTGCGCAACAAACCGTGACGACCATGATTACGGTTCGTCCCCAATTGCGGGTGAGGTTCCAGATGAGAAACTTGCCTGATAGGGCGAGTATTGATGCCACCCCCTTGGAACCGGAACTACGCCTTGGAGATCGTCTCGACGATCCTGCCGTTTCGAAGGTGCAACACCCGGTCAGCCAACTCCACGAGCTCGGTGTTGTGAGTGACCATTATGCAGGCCGCGTTGTTGTCCGCCACCAGTGCCGATAGAAGACCCATGATCTCAGCGCCTGTATCCGAGTCCAGGTTTCCGGTAGGCTCGTCGGCAAAGACTATACTCGGCTCGGCAACCAACGCCCTCGCTATCGAGACCCGTTGCTGCTCTCCGCCGGACATCTGACCCGGTTTGTGATGGGCCCGCTCCGCAAGGCCGACGCGCGCAAGCATGTCCAACGCCCTCTTCTTCGCTTGTGGTTTCCCGGCGACTCTTAGTGGTATTTCAACGTTTTCCAGAGCGGTAAGAGGGGCGAGCAGGTTGAACGACTGAAACACAAAGCCGAACTTCTCGCTCCGAAGACGTGACAGCTGCGAGTCGCTGAGAGAGTAGATGTCCTTACCCTCCACAATGACCGATCCGGTGTCGGGCGCTTCCAGCCCCGAGAGAACGTGGAGCAGTGTCGTCTTTCCGGATCCGGATGGGCCGAGCAGCATCACCAGCTCGCCGCTTGTCAGGGAGATATCGACCCCCGCGAGGGCCCTCACTTCCGAGTTGCCCATCATGAACCTCTTGTGCAGGTCTTTTGCGAGCAGCACAGTCTTTCTTTCGTGCATACCCATCACCCTCTAGGAGCACCGACCGATGCAGTCTCGTGATTTGGTGTCCGTGCCGTAGGCGGTTCCAGACGAACCCATCATCAGCCGAGCCACATCTCCAAGGGTGCTCATCTCTTCGCTGCCATCAAGGGGTAATATTACCCCATATCTGGACTCGACTAGCAGCACCACTTGAAACGTGTCTAGTGAGTCCAGACCAAGATCCGCTAGGGTGGTTGCCTCTGTGATAGATGCCACTTGTTTGCCTATGGTTTCCGAGATCAGGTTCTGCAGCATTGATAGGTACTTTGAAAGCTCAGTCATTTGTTGACACCTTCAGACTTGGCCGCCAGTAACCTAACCAGGGCCGTGATGGCAAAACCCATTTCCGCATCCGATTCTGCCCGATACAAGACCTCAACTCTTATGCATTCGTTGGTCCCTAAGGGTGCGCCAAGTGTTGCTCGTATCTTGTGTCCTAGTGCCTCCTCGTCAGCAACCCAGAGTGACACCATTCGCTGAATCCAGTCCGTCTCAGCATTTGATCGAATCGTTACGCTGCTGTCCTCAATGCTCTCGTCAGAAGCAATCGACACTATGTATCGTTCGCTTGTCCCACGTGTGCTCTCATTCTTCTCCACCACACCGCAAGGGACGCCCTCAAGAAAACCTACGCATCCTAGTTCGTCTCCTATAGTGGCAAGTGCTGGTTGCCTCATGTGTTTTTTCAGGGCCCTTTTGATCTCCGGAACGCGACATACAATCAGCGCCGACATGCTAACCCCTCCTCCCGTGGTAGATCGCCTCATGGGCCAGCAAACCAATCACGCACGTGGTGTGCCATCTGCCATCGCTGTACCAACCCTTTCTGATACGGCCCTCGACGCGAGCGCCAGCCAGCTGCACAGTCTTGATAAGTCTCTCATTCCAGTCTGGGGTGAAGCCATACACTCGGTGCAACATGAGTTCATCGAAGAAGAGAGCCATCATTCGCCTTCCAATTGGTGCCAGCAATCCCGATCCCCAGACAGGCGGTGTCGAAGCCAGGTGAATCTCGGCGCTTGCGTTATGCCTATCGACATGAGACAGTTGCAGCGCCAGAACGTCCGCTCCGCCCAGAGAACCAATGTAATAGGCCTGATCGTCCCTGTTCAGGCCATCCAAAACGCTTCTGAACGTGTAAGTTGGCGACGTGTGTCGACTGAGTATCCCAAATTGAAGGTAGCCTGGGTTACAGAAGATCTCGCTGAACGATCTACTGTCTTCGTGACTCCAGACCCTCCTGACATTGAACATTTCGTTCATTCATGAGCCTCCTCTGTGCCCTCAGAAGAACCTCGCCGATAATGTGTTTTTCTCGAACGCACTGGTGTCCGATCGCAACCATTTTGCTCTTGACCATTGCGGGACAACCCCCTAGACATACAGGGAGAATGTTGCAGGAACAGCAGCGTTCATTAGAAAAAGGGGTCCATGATCTCCAGAAATCGAGTTCGGCCTTGTTTGGAACCATATCCTCGCCAACATAACCTACAATAGCGCTGGGGTTCCCTACGCTTGTCCAGCACTTGTATATTTCGCCAAGAGGTCCTATCACTAGGCTGTTCTCGGCCGATGCAGAGCAGTATGTATTCCTCGGCACAGGCACCTGTACAATGCTCTCACCAACGGCCGCATAAACCTCGTCGGCTAGCCTAAGGTACTCTGTGCCAAACTCCTCTTCTGAATAGCACAGAGCCGACCATCTACAGGGTACCGAGGGCCAGTTGGTAACGCGAGCCGGGTACATACCTCTGACGTATCGAGCAAGTCTTGCATCACCGGCGAAAAAGCGCATGAGGTTAAGATAGCCATCTAGGTTGGAACGATCCAGGTTCACCCTGATGGAAATCGTTGAATGATCAGCTTGGATTTGCCTTAGGTTGTTAATAACCGCATCAAAAGTTCCTCTACCTGTGATTGTTGCTCGCCGCGTGTTGTGTATATGAGGCATGCCATCCACCGTGATCTGGAAGCGCTTTAGGCCGCATTTAACGAGCATCTCATAGGTTCTGGCGTCAAGCAGGGTGCCATTAGTAACCATCGAGCAATGCATCACCGGCGCCACATCGCTTATCCTCTTCTGAATGCTTACCAATAGGTCCTTGGCCAGTAGCGGTTCGCCCCCGTACCATGTTATCGTAACCCCCGATCTGCCCATCTTCGCAGCTAGATCAACAATTCTGCGTATCACCTCTTCCGACATTACAGGCTGCACCGTGGGTTCCCCCTCATAGCAGTACCCGCACCGGAGATTGCAGGACAGAGTAGGGCACAACGTCAGTACCAGGATAGGAGAGTGTTTGGCCCGCTCATATCGAAATCTTACCATTTCCAGCTCGTTGTCCTCCGCATCCACCAAGAACCCACCCTCAAGAAGTCGTTCTTGTGCGCTGTACGATAGAAGGTCAATGCCATTCTCCAGGATGTTTTTCAGGGGCGCCGCAACCTCAAGGACCGCACCAGTATTGGAGTTGTACAGCAATTCCGACCCCCTGTCGGTCTGAACAGTGACGTTAAACGCTGACAATCGGTATTTCTGCATCACTCCGACCCTCGCTTTCCATATGAAGGCTATATAGATTCACATCAGAATACGTGTCTCTACTAAGCCGCAAATGCTCCCGAAGGACGGCCGCGACAACGAAGCCAGCCTGTAGCAGAGACTCGTGGAGGTTATCACCCGCCGGGAGTCGTGTCAGTATGTGATCAAGACCCCATGCATTCGAAATGTGCTCGCACATCGCTCTTATTGTCCTGTGAACCAGTTGCCCTTGCTCGTTCAACAAGCACACTTCGGCTCGCCGGGCAAATAGACTGAGGCTCATAACCAATGTGTCCACACTACCATATGTGGACTGGGCTCGGAAAACTGGTAGGGTGGGTTTAGGTGTATCAAGAAGAAGGCTGCCCCACCGAGGCTGATTTGGAAATGCCCATGTGCGACTGCTTGCTAAGCAGGTTAAGTATTCCTTGGAAGACAGCGCTATGAGGACCAACTGCAGCACCTCCTTCATGGATCGTTCCTGACTATGCCTATGATGGTGTACTTTCCCGACGGTGCTCTTCTGGAAACGTCAGGCAGATAACCTTCTGTAAGTGCACCCATGTCCCTTGCGTACTGCGCAGTCTGTAGGTTGACGGGACCGTACGCACGATGCAGAAAGTTGTCATCGAATAGAAAAACTCTCAGTGCAGCGCCTATGGATGATATTGCTGTGCTATCTACAGAGTCTATCTCCAGGAAAACGAGCGCGTTTCGGTTCCAATAGTCTATTTCCGTGATAATGATGCCGCCGCATAGGTCGCTGTTGCTCACTATGGCAAATGTATTGTGTTTTCGTAGAAGCGAAAGCGATAGACTAGTACTCGCTTCCCCGTTCCATAGGAATTGTTTGGCAACTGCAGTGTCTCGGCCGTAAAGCTCTGCAAGGACACTCCATTCGTTGTCGTTCTTGGGACGACGTACTTCTGAGCGCACATTCTCAACCCCTCAGGAGGCGACAATCGAACTCAAGCCCCGGGCTGGCGGTCTGAAGCTTCGCATACCCAACGCTCATCAGACGGTCTACGGAGTCCCCTGTCTGCCCCGTGTGCTGTATGTCCCTAATGCGTAGCGTAAAAACCCTGGATAAGTTCCTTCGTACGCTCGTCTCCGTGTAGGCTAAGATGCGCAATCACGGGTCTGGATAGACCCAGAACCGAAGACTGGAACCGTGCTCTTCTTGACTCAGGCCAGACCACATGCGGAGTACTCACAAACCGCGATAGGTGCCCCTGCTCTTCTATCCATAACCGCGTACGGACATTAGGACGTGTTGGAATAGCTGGCGGCTGAGCGCCAGCTATTCCAACATACAGGATTCACCGAGGGGCTTTGTTTACTGGCTCACATGGATCATGCGAAATGCAGGGACAGGCTGTTGTACACTCATGTGTTGGGCATGGTTCGTAGCTACGATTCGGCCTGGTGGGCAACACAAGTAACTTCATGGATGTCACCTCCTCGTATGCAGACGGAGTTGCACTCCTGTCTGCTTGCCCATGAACTACTTCGAGACGATCCCTAGGATTCCTCCTATATGTTGGCGAGTCGGGAATTTACTAGGGAACCATCCGTATGCTGGGAAGACCGTGGCGCCCAGAAGCTGGGTCACGTTCACATGTACCGCGGCCTCAAGCTGTTGTTGCCACGTTGCATGTCGTCGAGCCGCTGCTCCCGTCTTGCCACAGGTCTGTCCTTTAGCCTACCCCTCCGATCCCACAGTCAGAGATCTAGAGCCAGTGATCTGTTGACAAATGCGGAGCCCACTTGTAGATTGTGAAAAAGCCTGGAAGTGATTAACATGGCTACCGCGATCTCCGCA
>DUUV01000020.1 GCA_012841375.1 Candidatus Fermentithermobacillaceae bacterium
GAGCTTCATAACGAATGAACGTTTGGCGGACAGGATCAGGGAAGGATATTATCCTTACGGTTATTTTGTCAACGGCAGGCTTGTCGGATTCGTGTCGCTTACCGACTTGGGCGGGGGTGTTTTCGAACTCAATAATCTGGACGTTCTGCCGGAACACCGCCGTCGCGGATACGGGAAGGAATTGCTGGACTTCTGCAAGGAAAAAATGAAAGAACTCGGCGGTTGCAAAATCACCATAGGCATCATCGAGGAAAACACCGTGCTTAGGGATTGGTATGCCGCCAACGGGTTTGTACATACCGGGACAAAGAAATTCGATCATATGCCGTTCACGGCGGGATTCATGGAGTGGAGGGTCGGATGAAAACATGGATATAAGCGTTGACACATCGCAAATCACGATCGAAACCGAACGGTTGATCCTGAGTGCTTTCACAGAGTCGGACCTGCATGATTTCTACAGTTATGCGTCCGTCCCCGGTGTCGGGGAAATGGCCGGATGGCCTCACCATGAATCGATCGAAGATTCCAAACGCGTGCTGAAGTCCTTCATTGAAGGTAAAGAGGTCTTTGCCTTGTTTCACAAGGCGGACAAAAAGGTAATCGGCTCGCTGGGAATCCACCGGTCATGGGCGAACGAGGACGAGAGATACAGGGATCTGAAAGTCAAGGATATCGGATATGTGCTCTCCAAGGATTACTGGGGACAGGGGCTTATGCCGGAGGCGGTCAGGGCGGTAATCGATTATGGTTTCAGCGAGCTTGGGCTCGACGCCTTTACCTGCGGGCACTTTGCAGAAAACGACCGGTCGCGCCGGGTCATTGAGAAGTGCGGATTCACCTTTGTGGAGTACGGCGAATACTATTCAAGCCAGTTTCAACGCAGCTACGTCGATCTGAAATACATACTGCTCCGCACATCTTGGAGATCCGTAAAGAGTTGATTGTCGGGGCAGGAAAAAGACGGTGAGGGCCATGAACATAATACTTATTGGAATGCCCGGGGCCGGGAAGAGTACGATCGGGGTTTTGCTTGCAAAAGCTTTGGGGATGAACTTCGTCGACACCGATATTGTCCTCCAAAAACAGGAAGGCCGGTTGCTGTATGAAATTTTGGGCACTGACGGGCTGGAACGCTTTCTCGAAATCGAAGAATCCGTCGTATCGAACCTGGAACTCTCTAACTGTGTTGTGGCCACAGGGGGCAGCGTGGTCTATTCCTCAAAGGCTATGAAGAAATTAAGAAAATCGGGTATTTCTATCTACCTGTATGTTCCGTATGAAGAGATCGAAAAACGGGTCAGGAACATCATAACTCGCGGCATCGTGATCCCCGAAGGGAAAACCCTTAGGGATATTTACGATGAACGGGCACCGTTGTACTCGACTTACAGTGACGTTACTTTGGATTGCACCGGCAAGGATATCGAAAAAGTCGTTGCTGAAGCAATTGAGCTGATCACAGTTTATTGAAGTTGTATCAGGGGGACGGAGTAGTGACACACTACTCCGTCCCCCTGGAGAATATTTAGAGTTTCGAGTAATTGGTGATAATATCCATGAAAGGAGTTGTCATCAATGGACGAAAGGAAACTGGAATTAGTAAAGCTATTGGCAGAAGAATGTACGACAATGCAGGACGTGCAGAATCTATTGAAGGACCTGTTCAGAGGGACAATAGAGCAGATGCTCGAGGCGGAGATGGACAAACATCTGGGATATGAGAAGCACTCATTGCTCGGGGATGGGTCCGGAAACAGCCGGAATGGTTACGGGAAAAAGAC
>DUUV01000146.1 GCA_012841375.1 Candidatus Fermentithermobacillaceae bacterium
AGACCTTCAGCGTATTCTCGCCGTTCTCGTCCAGGGCGACAACGATATCGCTGACCTCGCAGTTCGGCTGCTTCCGGATCAGGACAAGATCCCCATCGCAGATGTCTTCATCCTCCATGGAGTCACCGGCAGCCCGGAGGAGATAGAACTCGCCTTTACCGAAAAGGGCTTCCGGAAGACTGACATACATCTCGACTTCTGCTTCCTCTCTCTCCGGATCGCCGCATCGGATGCTGCCGACCAGAGGGGCAGAGAAGTATCCTGTCGGCGTCTTGCTGATCTTGGGAAGGTTTGTGATCTCACCATTCTCGTACGACATCATCCCCCGTTTATCCATCTCCACAAGATATTTATATCCGGCGGCAGGAGAGAGTCCAACCGCAGAGGCGATCTCCCGTGTGGTAGGCGTTGAATGATGCTGCCTGTAATAATCTCCGATATAGTTACTGATCTGCTCCATGAGCTCTGTGCTCTTGCTGCGCATATTCAATACCTCATTTCTTGTTCTATTGGAAGCGGATTGCTTACGATAGCCATTATACACAGAAAAACCGAAAACGCAATAGGTTACAAAGCTGTTTCAGAGGCATTAAACCATGTTGACGCGTTTTTGCGTCAACGTAGAAAAAGAGACCTTGGAGTTTATGGCTCCAGGCCTCTTGTTATTAGAACATGTAGCAATCAATCGTCAAATATGGCGTCAATCATTTCCATCTCATCTACCCAGGAAGGATCATATTTTGAGCCCTTCATCGGAGTACCGCAGTTCGGGCAGGTGACATATGGCTTGTCGGCGTAGTAACCACAGGCTGAGCATTCATACTCATCCTTGCGGAAGATATGTGTATGCTGAATCCATCGAGCTTTCTTACTCACTCTACTGCCTCTCTAAGCATTTCTCTGACTTCCATCAGCGCAAATCCGAGAATGTTATCACCGGTCCAATTTGCCGCATCAAAACGCTTGTCATCATTTAACCGGATCCCGCAGGCCCAGATCTTATCTGATCCCGCGCACTCTACAAGATATGCATCCCCAGTATCCAGGAGCTTCTGTTTCAGATCTTCATTCTGTCTGAATTTAGCCATCAGGCCACGGAACACAACCATCTGTCGCATTCCAGCCCATACGGAGCCGATATACCCAGCTGCCTTGCGGCCAATGGCCTGCTGTGTTGCCGTATCTTCCGTCGCCAGCACGGCCTTGGCAGAGTTCTCATCTCCAAAGATCACGCATTTCCGATACATGATGTACTGTTCGACAGAAGAGAAGTGCATTCCATCCAGATCAAAGGGCGATGTATACCAATTGCTCAGATAGCCGTGCGGTTCCTCCGGCCTGTGGAAGAAATATGCATCCACTTCCTGACCGGACACCTTAAGCTTGTCCGGGATCTTTCCTGTCTTTTTGAGCGTATCTACGGTCTCGGCAAGCCATTCATGATAGTAATCATAGCTGTCCTGAGTCCACCAGTTCAGCAGATTGTTCAGCTGCTGAGCGTCCTCCTCTGTACTTGTGCATTTATATTGCTCCGGATCCCGGTTTACCGTCACAACATGCTTATTATCAGGCTTGAAATCAATCCGATAAATGCAAATGCCTGTCCAGCTGCGGTGCGCGAAGAGCGTATCGCCCTCCATAAACCAGAACCATTTGTCTTCCATTTCCTGAGGAATGTTGCCACGACGAAGCGCCGCCATCTGCTGCGCTGTAAACGGTCGCTGGAAGACAAAAGTATCGTGCTGCTCCGGCATATCAAGCCTTGTCCAGTCGTTTCTATCCGCAATCTTGTAACGAGAAGCACCGCTTCCCAGCAGAGCCTTGTGGCCGACCTCAATGATCTCGTCGTTCAGTACAGCAAACACGATATCCAGGGATACATCTTTATGCTGATCAAGATAATCTCTGCATGCGTCGAATGCCTGGTACCAGGCACCCTGTACGGGATAGCCAAAGATACCGGCAGAGATTAGCGGAAATCCAATGGACCGGCAGCTATTGGTAGCTGCCAGTTCGAGCGACTTATAATATGCTCCATAAAGCTGCTCTGGCTCCTTGTGCTTACCGTCTTTCCATCTGGGACCGACTGCATGGATAATGAATTTGGCTTTCAGGTTAAAGCCGGGCGTGATAACGGCTGAACCAGTGTCACAATGACCGATCTTATTGCAGGCTTCCTGCAACTGTTCATACCCAGCTG
>DUUV01000151.1 GCA_012841375.1 Candidatus Fermentithermobacillaceae bacterium
CTGATGAGGCCGTCGTCATCCTGAAGCTCAAGTATCACCTGAGCGGCCAGGTCAATGGCAGTCAGGTTCGAGGTTATGAATTCGGTATCCCCTGTACGGTGGTAGTAATAGGCCACCAGCGACAGAAAAGTGGCGGCATAGCTGTCTGCCGAATCATACTTGTGGGTGGGCACAAGCTCGCCGTCTTTCATGACGAAGTCGTAAATGGTACCCGAGAGCCCACCTCTATCAGGCCTGTTCATATTTTCAAGGTACCATGAGATGTAGGCCCTGGCTCTGGATGCGTCGATGTCCACCATGGTCTTGGCCGCTATGTTTGCGAAGTACGGTACGACCAGGTCCTGCAGCGGGTTCTGGGCGATGGCTCCGTTGGCCATCTGACTCTGAAGAAGCCACTCTCGCTCTGAATCCAGGTATCGTATGTCTCTTGCGGCGCGCACCTGTTCCGGGTCGACCTCTCTGGCTTCTGCGCCCTCAACCTGAGCGCCTGTGAAATAGCGGTCTCTCACAGATTGCACCTCACTCCTGAGGAGAGCCAGAGAGGGCAGGTGATCGACCGCCGCCACCAAGGCGATCGCAAGGGCAAGGAAAGCGCAGACAAAAGCAATGCGCACCCAACCCTTCTTTCTCCTCGCTCGCTCCGGCATCGCGGGCCTCCCAAGCACGATATGAACGGCCATGGGCAGCCTGCTCACACCCGGCCGAAATCCATATGTTACGATTTCTGCGATCCGGAGCAAAAGTCCTGCTAGAGAGCCGAATTTCTTTTACATGGTTATGCGTCCCGGTGTCTTGGGGAAGGGCCTGACTCTGGCGATCTCGCTCTCACCCGCGATGTACCGCACCAACCGTTCGATACCGATTCCGAATCCGCTTGTGGGCCGGAGACCGGTGTCTGCCATGGCGAGAAACTCTCTGAACTCCGCGGGGTCGAGGCCTGCCTCAAGTATCCGCTTGGTTATCACGTCGGGCCTGTACTCTCTTTCCCCACCGGATATGGCCTCGCCGAACCCTTCTGGATACAGGAGATCCATACTGCGGACGGATCCACCGTCCTCTGATTGGCGGTAGTAGAAGCTCCTGCAGCTCTTGGGATAGTCGGTCACCCACAGGAACCCACCGGCCTCTCTGGATATCTGCGCCTCCAGGGTCTGGGGCAGTTCGTCACCGTAGCGAATTTCCAGGTCATACTTGGCGGCTTCTCGAAGGGCATCGTCGTAGGTAATCCTCTGGAACGGGACCTTGGGCACGGATAGATCCCTATCCAAAGCGTCGAGAAAAGGGCGGCACCGGTCAAGTACGCTCGACACGGTGGCAACTATCATGTCCTCGGCCAGTCTCATGCTGTCGTCAAGAGAAGCGCCGGCTTCTTCTAGATCCAGCTGGCAGAACTCCACCAGGTGGCGACCTGAGTCGGCATTCCGTGCCGGCTCGAGCCTCACGTTCGGAGAGAACGAGTAGATCCGGGAGAACGCCGTAGCCAATACCTGCTTGTGGAATACCATAGAACTCATGACGTAAGCTCTGGTCTCATATAGGGAGACCGGCAGACGTTCGGCCCCTCTCAGCCCGGGGTCGGTCACGCTGGACACGACGGGCGGAAGGAATTCAACGAATCCACAGGTTCTCAGATACTCCCTTAGCGAATCGGTAACCGCTTGGCTCAGTCTGAACACGGCCTGGGCCTCGGGAGACTTAAGGTACTCCAGATAGGTCTCGGTTTTTTCCACTATGAACCCTCCAGAAATGAAATGGCCCCGTCCCAAAGGGACGAGGCTTTGCTCGCGTTGCCACCCTAATTGGCCGGATCGACCCAACTCACCAGGGTACGGGACACAGCCGCCGAGTTCCCGAGACGAATCCCGAAACGGGGCATCGACTCGCCGCAGAGTCGTCATCCGGTCCGATACCCGGCTGCTGATAACGGCGCAGGTCCGTCCGCGTCTACTCCCGTCTCACCGGGCGGTTTCGGGCGGCACTCCGGGGTGTTGTTCGCCTTGGGCGTAAGACCGGTCTCTCACCATTCCGGTTCGCTGTGCTTCGTTTCCAAAGGCTACTGGTCCCCGTCATCGCTTTCACGCATTTTCGAGACTATACCCCTTGTGACTCAGATCGTCAAGTTTGGGACAAAAGGAGTAGTCTGCCGGAGGGCCGATCCCGCAGCTACCCTCTCCGCCTGAACAACCGGACGGTGTCACCGTCCTTAAGCATATGGTCTCTGCCTACCATCTGGCCGGGGAACTTCGCTGAAGGTCCCCAGACGGCTGCCTTCTCAAGTTCTTGGGCCAGCTCCACATGGATGTGTTCGGCCAGCCCCTGTACCGTGAGTCCCCGGGGCACGATGAAAGGCCGGTCCTCCGATGATTGCTTGCTGTACACCCGCATGAGTCCGGTCATCTCCCAGATGGCGTCCCTCAGCCCTTGAAGCCCCTGACCTGTCGTTGTGGATATGGGCACAACCGTTCGCCCCGGGAAGCGCGCGCAGAAGGTTTCAAGAACAGCCCCGGCGCCCGGCAGGTCTGCCTTTGTGGCTGCCACGATATAGCCCCTGACAGAAAGAACGGCCTCTGCCTCGGCGAGAAAGCGTTCGAACCGGGACGGTAAGCCTTGAGGGTGGCCGCCCCTAAGGTGGACGTCCTGAGACGGACCGCCTTTGAGGTTGCCGCCTTGAGAGTGACCGTCTTTGAGGTGGACGCCCTGAGACGGACCGCCTTGAGGGTTGCCGCCTTGAGAGCGGGCGTCGCTAGACAGAAGTTCGCCGGGCTCCGGCCCTTCCAGAGGAAGCACAAGGATGTAGCCATCGGCTTCCTGCGCGGCGCCCAGATACATACGGCCGCTGCCCCTATCCTCTCTCGCGCCCTCGACCAGACCGGGTATCTCAACCAGCTGGATCCTGGCTTCGTTGAGTACAAGGGTAGCCGCTATGGGCCGCACGGTGGTGAACGCGTAGTCTCCCACCTTTACGCTGCTTCCACAAAGGCTCTTCAAGAGCGACGACTTGCCGGCGTTGGGCGGTCCCAGGAGGACGACCCTCGCGTCACCATCCCGGGGTACAAAGGCGCCGTCCGAGTGGCGCGCCTCTCTCCTTTTCCTGGTCGTCTCCATCTCTGCAAGCAGCCACTTGCGCAGATCGGCATAGGGCCCCTGCTTATACCCTGGAAGCATGGCCATACATTCCCGGGCTATCTTGAGGCGCAGAGCCCCATCGGTTCCCCTCAAACGTTTCTGGATGAGTCTTTTCATCTCCGCGTGTGGCATCGGCACGGTAACAACCTCCTCGCTTCATGCAGTACACATTGGCCTCTTGTGACTTCCCCCGGCGCATCCTCGTGCCGCGCCGGCCCACGCTCGGAGATGGTAAGTTCAGATCGATACTCCTAATGAAGAAGGGCCGGCGGTCCGGCCCTTGATTGTTTGGTATCTCTGACTGTCAACCGGTCTAGCCCGGTTCGGGACGGCCGCTAAGGGTTGAAAAGGGCATGGTGACCCCTTGGTGCCGTCCCCAAACATGCGTGATCACATGTCTGTGGAGCAGAAGATCGGTGATCTGCCCTCTACTCACCCGCGGGCCCTCCTTTCATCACATCGCTGGCAAAACCCAACTTTTCTCATTCGAATGACATTATAGCACGCCCGGTCCGAGAGGCGAAGTCCATTGGCCCGGGGCAACCGGATTAGGCTATTCTGCCCGGGCTCCGGATGCGCCTTTGCTCCTCATTATCTTCTCCATCCCTTGGGTCGCCCGGATCTCGCCATCGGGCATCACCCAGAGGGCATCGACCCCTTCCAGGCTCTCAGCGAGGGCGCTGCCGGCATCGTAGGGCAGCAGGAAGAGGGTGGTAGACAGGAAGTCCGCTAGTCCCGCATGATCGGTCTTGACGGTAACCGCCTGATAGTACTCGCCCGGCATCAGCGTCTCAGGGTCGATGATGTGATGCAGGATCTTCTCATCGACCACATAGTACCTCTGGTACCCTCCGCTGCTCCCCACGGAGGCGTCTCTCACAAAGACTACATCCAGAAGACCTTCTTCATCGGAGAAAATGGAGGCTTCGGGATCCTGGATGCCTATCCCCCACCTCTCTCTCTCTCCGTCAAGGGGCTTGCCTATGGCCCGGATGCTACTGCCCGAGCTCAAGAGGACCGACTCCATCCCCTCTGCCTCCAGCTCCCTGGCCACAAGCTCGGTTGCGAAACCCTTGGCTACGGCGCCGACGTCAAGAGACATACGCGGGTCTTCGAGGTACACAGTGCCCTCGTCCTCGTCCACGATGACTTTGTCAATGTCGGTATGGAGGGCGGCATCCGCAAGAGCCTCCACCGGCGGGACTTCGGCACCCTCCGGATCATACATGCCCGCTTGGCGGTAGTCGTGCCATATCCGCAGGACGGCCCCCATGGCGATGTTTGTCCGGCCCCCCGTCCGCGCGTACCAGTCTTTGGAGAACAAGATGAGGTCGATTATCTCGCGGCTGACCTTCACAGGCCGCACACCGGCATTTTCATTGATTGTCCTCATGTTGTTGAGGCCCTCGTAGCTCTCGTATATGTTATAGAGCCTGTGGAGCTCTTGAAATCGCCGGTGAACTCTCTCGAAGCTTTCCCGGAAATCCTCCTCGCTTCCGGTATAGGCGACAACCGTGATGACGGTATCAAACGTGTCGAAGAAGCTATCCGTGTACTTGGCATACTTGGTTGCGGTCCTCAGATCTCCGCGCAGGAAAACCGCCAGCGCGGCCAAGGCCACAAGGCCAACGACTGCCCACGTGATAATCTGTCGCAACCGCATCACCACCCACTAATATTAGCCAAATGCCCTGCACTCAACAAGACAAAAGGACTCCCCCGCCCCAAGACGGGGGAGCCCAAAGATCCGTCCTACTGGATCACGCTCTTGGCGTTCGCATAGGACTCCTCGACAGCAGCGATGTAGTCTCCGACGGTCATTGTGACCAGAGATTTAAGCTCCGCAACGTCGGGAACTCCGGGGTGGTCGCCGCCGGCGGTCAGCTTCATGTCCCTGATGTGGGAGACGGTCTTCCCCGCCATCCACTTCTCGAGCTCCTCCGCCTGCTCAAACCACTCTTTGCCGATGGTGGAAGCTCTCTTCATCCCGTAAGCTTCTCCCAGTTCCTTCTTGGACTTGAGGTCAGCGGTCCTGTTGGTAACCTTGCCGTCTTTGTCATAGGTTACCTTGGTCTGGCAGGTGTCTAGAATGGTGGCAACGACTTTTCCGTCGGTGTCAAACAGAGTCGCGGCGAGCGTCGTGTTCACCTGGGCCAGAGGCAGGGTCTCAGTGCCGTTCACGTTCGCATAGCCCTTGGAGCTGCTAAGACTAATCACGTGACCGAGACCAAACTTGGCGCCGCCCTCCGGTACTGCCACCGCGTTGTTGTAGGCTTCTTCCACGGCCGCAAGGTAGTCCTGAACAGTGATGGTAACGAGAGAGGTCAGCTCGGGGACGTCAGGAACATGAGGATGGGAGGGGTCACGCTCCATGGTCTTCATGGCCTTGATCTCCGCCACTGTCTTGCCAATCATCCATTTCTCAAGTTCGCGTGCTTGCTCAAACCATTCTTTCTGTATGGTCGAGACCCTCTTCATGCCGTACCTGTCTTTCATCTCAACCTTTGTCTCTCCCAAGACAGATACATCCGTCGCCAGCCCGAGATCCTTGTCGAAAGCCACCTTAGACTGCGAGGTGTCTATGGCGACTTGCACGACCCTGCCATCGGCGTCGAAAGCTACCGCGGTAATGACGGTGTCAACTTGACCGGCCGGGGGCACGGGATTACCGTCTTCGCCTACCTTAAGGTCGGTAGATTTCGAGATGGAAGTGAGATGACCGAGGCCGATCTTGGCGACCTTGGGGGCCGGCGACACCGGTGGCTCCGGTGGCTCGGCCGGGGTGCCTGTGCAGCCTGCCAGCATGACAAGCATGAGGACAAGCACCGCTAGAAATGATGCTCTCTTTCTCATTTCACCGCTCCCTTTCGTGAAGTGCAGGCTCACGCCCATACAAATGTACTACGACATGAGGAGTTTGTGTTAGTGGTATTTAGCTCTTGCCCACAGTGTTCACTATTGTGGTTGTATCACAATACACGCAGTTGGGACGATGTGATTATGGCAAAGATCACGGTTTCCCTCAAGGGGCGCTTGCGGTGCTCACGAGGTCCGAAGGGCTGACCGCCACACCCGGTTTCGCTGCCACGCTGCTTCTCCGGAAGACTGTGCCCGCCTGCGCGGAACGGTCGCTGACACCAATTTCCACACTTGGACAGAAGGAGCTTTATGGATTGGTGAGGAAGAACATCCTGCACGGCATAGGATCTCCTTTGGGAGGAGTCCCGGTTTGATATCCCGTCTCAAGTTCCGCGTGGGTCTTTTGGTCTTCATCCTCTTGGCGCTGACCGTTGCCTACGCCTACTATGTTGAGCCCCGCATAGTTGTGCTGGAGAAGGTAGACATACCCATAAGCGGGCTTGCTCAGGAACTGGACGGATTCACCATTGGAGTGATGGCTGACCTGCACGTCGAGACCACCCGTATATCCACCATCCGGTCAGCCGTACAGAGGCTTGTGGGGCTCGAACCCGATGTGACCGTCATAGTAGGCGATTTTGCCGAAGAAGCGACTTCCCTTTCCGAGATAGACAAAGCCCTCGAGCCCCTCAGTCCTGTGTACGGTGTTCCGGGCAACTGGGACAGGTGGACTGAAGCGGCCAACTTCCAGGACCTAACCGGAGTCGAGATGCTGGTTAACCGGGGCGTATCATTGAGGGCAGGCATCTGGCTGTGCGGGATCGATACGGCACTCCTGGGCCATCCCTCAATTGACGACGCCGTAGTCGGCGCTCCGGAAGGATCCACGGTAATCCTGCTTGCACACGAACCTGATGTCGCGTTGTTGGTTAGACCAGAGCACGACATATCTCTGCAGATCTCAGGCCACTCTCACGGAGGTCAGATCCGGTTGCCGTTCGTGGGCTCGGTACTCCTCCCGCCCTTAGGAGCGGAATATCCCATGGGACTCGCCCAGGCCCCCACCCACTGGGTCTACACCACAAGAGGCGTGGGCATGAGCCACATCCCGGCGCGGTTTCTCTGTCCGCCCGAGGTTACCCTGATAACGCTCGTCAGACCCGGGGACTGAACCCCGAAACCGTCCCTCTTCCACCGGCCTTTGTGAATCCCGGTTCCACCGCGCGGAAAGAATATGAAAAGCTCTCGGAGGATAGGAGGAGATGGATGAACCCTTTTCGCTTTCTCAGACGGCTCGGGCGGCTCCCCGGCCTAACCCGAGGGACAAGCGGTAACCGGCACGGCGGACAAGGGTTCTCAAATGACCTCAACAAAAACCTTGCCACTATATCCGCTTTTCTTGGAAAGCCTTCGGACCTGGTCATCCGCAGGCTTTCGCTCCGGGGAGACCCGCCTTTGAGTATTGCAGTGGTCTACCTAAGAAGCATGGTCGATACAGAAACGGTTAGACTTACGGTCGTCCAACCGCTCCTGTCTTTCTCTCACGTGGTGCACAAGACTGCCGCGAAGACCGTGAGTCCTCTGGAGACCTTGAGGCTCACACTGCCCACGGCCCGTGCCACCTTCTCAGCCAGATCCATGAACGAGCTCATCACTTTGATACCGGAAGGAAAGGTCGCGGTGCTCATTGACGGCGCTTCCGGAGCCTTATACCTAGACGCCTCCAGACGCGCCGCAAGGGCCCTCCAGGTGCCTACTTCTGAATCCACCGTTATCGGCCCTCAAATTGGGTTCAATGAGTCGATCGATGACAACCTATCGCTCATCCGTTCACGCCTAAAGCATCCCAAGTTGAGAGTTGAGCAGGTGATGATCGGCAGAAAATCCCGGACCGATGTTCGGATGGTGTACCTTGAAGGGATTGCCCCTGACGAAATCGTGGCGGAACTCAGAAGACGCCTTCATGAAATAGACACCGACATCGTTCTCGATCCCGGCATGATCCGCGATCTCATCACCGAGCAACCGTATTCGCCCTTCATCCTCGAGCGGACGACGGAGCGTCCCGATACCGTAGCCGCCGAAGTGAACCTGGGGCGCATAGCGCTCCTGGTAGAGGGATCTCCTTTCGCTCTGCTCCAGCCCTCCCAACTCTTCACGCTCATCGAGTCGGCCGAAGATTACTATTTGAACGCGTTGTCGGCGTCTCTCTTGAGACTATTGAGGGCGCTCGCTTACATCCTCTCTGTTCTGGCCACCCCAACCTACGTGGCGATAGTGAACTTCCACTTTGAGCTGGTGCCACTGCCGCTCCTCCTAAATATCGCGGCGACCGAGGAAGGGGTCCCTTTTCCGCTGCCCGTGGCAGCTTTTTTCACGGAAGTCGTGCTCGACATCGTGCGTGAAGCGGGAGTCAGGCTCCCCAGCCAGTTCGGGCCGGTCGTGAGTATTTTCGGCGCCGTAATACTCGGCCAGTCTGCGATTCAGGCAGGGTTTGTGGCCCCTGGCCTCATCATCGTGGCTATGCTGGGGACCATATGTTCCTTTGCGGTTCCCAGAGCGGAAAAGGCACTCGCCTACCGCCTGATCCGGTTCCCCCTTCTACTGCTTGCCTCAATCTTGGGATTTCCGGGGTTGACCATAGGCGGGGTCGCGACGGTGTACCACATCGCATCCCTTAAGACCTTGGGTGTCCCGTACTCTGTCCTGTATACGCCGGGGCATGCTGCCCGGCTTTCCAGGAAACTTGTGAGGGTTCCGGCCCGCCGACAACCGGTCACCAGGCCGCTTGCCCAGGTCGATAGAGTGAGGAGCGACAGGGTACCTGAGCCACGGGACCCGAAAAACGATGATTAGCCCGAGACAGCTTTTCTTCACGCTGGCCCTCGCGAGGATCGGCGCCCTGCTGGTGTTGTTGCCCGTGGTGCATGCAGGTGAAGCCATGCAGGACGCTTGGATCTCCGTGATCGTGGCGACAGGGGTCGCCATACTCATCGCATGGCTGGGTGCCTACCTTGCCATGAAACACCCGGGAAAGAGCCTGGGGCGTTTCGCCAATGACCTGCTCGGTCGTCTGGGCGGCACCATCGCCACCGGGATTCTGGCTCTCTCTTTCTACGTCCTGTGTCTTATCCGAGTGCGACTGGTGTCTCTCGTGATCATCAGCCACTTCATGCCACGGACTCCCGGGTGGGCGCTGGCCATTCCGATCCTCTTGACCGCTTGCTACGGCGCGATGATGGGGCCCGATACTATCGGCCGCGCGTCCGAGTTCTTCTTCACAGTGATGGCCGTTATCATTGTCGCGTCGTTGGCGGTATTCTACGCTTGGAGCCCCGAGCGGGTGGCCGGGCTCAAGCCCGTTCTGAGCCGGGGGCTTGGACCTGTCTTCGCGGCGTCAGTCCCGGCCACTTTCCTGGGGCTCGTGAGCGGCCTCAAGGTCCTGGCTCTGGGCAGGTTCACCACGGAGAAGGGAAAAATACCCAAAGCAACGGCAACGGCCCTCCTCATAAGCGGGCTGGCTCTCCTTGTCTTCGCGATAAACGCCGTTACCGCCTTAGGACCCGCACAGGCTCAGAGAAGCGTGACGCCTCTCTTGGCGCTGGCGAGTTCAGTCTCTATCGAAGGAGTTCTTGAGAGGCTGGATCTGGTCCTGGTGGCAGCCTGGGTCATGGGCGTGACCTTCGATGTGACCGCTCTACTCATGTCGTCCTCAATACTCATCGGCGACTCGGTCGGAGCGGATCACCGGAAGGTCACGGCCGTCCTCTTCCTCCTGGGGCTGGTTCCCGTATCCCACCGGATTACGGATATCTTCACGATGCGCCGCCTCCACTCAACCCCGGTAACGGGGATATGGGCCATCGTCATCGCCGTCGGTACCCTCGCGCCCGTCTTTGTCGCGTACCTCATCAAGAAGAGGAAAGGGGGATCATGATGCGCCGGACCGGCTTCGTAGCCCTCATCATCTTCTTGGCGCTCGGTTTTTCCGGTTGTTGGGACCGCATCGAGATCGAGGACGTAGCCATCGTTGGTGCGATGGGCATCGACAAAGGGCAAGGAGACAATGTCGTAGTGTCTCTTGAGATCACAAACCCCGGCGCGCTGGCGATCGGGACTCATGCGGCCACCTCCCAATCGCCTGTAGTGTCAATCGTTACTCGAGACGAGGCATCCACCATCCGGGCGGCCATCACCAATGCCCAGCGAAGGACTCCAAGGAGGATCGTAACGGGGCTAATCGGCACCGTTGTCTTCGGCCAGTCTCTGGCCCGCGAAGGCATCGGACAGTACATCGACTACCTTGTCCGCAACGCGAGGGTCCGGTCATCGGCGGTCCTGGCCACCTGCGACTCAGGAGCCGGACTCCTGCAACGCCCATTCCTGTCCCCGCTGCCCTCCCGGACGTTGGCGGGTTTATCTGAAAGCGCCCCGGCCAGCGGCATGACCATGACCGCCACGATCACCGAGTTCGCAGCCAAGCTTTCGGAACCGGGCATTGAACCTATCACCTTGCACACAGTCGGCAGGAAGACCAAAGACGTACAGGTCAAGCGTCAGGGCGAGGAGGTCAAGCAGACCGACCCGGCCGTTATGCTCGAGGAACCCATTGATGTAGACATTACCCTGGATGGCGAACTGCCGGCCGACTCCCCCGTTCTTAGTCCCTATAGGGAATCATCTAGCGGGGAGTTCGTCCCGGGGATCACCATCGACATTGGAATTGCCGCCTATCGAGACGACAAAATGGTGGGGCTCCTTGATGGGGTTGAAGCCAGAGGTTACCTGTGGGCCACGGGAAAGCTGGAAGAAGGTACGGTTGAGGTCCCGGACCCGGGTGGGTCGGGGAAAACGATCGCCCTGAGCATTATCCGCTCATCTGCCTCCATAAAGCCCGTACTGGACGAGGAGGTCGTCCGCATGGACGTGGAGCTGCACGTAGACTTGGAGACAAGAGAAGGGCCCCTGGACACGGACATGACCAACGAAACGCTGCTTCAGGCTCTTGAGGACTCGATTGACGCCCTGATCCTGCATGAGGCTCGAGCGACCCTCAATAGAGTCCAGAAGGAACTGAAGAGTGACATCTATGGGTTCGGTAACCGGGTGTACCGGGCAAACCCGAAACTATGGGCGCAACTGGAGCCCCGGTGGAATGATGAAGTGTTCCCCAACTTGGAGGTCCGCTTGCAGGTGAGCTCGCGAGTGCGGGCCCCGGGAGCCGCCTATGGCTTGAGCGCCCGTTGACCAAATGCTCCTGCCCAAGCCGATGTGAGTTGAAGCCCCGGGTCTTGAAGCAGAGGGCCTACTCATAAAGCCTGCTCATCGAGCCTATTCATCGAGCCTATTCATGGAACCTACTCATGAAGCCTATTCATGGAGCCTATTCATGGAGCCTACTCATCCCCTGCCTTGATACCCAGGTACGCCGCCCTTACCTCGGGGTTGGCCAAGACCTCTTTTCCGCTCCCTTGCAGCGCCACTCTTCCGGTATTCATCACATAGGCCCTGTCGGCCATCTCAAGCGCCTTGAAGGCGTTCTGCTCGGCCAAGAGACATGTGGTGCCTTCTTCTCTTATCCTCTGTATAGCCCGCAAGACCTCTGAGGCAAGCGCCGGAGCGAGCCCCAGCGACGGTTCGTCAAACAAGAGGAGTGTCGGACGCCCCATCATAGCCCTGCCGATGGCCAGCATCTGCTGCTCGCCGCCGCTGAGCGTCCCGGCATACTGGTCCAAACGCTCTTTCAGGATAGGAAACAGCCTGAAGACCGTCTCCATATCCTGTCTCATGGAGAGATCCCACTTCCTGAGATACGCTCCGATCAAGAGGTTCTCCCTTACCGTCAGGTTGTCAAAGAGCCTCCGTCTCTCCGGCACCATGGAGATCCCCCGGGCCGCCACCCAGTCGGGGGCAGACCGCAGCCGCTCGCCCCTCCAACGCAAAGAACCACTGGCCGGCCTGTTGACGCCCATGACCGTCCATAGGAGGGTCGACTTACCCGCCCCGTTGGGGCCTATGATCGAGACGATCTCGCCTTGGTTGACCGATATCGAGACCCTGTCCAGAGCGCGGACCCGCCCGTAGAACACCGATACGTTATCGACGGTAAGCACTGGCGTATTCCTCCCCCAGATAAGCCTCAATGACCCGAACATCGGTCTGTACTTCCTCGGGCGACCCCTCCATCAGCTTTTCGCCGAAGTTCATGACCACGATCCTGTGAGAGAGACTCATGACAACGTCCATGTGGTGCTCTATCAAGATGATGGTTAGGTTGTGCTTCCGCCTCAAGTGGTCAATGAGCCCGACCAGGCTCATGGATTCTTCCGGGTTCATGCCCGCCGCAGGCTCATCCAAAAGCAAGAGAACCGGCTCCAAAGCGAGCGCCCTGGCGAGCTCCAGTTTCCTCTGGAGACCGTAAGGCAAGTGAGACGCTCTGTCATAGGCCCTGCCCGCCAAGCCCACCTCTTCCAGGTATTCCAGGGCTTTCTCACGCACGCGTCGCTCGTCGCGCCTCACTCGAGGGCTCCTTATCAGCGCCTGGGCGAACCCATACGGGGCGTGCCGGTACAACACCGACCTCACGTTGTCCAAGACCGTCAGGTTCGAGAAGAGGCGTATATTCTGGAAGGTGCGCGCGATCCCCAAGCCCACTATGGCAGGAGGGGCAAGGCCGGCTAGATCCCGGCCCCGGAAGAGCATGGAACCCGATGTCGGGCGATAGAACCCCGTGAGCAGGTTGAACACCGTGGTCTTCCCGGCGCCGTTGGGTCCAATAAGCCCTAAGATCTCTCCTTCGTCCACTTTGAACGAGAGGTGGCTCACTGCGCGAACGCCTCCGAACAACTTGGTGAGTCCTATGCACTCAGCGATGACCGGTGTCCCGCCCCCTTCACATCCTTCGCGTTCAGGTGCGGGGCGGGAGACTCGAGAGAAGCGCGTCTCAGCGTTTGCCATGTGGCGTTCTCCTCCTAATCCGGGCCGCCAGGGTAGAAAAGGTACTCCAACTGAGGTCGCGATATCCCATGAGTCCCTGCGGCCTGAAGACCATGATGAGGACCAGCATCAGCCCGTAGATCACCAGCCTCCACATGTGGGCGGCCCTCAAGAGTTCGGGAGCCACGGTGAAAACGAACGCCGCAAGAGCGGGCCCTGTCAGGCTGCCGGTCCCGCCGCACACGACGGCGGCGGTAATCTGGGTGGACTGGACCATGGTGAACATGACGGGCTGGATGAAGGCGAGGTAGTGGGCGTACAGGCCGCCTGCCAGGCCGGCGCAACCTGCGGAGAACACCAGGGATATCATCCGGGTCCTCAATAGGTGAATGCCGCTCATCTCCGCTGCCACAGCGTCTTCACGTACGGCTACGGCATTCCGGCCGTATACAGACGCGAGCATGTTGCGGGCCAATGCCAGGACTATGGCCGCGGCAACCGCGGCAACCGGAAGGGTAGTATACTGGGATATCCCCGGCAAGCCCCGGGCTCCCTGGGTGATCTTCAGGTTCTCCAGTATTACGCGGGTGGCCTCTCCCATGCCTATGGTGGCGATGGCGAAGTAGTCGCCCCTAAGTCTAGTCCGTAGGGTCGGATATCCTACGAGAGCCGCCACGACGGACGATGCCAGAACGCCAGCGACCAGCGCGAGGACATACGGGACGCCGAGGAAGTAAGTCAGAATCGCGGAAGTATAGGCGCCCACGGCCATGAACGCGGCATGGCCTAGGGAAAAAAGCCCGGTGAAACCCGTAAAGACCGCCAACCCGGTAGCCGAGATGATGTTTATCATGGCGACCGTGAGAACACCTTGGATGTACAAACGGCTTCTCCCCCCAAAAAGACGGCTGCGCTCAGATCTCCCTGGTGTTGTCCGGCTAGATTTTCTCCTCGACGTACTTGCCCATGAGCCCGTTGGGCATGGCCAACAGAACCAAGACCAGCGCCGAGAAACTGAAGACATCCCTAATGATGGATGAGACGTACACGGAGACGAATGTCTCCAGGAGCCCCAGGGCAATGCCGCCGACTACCGCCCCGGGCAGACTTCCTAAGCCGCCGATGACCGCCGCGACGTACGCCTTGTTTGTGATCCAACCCATGGTCGGATAGGCCATGTACTTCATCCCGAGAAAGACTCCTGAAAGCCCTGCGAGAGCCCCGGCTATAGCGAAGACCAGACCCACCACACGGTCGAGGCGGATTCCGAAGACCGAGGCCACCGTCATGTCAAAGGAACACGCGCGTATGGCAAGGCCGCTCTTTGTCCTCTGTAGAAAGAGATGGAGCCCGGTGATGGCCACGCTCGAAAAGGCCAGGGCGAACAAGTCCAGCACCCCGATGGAAGCCTCTCCAATCCGCACGATACTCCGGCCCAAGACTTCTGGATACGAGTAGAAGTGGGCGCCGAGAGTGGCGTAAACGAGGTTTTCAAGGAAAATCGCCACTCCCATGGCGCTTATCATGAAATAGAGCGGCCTTGCGTTTCTCACCCTAAGGGGCTTGTAGGCCAGTCGCTCATTGGCCACCCCGATGACTGCGCCCGCCAGCATAGATCCTGCTATAGCTACGGGAAAAGGAGCTCCGGCTCGAGTCAGGACGAAATACCCCGCGTAAGCGCCCAGCATGATGACTGAACCGTGGGCGAAGTTGGAGAAGTTCAGAATCGAAAAGACCAACGAATACCCTACTGCCATGAGGGCGTAGATGCCGCCAATCGCCAACCCCGTTATTGTCGTCTGCAGTAACATGGCGGTTCCTCCACATACCTGTCAAGTGGATAGGTCCTGACTGCCGTCGGGAGTACAGGTCCGGCCTTGCCTCGAGCGGCAGGCCGAGACCCGAACCCCTTCCCTCCGGTTAGGAAGTGACGTACTTCTCGACGTAGATAAACTGGCCGTCCTTGATCTGCTGGATGATTGCCGGCTTGTTCAGGGGATTGTGCGTATCGGGATCATAGGTGACCTTACCCGTCAGCGCCTGAAGGTCCTTGATCTCCTCGATAGCCTTGGCGATGGCGTCGCCATCCATCGAGCCGGCTTTCTTGATGGCCTCCACCAAGACTATAAGGGCGTCAATGGCCATGACCGGGTTGGGCAGCACCGGGTCGCTCCCGAACTCCGCCTTGTACTCGGCTATGAAGTCCTGGATATCCGGGTCCTCCAAGGAAGCGAGGTTCACGAAATATCCACCTTCCACCGCCGAGCCGCCCAGCTCGATGATGTCGGGGCTTCCCCAGTTGTCGCCTCCAAGGAACTTGCCTTCGTACCCCAGGTCTCTGGCTTGTTTCATCGCCAAGGCCGCTTCCTTTTGGGCGGTCGGGATGAACATCACGTCGGGGTTTGCCTCTTTGAACTTCCCAAGCATTGCCCGGTAATCGAGCTCACCGGTACGAAATGCTTCCTTGCCTACTATGGTGCCGCCGGTCTTCTCAAAGGCCTCTATGAAGTACTGAGCAAGCCAGGATGAGTAATCGGAGCCAACATCATAGAGGACCGCCGCAGTCTTGGCCCCAAGATTGGTGGCAGCGAATTGGGCGGCCACAGTACCCTGGAACGGGTCTATGAAGCATACACGGAAGGTATGGGGCCTTACGGCTCCGTCCTTGACCGTAACCTCAGGGTTGGTGGCAGTGGTTCCGATAAGCGGGATCTTCGCCGGCTCGGTAACCGCCGTCATAGCAATGGTCACGCCGCTTTGGGCGGCCCCTATGATCGCCACCACTTTGTCCTGCTCGATCATCCTCTTGGCGACGTTCACCGCTTCCACCGAGTCTGCCCTGGTGTCATACGTCACCAGTTCGATCTTCTTGCCGTCGATACCGCCCTGCTCGTTGACCTTCTGAACCCACAACTTGAGAGCGTTGCTCTCCGACTGACCCCAGATAGAAGCATCGCCGGTGAGAGCCACCGCGTGGCCTATCTTCACTACCTCCGGAGCCTTGGGTTCCTCGGGCCCCTTCGCCTGGTCGCCGGGTTTGGTGCCTCCTCCACAGCCGCACAACTGGAGCCCCAGCAGACACAGAACAATAGTTGCGGCCAATAGGCGCTTCACTTTGATCCCCTCCCCATTTGTCTCGGCAGTTCACCGAGTCGCCCGGACATTGCATGGCAAGCGCCCGGGCAGCCCGCCAAGGGTCTTGTCCCTCTGTTCTTCAGATATGCGGCACGGGAGCCCGATATCACCTGGAGTAAACACATTATGATCCGGAGGCGCCGGGCACCTTGCGATTCCCGGCGCTGCTCAGATCCGCCGCAAGTCAGCAGCCAAGCTCTTGGGTTTGACCGGCGGTTCGCGAGACGATAGGCTGTTCCTAGACCCCCGGAAAGAGGTTGTCGCCATGCCCGAACTCCCCGACATCACCGTGTACGTAGAGCGCCTTCAGGAAATCGCGGTAGGGCAGCCGCTTGAGGGGATCAGGCTGGCCAGCCCCTTCGTTTTGCGGACCGTAGAACCCCCTCCCAAAGACCTCGTGGGAAGAAACCTCGAGGAAGTGTTCCGTATTGGGAAACGGATTGTACTGGGGTTTTCAGACGAGCGTTACGCCGTCATCCACCTCATGATCGCCGGACGCCTTCATTGGCGCTTCCCAAAGCCCCAGGCGATCAGGGGCAAGATGAACCTCTTGGCCCTGGATTTCCCGGAGGGGAGCCTGGTCCTGACCGAGGCATCGTCAAAACGCCGCGCTTCGCTCCACCTGGTCAGGGGGAAAGAAGGCCTTTCGGAGTTCGACCGGGGAGGGATTGATGTCTTCAGGTCGGGCTCCGAGGACTTCGGAAAGGCCATCACGCGGCAAAACCGCACGCTGAAGCGGGCCTTGACTGACCCTGCGATCGTAGACGGGATCGGAAACGCCTACTCAGATGAAATCCTGCACAGAGCGAGGCTGTCTCCTTTCGCGCTGACGGCGAGCCTGGATGCTGAACAAATCGCAAGGCTCCATGCGGCGTCAAGAGAGGTCTTGTCGGAATGGATAGACCGCCTGCGGGAGCAGGCAGGACCGAATCTGCCCGAGAAGGTGACCGCTTTTCATCCCGAGATGGCAGTCCACGGGAAGTACGGGCGCCCCTGCCCGGTCTGCGGCGCGCCGGTCCAGCGCATCATCTATGCGGAAAACGAGGCCAATTACTGCCCGGGATGCCAGACCGGAGGACGGGTATACGCCGACCGTTCGCTATCACGCCTATTGAAGGACGACTGGCCAAAGAGTATCGAGGATTTGGAGCGCCTGCGGCCCCCTGCGTGGGCGAAGAAGTAGTCTGGACTCCCCAACTCGCCTTCTCCAAGGACACCAGTCGGGCACCGGTCGAGAGCAAAGCCAGCCTAGACAACGAGGGACGCCGCCGGAGTTATCCCTGTTCCTGGCGGAAACCTAATGGTCTGGTTGAGAGGACTTGGAGCGTTTTCGTCCGACCACATCGGGGGAGGAATAAGATTGGTCGGGCTGACTGGACTTGAACCAGCGACCTCCTGAACCCCATTCAGGCACGCTACCAAACTGCGCCACAGCCCGACCGCAGACATTATTCTACCACAACGCAGTTCTGCTCACAACCTGCCTGGACTGTCCGAGTCTGTCAAGTGAACGTGGGTAAGAAACCGCGTCCCGAGTTGATCTGGAAATTCATGTTATCAAAGGTCTGTCGCAAGCCAAGTTGTTGAGGAGTCTTGACAGCCCTCCCGAACGTGTCCTGCCCGTATGCATGATCGGTACGTTGGTC